>NZ_CP014315.1:1200000-1500000 GCF_001557535.2 Burkholderia sp. PAMC 26561
AGACGTGCTGTTCACACAGTTCTTCAAGTCGGACGCGCCGTGGAACGAAGCCAACTGGAAGAGCCCGAAATTCGACCAGATGCTGGTGGCAGCGCGCGGTGAACCCGACGACGCGAAGCGCAAGAAGATCTACGGCGACATGCAGGTGCTGGTGCATGAAACAGGCGGTATCGGCATTCCGATGTTCCAGAGTTCGCTCGATGCCTACACGAGCAAGCTGCAGGGACTCGGATCGATTCCGCTCGCAGGCCTGATGGGTTTCGCGTTCGCGGAGCATGTCTGGCTCACGAGCTGAACGCGGGCCGTCGGCTAGCCGTTGTCAGGCGGTTCGGCCAGGTATCAGGTGTTGCGCGCGCCGCGTACTGCGAGCGCGCGGTCTCAACGAAGGAGGCGAATCCATGCAAGCTCACGCGCAAAGACTCATCGCCGCGCGCCTCGGCATTGCGCTGCTCACGTTGCTGCTCGTGTCGGCGGTCGTGTTTGCCATCACGGGCCTGCTTCCCGGCGACGCCGCGCAGCAGGCACTCGGGCAGGCTGCGACACCGCAAGCCGTGACGGCGCTGCGGCATCAGCTTGGTCTCGACCAGCCTGCGCTGCAACGCTACTTCGAGTGGCTCTATCAAATTTTTTCGGGCAACTTCGGCACGTCGATGTCGAACAGCTTGCCGGTCAGCCAGATGATCGCCACGCGCCTGCCTAACTCGCTCGTGCTGGCGGGACTCACGACGATCGTGTCCGTGCCGGTAGCCTTGCTGATCGGGATTTCATCGGCGATGTTCCGCGGTTCGCTGCTCGACCGCGTGCTCAACGTGCTGACGCTTTCCACCGTCGCGGTGCCGGAGTTCCTGATTGCGACCATCGCAGTGCTGGTCTTCGCGGTGAAGCTGCGCTGGCTGCCGGCGTTGTCCTACTTGTCGGAAGTGTCGTCGTTCGGCGGTTTGCTGCGCATCTATGCCATGCCCGTGATGACGCTGTGCTGCGTGATCGTGGCGCAGATGTCGCGGATGACGCGCGCCGCCGTGCTCGACCAGCTCAATAGCTCGTATGTCGAGATGGCGATCCTCAAGGGTGCGTCGCCCATGCGTGTCGTGCTGCGCCACGTGTTGCCCAATACCATTGGTCCGATTGCCAACGCCGTGGCGCTGAGCCTCTCCTACCTCTTCGGCGGCGTGGTGATCGTGGAATCGATCTTCAATTATCCCGGTCTTGCGAGCCTGATGGTCGATGCCGTCACCAACCGCGACATGCCGCTCGTGCAGGGTTGCGTGATGGTTTTTTGCGCGGCTTACCTGGCGCTCGTGCTGATTGCCGATCTGGCTCAAATCGTTTCAAACCCGAGGCTGCGTCAACGATGAACCGACCTGCCCATCCCCCTCTGCCGCATGCCGGCACCGAGCTTTACAGCGACCCGGCGGTCGACGCGACAGGCATACCGGTCACGCCGGGCGCGCCCATCGTGGAAATCGCCCCGAAGAGGCAAGGCCTCTTCAAGAGGCTCCTGCGGCGCTTCTCGGTGCTGGGTCTTATCGGCCTCGTGATCGTGCTGTTCTGGATGATCATTGCATTCATTGGACCGCTGATCGCGCCTTACAAGGCCGGCGCGCTTTCTTCGGTCGACGTGTTCGGGCCGTCGAGCCGCGCCTTTCCGCTGGGAACCGATTACCTCGGCCGCGACATGCTCAGCCGGATTCTCTACGGCACGCGCTATACGGTCGGCCTCGCGTTGATGGCCGCGCTGCTCGCGAGCGTGATCGGCACGTTCTTCGGTCTGCTCGCGGCGGTGTCAGGCCGATGGCCGGATGAAATCATGAGCCGTCTCTTCGATGCACTCATCTCGATTCCGAGCAAAGTGCTCGCGCTGGTCGTGATCGCGGCATTCGGTTCGTCTATTCCGATGCTGACCGGCGTCGCCGCGCTCGCCTACATTCCCGGCGCGTTCCGGATCTCGCGCTCGCTCGCGGTGAACCTGATGACGCTGGAATACGTGCAGGTCGCCCGGGCGCGCGGCGAGGGCCTCTTCTATATTGCGCGCCGCGAAGTGTTGCCTAACATGATCCATCCCATGCTCGCCGACTTCGGCTTGCGCTTCGTGTTTATCGTGCTGCTTTTGAGCGGACTGAGTTTCCTCGGTCTTGGCGTGCAGCCGCCCAATGCCGACTGGGGGTCGCTCGTGCGCGAAAACATTGGCGGCCTCGCGGACGGCTCGCTCGCCGTGCTGATGCCGGCCATTGCCATCGCGACGCTCACGATCGGCGTGAATTTGTTCATCGACAACCTGCGCCGCCGAGGCTCGCGTGCGCAAGGAGGTGCGTGATGTCAACTTATACGGCCACTCATACGTCCACTTATACGAACCCCGAAGCCGATACGGGCAGCAGCATGATCGAGGTCAGGGGCTTGCGCGTGGTTGCGGGCGCGGCGCCCGATCCAGTGGTCGAGATCGTGAAGGGCGTGGACTTCACGGTCAGGCGCGGCGAAGTGCTGGCGCTGATTGGCGAGTCGGGGTCGGGGAAGACGACCATCGCGCTGGCTCTCCTCGGCTACGCGCGCGCGGGATGTTCGATCAGCAGCGGCTCCGTGCGAGTGGGCGAGTTCGATGTGCTCTCGCTCGACGTGAAAGGCCGGCGCGCGCTGCGTGCCCGCACGGTAGCGTATGTTGCCCAGAGCGCGTCGGCGGGTTTCAACCCGGCGCGCACCATCATGGATCAGGTCACGGAACCGGCGCTGCTGCACAAGCTCATGTCGCGCGATGCGGCGCGTGCGAAAGCAGTCGGCTTGTTCCGCGCCCTCGCGTTGCCAGAGCCGGATACGATCGGCGAGCGCTATCCGCATCAGGTCTCGGGCGGCCAGTTGCAGCGCGTGATGGCCGCAATGGCGCTGATCACGGACCCGCAAGTGGTCGTGTTCGACGAACCCACCACCGCGCTCGACGTGACGACGCAGATCGAAGTGCTGGCGGCCTTCAAGAAAGTGATCCGTGAGCTCGGAACGACGGCAATCTACGTGTCGCACGATCTTGCGGTCGTCGCGCAGATGGCCGACCGGATCGTCGTGCTCAACGGCGGCTGCGTGAAGGAGAACGGGCCGGTGGCGCAAGTGCTCGACGCTCCCGCCGATGCCTATACGCGGCAATTGCTCGCGGCCACGCGCAGGCCCGAACCCGAAGCAATCGTGCGCACTCGTGCGGAGTCGCTCAAGGGTCCGTTGCTCGAGATTCGCGCGCTCTCGGCGGGATATGGCCGTGTCGACCGGTTTGGCGTGCCTGCGGTGCGCGTGCTGGACGACGTCGGCCTGTCCATTGGACGCGGCAGCGCGCTTGGCGTCATCGGTGAATCGGGTTCTGGCAAGACAACGCTTGCGCGCGTGGTCGCGGGACTTGTCGGCCGGGCGCGCGGCGAAGTGTTCTTCGACGGCAAGCCGCTGCCCGCTCAGTTGTCGCAACGCACGGCAGAGCAGTACCGGCAGATTCAAATCGTGTTCCAGAACGCCGATACCGCATTGAACCCGAGCCATACGATTGCCGACATTCTCGGACGTCCGCTCAATTTCTATCACAAGCTGCGCGGGTCGGACGCGCGCAAGCGCATGCTGGAACTGCTCGACCTGGTGAAGCTGCCGGCGTCGATTGCCGGGCGCACGCCTGCGGCACTCTCGGGTGGACAGAAGCAGCGGATCAACCTCGCACGCGCGCTCGCGGCGAAACCGTCGTTGATTCTCTGCGACGAAGTCACCTCTGCCCTCGACACCGTGGTCGGCGCGGCCATCCTGGACTTGCTCGCGGAGTTGCGCCGTGAGCTTGGTGTGTCGCTGATGTTCATCAGCCACGATATTTCGACCGTGCGTTCCATCTGCGACGAAGTGATCGTGCTGTATGCGGGTCATCGCGTGGAAGCGGGCCAGCGCGACGTGCTCGCGGCGCCTCCGTACCACCCGTACACGGAATTGCTGGTCGGCTCGGTGCCCGCGTTGCAGCCGGGCTGGCTCGATGCGCGCCGCGAGATCGGCGAGACCGTGCTGCCTGCAATGGGTCCGAGCGAGGATATTGCAGAGCTGTGCAGTTTCCGCGGGCGCTGCGGGGTTCGTATCGACGGAATGTGCAACGCCACGCCGCCTTCCATGAAGAAGCTGCCGTCGGGCGCTGAGATTCTCTGTCATCACTCGCTCGCCGAACTCAACCGCATGCAAACCTCGGAGACCGTCGCAGCATGAGCGGACGTTTCGTGCGGCTGGCCGAGACCGGGCGCAAAACTTTCACGATCACCGTCGACGGCGTGGAACGCCAGGCCGCGGAGGGTGACACGCTGATGGTCGCGTTGCTGACCAGCGTGAAGTCACTGCGCGATTCCGATTTCGGCGATGGCCGGCGCGCGGGATTCTGCCTGATGGGCGCGTGCCAGGACTGCTGGGTGTGGACGGCGGGCGGCGAGCGGCTGCGCGCATGCAGTACGGTGGCGCAGCCGGGCATGTCGATCGTGACCCGGCTCGGGTCGCACGAGGAGGGCGTATGGCTCGGCGTGTGATCGTGATCGGCACGGGGCCCGCAGGCGTGCGTGCGGCGCAGGAACTGGTGTTGGGCGGGCTTCGCCCCACCGTGATCGACGAAGGCGTGAAGGACGGCGGCCAGATCTACAGGCGGCAGCCCGACGGCTTCACCCGTTCATATGCAACGCTCTATGGCACGGAGGCCGCGCATGCGCAGTCGTTGCATCTGGACTTCGACGCGCTCAAGGGCAAGATCGACTATCTGCCCCACACACTCGTCTGGAACATCACACCGGGCACGGTGCATCTCGTGAATGACGGGCAATACCGGACCATGGAGTTCGATGCACTCATCATCTGCAGCGGCGCGACGGATCGCCTGCTGCCGGTAAAAGGCTGGCAGCTCGCAGGCACCTACAGTCTCGGCGGCGCGCAGGTCGCACTGAAATCGCAAGGCTGCGCAATCGGTGCGCGTGTCGTGTTCATGGGTACCGGCCCGCTGTTGTATTTGGTCGCGGCGCAATACGTGAAAGCGGGCGCAGGCGTCATGGCGGTGCTGGACACGTCCACGTTTGCCCAGCGTCTTCGCGCCTTGCCGAAGCTCCTGGCCATTCCTGGTGCGCTGAAAAACGGTATAGCGCTGATCTCGGTGCTGCGGCGCGCGGGCGTCAGGATTTATCGCGGCGTGCGGCCGATGGAGATCACTGGCACGCCGGAAATCGGCGTCTCGGGTGTGCGCGCTGCATCGCAAAGCGGCGTGCCCGTCGATATCAAGTGCGACGCCGTGGCGCTCGGCTATCACCTTCGGCCCGAAACCCAGCTTGCGGATCTCGCCGGTTGCGAAATGCGCTTCGATGAAGCCGCGCAGCAATGGCTCGTCTCGACTGATGACGAAGGCCGCAGCAGTATCGATGGGATTTATATTGCAGGCGACGGCGCCCGCGTGCGCGGCGCGAATGCCGCCGAATGCAGCGGACGCATTGCCGCGCTGGCCGTGCTGAAAGCCGCCGGCATGCAGCCGGAAGGGATGGCCGAATCAATGTCGAAGCACAAGACCGAGCTAGCCCGCTTCACTCGATTTGCCAATGGCCTGCGCATTGCGTTTCCATGGCCGTCGCGTCTCGTGGCATCGATGCCCGACGAAACCATTGTCTGCCGATGCGAAGCGGTCACCGCCGGCGAGTTGCGCCGCGTGGTGCGCGAGACGGGCGCGAAGGAAGCCAACAGGGCGAAAGCGTTCTCGCGTGTTGGCATGGGGCGTTGCCAGGGACGATACTGCGCGCATGCGGGCGCCGAAGTGATTGCGGCAGCAGCTTCGGTGCCGTTGTCGTCAGTCGGACGGCTGCGTGGCCAGGCGCCGGTCAAGCCGCTGCCAATGGCGCTCGTCGAGGAGCCCGACGAATGACCGCGTTGAGTCAATCTGCCACCCGCGCCGATGTGATCGTGATCGGCGGCGGCATCATGGGCACGAGTACAGCGTTCTTCTTGCGGCGTCGCAATCGTTCGGTGATCCTGCTCGAACGCGGTCTTACGGGACAGCAGGCGAGCGGCGTAAATTTCGGCGGCATTCGAAGGCAAGGCCGCGCGCTGCCACAACTCGCCATGGCCAGCCGTGCGCTCAGGATTTGGCAGAACGCGCGTGAACTGCTTGGCGAGGACGTCGAATTCCTGCCGTCGAGCCATACGCGGGTCTGCTATCACGCACACGATGCCGAGTATTTCGACCGCTACGCGCAGGAGGCGCGCGAATACGGTCTCGATCTCGAGGTGTTGCACGGCGAAGCCGTGTTCAGGCGCTTTCCGTTTCTCGGCCGCGAGGTGCTGTCCGCGTCCATTTCTCCACTCGACGGTCATGCCAATCCGCGACTTGCCGCACCGACGTTCGGTCGTGCGGCGGCGCGTCTCGGCGCGTTGATTGTCGAGAATACGGAGATCGTTCGCGTCGATAAGGATGGCGATACATTCCGCGTGGAGAGCGCGAACGGGACCGTGTACCGCGCGGCGCAGGTCGTGATCTGTGCTGGCGCATGGGCGAGCAAGCTCAGCGGGCAGTTTGGAGAGCCCGTGCCCATTCGGGCTAGCGGCCCGCAGATGGCGGTGACCGAGCCAGTGCCTTACGTCTTCAAGGCGTCGATGGGCGTCTATACATCGATCAAGGAAGAAAGCGTTTATTTCAGGCAGATTCCGCGCGGCAACATCATCCTGGGCGGCGGTCCTCCCGGTCCCGCCGACGCCGCCACGCGCCGCGCCAGCGTGCTGCCCGAAAACACCGTGCGCCAGATGAAGCAGTTTCGCCGCATGGTGCCGGCGCTGGGCGCACTCAACGTGATTCGCGTATGGAGCGGCGTAGAGGGGTATCTGCCCGACGGCGAACCGGTGATCGGTCCGAGTTCGAAAGTGGACGGTCTTTTCTACGCGTTCGGTTTTTGCGGATCAGGTTTCCAGATTGGCCCGGGCGTCGGCGAGACGCTGGCTGAACTCATCGATACAGGCAGTACACCCATTGCGCTCGATCCCTTTTCCGTGCGGCGGTTCGCTGCCGAATCCATCATGCAACCCGCAGTGGCGCCGCCATGAAATCCACCGTAGCGCTCAGTGAAGCGCGCGCTTTCATAGAAGCGCATTTCGATGAACCCGTGACGCTCGCGCAGCTTGCCGAATTGTCGGCGTTGAGCGTGCCGCGATTCGTTACGGTATTCCGGCAACAGTTTGGGTCGTCGCCTTACCGGTACCTGTGCGGCTTGCGAATCGAGCGCGCGCAGATGCTGCTGCTGGCAGGCGTGCCCGGCTCCATGGTCGCGGCTGAAGTCGGCTTCTTCGACCAAAGCCATCTTGCGCGACACTTCAAGCAGTTTTGCGGCATGACGCCGACCGCGTTCCTGAAGCGCGCGCGCGGCAAGGCCACCACGCACGAGCACAGCGCCCTCGTCAATTCAGCACCAGCCCCGCGCTTTTGAGCGCATTGCGCACGCCAAGACCCGGATACGCGGTCTCGACCGTGCGCATGTCCGAGCGTGTCTCTTCGATGATCCAGTCGCGCACCGATTTGACGATCGGCCGCAGTGGCCGGTTGGGCGGCGAAACCAGACAGCAGCGGCGATGCGTTGCAATCAGTTCCTGCTCCGCCGGCATCAACGCGCCTTGCGCAATCCAGTGCGATACCACGTTAAGCCAGCCGAGCGCCACGCCCTGACCAAGCAGCGCGGCTTGAACCACGATGGCGTAATCGTTGAAACTGAGCATATGCGCTGCGCGCCGCCGATGTCCGGCGAACGCTGCAAAGCGGTCGTGCCAGCCGCGCTCTTCGTCGTCCATGACGATCACCGTGTCTTCGTGCTCGCCAGCTGAATTAATTAACCGTTGATCGTGATAGCGCTGGTTGCACACCGGCAGCAGGAGTTCGGGCATGACGAGGACGCTGTTTTCATCGATCTCGTCCTGAGTCACGAACCGCATGCCGAGGTCCACGTCGATCAGCGGACCGCCAATACGCCCCGAAATCAACTGGAATCGCAGGTCCACCGACGGAAACGCCTTGTTGAGCCGGTTCATTCGCGGCATCAGCCAGTGCGTGGTAAAGGCGGTGGAAACCGAGAGCGTCACGGATTCCACCCCGGTCGAACGCGCTTCGATCTCGCGAATCGCCCCCTCGATACCGTTGAACCCCTCCGAAATCTTCCCGTACAAAATGCGGCCGTTTTCCGTCAGTTCGATACCGCCGCGCGCGCGCTCGAACAACTGCACGCCGAGATGGTCCTCCATGCGCGCCAGCATGCGGCTGACTGCCGGCTGGCTCACATACAGTTCCTGTGCGGCGCGCGTGAAGTTTCCGCAGCGCGCCGCGGCCTCGAAAACAAACAGCGCGTTGGCGCTCGGCAGTTTCTTGCGTAGATTGGGCATGACCTCATGTTATGCCTGATCCAACAATTCGGGAATTGCCGCCAATAAAAACGCGCCGTATATTCGATTTGACCGATACATGAAAACCCATGTCCCGGCATGAATACCAACGAGAGAAACCAGCATGGATGCAAGGGCGAAAGCAGGAGTATCGATCCGGTCGGCTGCAAAGCGCTACGGCGCGGTTGTCGCACTCGACGACGTTTCGCTCGATATCGCGCCCGGCGAATTCGTCTCGTTGCTCGGGCCGTCGGGTTCCGGCAAGACCACCTTGCTCGGCATTCTCGGCGGCTTCGTCCAGCCGAGTTCCGGCTCGGTCTGGGTCGGCGATCGCGACATTACATTCGCGCCGCCGCATAAGCGTGACATCGGCATCGTGTTTCAGAACTACGCACTGTTTCCGCATATGAGCGTCGGCGAGAACGTCGCGTTTCCGTTGCGCGCACGACGTCAGCCAAAGGCCGGATGGGCCCGCAAGGTGTCCGACGCACTTGCCATGGTGGAACTCGGCGGATACGAGAGCCGCGGCATCAGCCAGTTGTCGGGCGGGCAGCGCCAGCGCGTCGCGCTCGCGCGCGCCATGGTGTTCGAGCCGCAACTGATCCTGATGGACGAACCACTCTCGGCGCTCGACAAACAATTGCGCGAAACCATGCAGATCGAACTGCGGCGCCTGCACAGGAAACTCGAGGCGACCATCGTCTACGTAACACACGACCAGCGTGAAGCGCTGACCATGAGCGACCGCGTCGCCGTGATGCGCAACGGCAAACTGGTGCAGATCGACACCCCGAGCGTCTCTACGACCGGCCTTGCGACGCTTTCGTCGCGAGTTTCATCGGCGAAGCGTCCATGTTGCCCGTCACGCGTGCAGGAGAAGACGCTGTGATGCTCGGCAACACGCTGTTGCGCACGGCACATCCGCTGCCGCATGGCGACACGCTCCTGCTTGCAGTGCAAACGGAGAAACTCGTCATCGATACCGCGCTGAACCACTCCGGCGTGAACCGGCTTGTCTGTCGCGTCACTGAAGTGCTGTATCAGGGCGAAAGCCTGCGCGTGTTCGCAACGCTTGCCGACGGCACGGCCATCAGCCTGCGTCAACCCGGCAGTCATGACGCACGTCAGCGCATCCCGGCTGCGGGCGCGCAAATGACGGTCGTGCTCGATCCGCAGGACACCATCGTCGTGCCTGGCTGAATCTTTCCAACGCGTATTGCGCAGGCTCAACGCGTGTTATTTGACGAACTATAGAGGATTACGAAATGAAACTGACGGACTTCAAGGTGTTGACGTTTGATGTGGTGGGAACGCTGATCGACTTCGAGCGGGGCGTGCTGGCTTCCGTGAGGCGTCTCGGTGGCGACGCGGCCCGCGACCTCACCGACGACCAGATCTTCGAGCCGTACATGCGTGGCCGTGCGGCTTTTCCAGGCCGTTCGAGCAAGGCGATGTCGAAGGTCTACCAGTCGCTTGCGAATGAACTCGGCCTGCCCTCGGACGATCAGACCGCTGCCGCGTTTCAGCGCGACGTGCTCGACTGGCCCGCATTCGAGGATTCGGTCGCAGCATTGAAGCGCTTGCGCAAGCACTTCCGGCTTGTCGCGATGACCAATGCGGACCGCGTCGCACTGTCGTCGTACGCACACACGCTCGGCGATCCGTTCGACGATACCGTCTGCTGTGACGAGACGGGCGTCGCAAAACCGAATCCGCAATTCTTCGCCTACAACCGCGGCCGGCAAGCCGCGTTCGGCTACAAGTTCGGCGAGATCCTGCATACAGCGCAAAGCCAGTATCACGATATCGGCGTCGCGACCGAACTTGGTTATTCGACATGCTGGATCGAGCGGCGTCAGGGACAAAAAGGATTCGGCGCAACGCCCACGCCCGATGCCGTGACAACGCCGACCTTCACGTTCGCGACGCTTGGCGCGCTCGCGGACGCGGTCGAAGCAGAAGCGCGCGCAGCATGATGAACACGCCGCCGGCACGGCCGCTTGCGCCATCGTTATGGCGGGCCATGGCGGGTCCGGAACCCGTGCCGCGCGCCCCGCTTGCAAGCGATATCGACACCGATGTCGCAATTATCGGCGCGGGGTATTCGGGTTTGTCGGCGGCGCATGCGTTGCATGAACGCGGCGTGCGGGCGGTCGTGCTCGACGCCAATCCGGTCGGCTGGGGGGCAAGCGGGCGTAATGGCGGCGTAGTGTCGTCGAAGTTTCGCTTGTCGTTTCCGGCCATCGAGCGCATGCACGGACTCGAAGCCGCACGCACGATGCACCGACTCGCGCATGACGGCGTGCGCATGGTGGAAAGGTTAATCGATGAATTCAAGCTCGAAAACGCGCGCTTCGAACATACCGGAAGCCTGCGGTGCGCCCATACCGAACGTGCATTGCAAGGCATCCGCGCGGAGGCCGACTGGGTGCGCACGCAACTTGGCGACACCTCCATGTCCGTGCTGTCGCGTGCCGAGACGCAGCACGAGACCGGCTCCAAAGCGTTTGTCGGCAGTGTGCTGAGTGCCGACGCCGGCACGATTCTTCCGCTTCACTATGTTCGTGGCATGGCCGACGGGCTGACGCAACGCAACGTCGCCATTCATGAAAATACCCCTGTGCTGGACATGCATCGCCTGGACGGCGGTGCGGGCGCTATCCTGCGTACGCCGAATGCAACCGTGCGGGCAAAGCAGGTGATTGTCGGGACGAACGCATACTCGAACCTGACGCCTGCGACATCGGACTATCAGCGCGAACTCGTGCCGTTTCGCAGCGCGATGATAGCGACAGCCCGTCTGTCTCCCGAACTCGATGCCCGCTTGATGGCGAATCACCGGAGTTATACGGAAACCCGGCGCATGATGAAGTGGTTCCGCAAGGTCGATGGCCGCATGTTGTTCGGTGGCCGCGACGCGTTTGGCAAGGAAGGGCAGACCACGGGTTTCGACGCACTGCAGCGCGCCATGGCCGAGCTGTTTCCGGAACTCGCGGACGTGCAGGTGGAGTATCAGTGGTCGGGATATGTAGGCATGACTTTCAATTCGTTGCCGCATGTAGGACGCAGCGACGACGTCACGACTTTTTGTCTGGGCTATAACGGAGCAGGCATTGCAATGGCGAGCCTGCTGGGTCAGCATGCGGCGGCGCTCGCGATGGGCGAGCGGCCGGAGTTGTCGCTGCTGGCTTCAGCCGGGCTCGATCCCGTGCCGTTTCATTCGTTGCGCGCGCCGGGGGTTCGCCTCGTCGCTGCGTGGTACCAGTTCCTCGACGCCGTAGGTGCATGATGTCAATCGCCAACCGGATTCTTTCAGGGCAGGGCACGAGCGTCATCGCGCGCTCCGATCCCTTTCGGCAATACCAGCGTCGCGAAGACCGGACGATGTGGCTGCTGATGACGCCCGCGCTCGTCGTAATCGTGTTGCTGCTGGTGGTGCCGCTCGTATGGCTGTCGTGGCAGTCCATCTGGAATCACGGCTTCACGCTCGCGAATTACGAGCGGGTGTTCACCGGCGTGTATCTCGATACCTTCCTGCTGACGTTCAAGCTCAGCTTCATCGTGACGGTCATTACGTTGTTGCTGGGTTATCCGGTCGCTTATCTCGCCGCGTCCGTCTCGCCCAGATTCAGCACGCTGATCCTCGGCATGGTGATCCTGCCGTTCTGGACCAGCGTGCTCGTGCGTACCTACGCCTGGCTCGTCTTGCTGCAGCGCACCGGAGTGGTCAACAAGCTGCTGATGGCGAGCGGCCTGACCGACCACCCGCTGCAACTCGGCTACAACCAGATCGGTACGGTAATCGCCATGGTGCACATCCTGCTGCCGTTCATGGTGCTGCCGCTCTATTCCGCGATGCAGAAGATCCCCGCGAACCTCTCGCATGCCGGCGCGAGCCTCGGCGGCTCGCCACTGCACGTTTTCTTGCGGGTGTTCCTGCCGTTGTCCATGAGCGGCGTGATCGCGGGCGTGACGCTCGTTTTCATCCTGTGCCTCGGCTTCTATATCACGCCCGAACTCATGGGCGGCGGCAAGTCGGTGATGGTGTCCATGGTCGTGAGCCGCAATGTGGAGATCTATAACAGCTGGGGCGCGGCGAGTGCAGTCAGCGTGGTCCTGCTGGTCTGCGTGTTCGCCATCTTTTATGCGGCGAGCCGCGTAGTGCCGCTCGAAAAGACATTGGGGGCAAAATGAACCGGCTCTCTTTCGCACGCGTGGCGCTGGCAGCCGGAGTGGTCGTGATCCTCGTCTTCCTGATGGTGCCGATCCTGATCGTCGTGCCGCTGTCGTTCTCCGACACCCGCTTCATGACCTTCCCGCCACCCGGATATTCCCTTCGCTGGTATCACACGTTCTTCGGCAATTCCGCTTGGATAGACGCGGCCCGCACCACGCTGATTGCTTCTGTGTGCGCGTCGCTGCTGGCCACGCCATTGGGCGTGGCTGCCGCCTACGCCATCCAGAACGGGACGCACCGGTTCATGCGGTACATGCGGACCTTGCTGATGCTGCCGTTGATGGTGCCGATCATCATCGTGGCGGTCGGGGTTTTCTTCGTGTACTCGCAGGCCGGTTACGTGAATACACTTGGCGGCCTGATCCTCGCCGATACCATGCTCGGGCTGCCGTATGTCCTGATCGCGGTCGGCGCGGATCTTCGCACTTTCGATCCCACGCAGGAAATGGTGGCGCGCAGTCTCGGCATGAACCGGTTTCGCAGCTTCATGACGGTCACGCTGCCGCAGATCCGCTCGAGCGTGATCTCGGGTGCGGTGTTCGTCTTCATTCAGGCGCTCGATGAAACCGTAGTGGCGCTGTTCGTTTCAGGAGGCGCCAACCAGACGCTGACGCGCCGCATGTTCGTCACGCTGCGCGACGAAATCGATCCGACCATTGCCGCGATCAGCACCATGCTGACGGCGATCACGTTATGCCTCGTGATGATCGTGGTGGTGAGCCGGAAGTCGGCCGCGCGTGTTTGAACGCATTAACCAAGAGGTCATTTCGATGAATCACGCGTTGCAGTTTTATATCGGCGGCGAGTGGGTGGAACCGCTGGGGTCGGCCCGGCTCGGCGTGATCGATCCGTGCACGGAGGAGACGTTCGCTGAGATCGCCATGGGAACGCCGGCCGATATCGACCGCGCGGTGGCCGCGGCTCGTCATGCGTTCGCCTCGTTTGCGGCGACATCGCCCGACGAGCGGCTTGCGCTGATCCGCAAGATCCTGGCCGCCTATGCGGACCGCTACGAAGAAATGGCGCTGGTAATTTCACGCGAAATCGGCGCGCCGCGCGCGCTTGCGCATGGCTGGCAAGCGGGACTCGGCACGCGCCATCTGAAGGAACTGATCCGCACATGCGAGGCGTTTGTCTGGCAGCGCATGAAAGGCACGACGCTGATCACGCACGAGCCGATAGGCGTGGCCGCGTTGATCACGCCATGGAACTGGCCGATCAACCAGATTGTCTGCAAGGTCGCGCCTGCGATTGCGGCCGGTTGCACGATGGTGCTCAAACCAAGCGAAGTGTCCCCGCTCAATGCGCTCCTGTTTGCTGAGGTGCTCGACGCTGCAGGGGTACCTCCCGGGGTGTTCAACCTCGTCAACGGTGACGGTCCGCTCGCCGGCGCCGCGCTGTGCAGTCATCCCGACGTGGACATGGTGTCGTTCACCGGTTCGACTCGCGCGGGTATCGAGATTGCACGGCTCGCTGCGCCCACGGTCAAGCGCGTGCATCAGGAACTCGGCGGCAAGTCCGCCAATATCATCCTCGGCGATGCTGAACTTACCGCCGCGGTCACATCCGGCGTCAACGCGTGCTTTGGCAACAGCGGACAGTCGTGCAACGCGCCCACGCGCATGTTCGTGCCGGCCGCGCGTCATGCCGAAGCGGTGGCGATAGCGCGCGAGGCTGCGCAAAAGCACGTCGTCGGCGCCGCTGACGATGCACGCACGACGCTTGGTCCGGTCGTGAGCGCGGTGCAATTCGACCGCATTCAACGGCTGATCCAGCAGGGTATCGACGAAGGTGCGGACCTTGTCACGGGCGGTACCGGGCGTCCCGAAGGATTGGCGCATGGCTATTACGTGCGTCCCACCGTCTTCGCGGGCGTGCGGCCCGACATGACCATTGCCCGCGATGAAATCTTCGGCCCCGTTCTGTCGATACTCCCCTACGACGACGAAGAGCATGCCATTGCGATGGCAAACGACAGCATCTTCGGTCTCGCGGCCTACGTGCAGTCCGGTGACCGCGAGCATGCGCGACGTGTCGCGCGCCGTCTGCGCGCGGGGAGCGTGCATATCAACTACCCGGCTTGGGACGCGGGCGCACCGTTCGGCGGTTTCAGGCAATCGGGCAACGGCCGCGAGTATGGCGAGTGGGGACTTGAGGCGTTTCTTGAAGTGAAGGGCATCGTGGGATACGCAGCGTGATCACGATGCTTCATTGAGCCGGTTCCGAGCGAATCATTTCCGCGATGCGCTCGGCAATCATGATGGTCGGAATGTTGGTATTTGCGCAGGGAATGGACGGCATGAGGGACGCATCGCAGACCCGCAGGTTCTCGACGCCATAGACGAGGCCGCATGAGCCGGTGACGGCATGTGGATTGTCAGGCGCGCCCATCCGGCACGTACCCGATGGATGCCACGTGCCACCGACCGAGCGCGTGACGAATTCTGTCATTGCCCGGTCGTCTCCAAGCAGCGTCTCAAGCGTTACGCCTTGCGTGACGAGCGTCCTGATCAGCCTCGCGCGCCAGGGCCCCGCAACATCCAGCAGCACGCTCAATGCGCCGCGCTGCAAGGCGTTCCATACGCCGGGCACTGCCACCCTCGCCACACGGGGGGAATAACTCGATGGAAAAAGCGCACCGGCCCACTCTGTCATCGCAGAATCGCTCAGTGCGGTCGCGCCAAAGCGAATCGCGAGCTTGAGCCGGTCAAGATCACGCGCGTCCGACAGCATGTTGAATTCGACTTTGGGCTCATCCCGCGCATCCAATGAAACCAGTGTCACCCGTCCGCGCGAGTACGACTTGTTGACCCAGAAAAACAGCGTTCCCAGTCGATACCCGATCGAGTGCCAGCCTGAGCGGGACAGGATCGCGCCGTGCATGTCGCCGGGAACCGTGTCGGGTAATCCTGAGGAAAACCGTACGATCGCCTGTTCATGATGTTCTTCCGGAAACAGGGTGCGCGCGGACTTTTTGAGGAACGCGGATACGGCGATCGACGGATGTTCCATCAGGTTGCCGCCGACGCCCGGACGGTCCGCGATCACTTTCATTCCCAGCGCGCGAAGGTCGTCCGCGGGGCCTATGCCACTGCGCAGCAGCATCGCCGGGCTGTGGATTGCGCCTGCGCAGACGATTACATTGCGTGCCTGGATGATTTCGCCGGAACCCAGCAGCGCGCCGGTCGCGCGCGTTCCGTCAAAGAGAATGCGATCAACGCTTGTGTCTGTCCTGATTGAAAGATTCGGGCGTTGGCGGACTTGATCGGTCAGGTAGCAAACTGATGCAGGAATGCGCTCGCCTTGCTCGCTGACCGCAATCGAACCGATGAAGGAGCCATCTTCCCAGGGGCCATTCTGATCGTCGCGATTCGGGTATCCCGAACGGTCCAGCACCTTCAGCACCGCGCGCACGAACGGCGAAATCCGGGCGCGCTCAGTACGCCCTATCCGGACCGGTCCATTTGTACCGTGTAGTTCACCCGTGAAATCGGTGTCCGTTTCGAGCTTGCGAAAAGCGGGCAGGCATGCCGCCCAGTTCCATCCGCTGGCACCGAGCGATTCCCATTCATCATAGTCCGCAGGTGCGCCGCGATTGGCCATCAACGCGTTGATCGCGGAACCGCCGCCGAGGAGTCGCGCCTGTTCGTATCGGCGAGGCGAAGCGGGCGTGCTCATGCGCGCCGAAAGACGCTTCCAGAGGTTGTCGGCGTCGAGATAGGCGCGCCCCGGGTAGCGGCTTCGCACTTCGGCGGGCATGGTCGCCGCGGATATATCACGACCGGCTTCGACGAGCATCACCTGTCTGCCGGTATCTTCGGAAAGACGCGCGGCCAGCACGCAGCCGGCCGACCCGCCGCCAAGTATCAGAGTGTCGATCACGAGGTATGTGGTGCGTGGAGAAAGGCGAACGCGCCCTGTAACACGGGCGCGGGAGAATCCGGACCTACGGACGTCATTGCATGAATTTCAGCCAGCGCGCCTTCGCCTGGATGCCCGGCTCCGAGGCCCACCATTCTTCCGACATCAGCGCCTGCTTCGCTGCGTTCTCGGGCGAGCTGGGCAGTTCGGCCGCACGCTTCGCGGTGATCTTGCCGGTCTTGAACGCAGCCGGATTGCCCGGACCATAGTCGATATACAAGGGCAGGTTGGCCTGCAGGTCCGGGGACATGGCGGTGTTCAAAAACTGGATCGCGGTCGGCAAATTCGGCGCGTTCTTGAGGATGCACAACTGCGTGTTCTGCAGGATGCCGTCGTTATACGTGAAGGCGACATCGGGATTGTCCTTTTGCACGGCGCTTGCGCGACCGTTCCAGATCATTTCCATATCGACTTCGCCGTCGTGCAGCAACTGCGCCGACTGGCCGCCGGACGTCCACCAGACCGTTATGTCCGGCTTGATCTGATCGAGCTTCTTGAACGCGCGGTCCACGTCGAGCGGATAAAGCTTGTTGCGCGGGACGCCGTCGGCGAGCAGTGCCGCCTCGAGAACGGTTTGCGGATCATTGCGCAATGCGCGCGTGCCGGGGAACGCCTTCACATTCCAGAAATCCGCCCAGCTCTGCGGGACCTTCTTCAGTGACTTCTTGTTGTAGCCGATCACCGTCGAATAAAACTCGTAGGCAACAGAATAGGGCGTGCGGTATTGCTCGGGCATGGCAGCGGCGTTCGGGATCTTCGAGAAGTCGAGCTTCTCCAGAAGACCTTCTCGGCCGCCGCGCAGACAGTTCGCGGTGGGGGTATCGATCACGTCCCAGATCGGCTTGCCGGTTGCGCCCTGGGCTTTGACCGCCGGCCATGCGTCGGGGATGCTGTCCTGGTTCACTGTGATGCCGAGCAGCTTCGCGGCAGGGTCGAGAATCGCCTTGGTCTGCGCTTCCTGGTAGCTGCCGCCCTGCGAGACAAATGTGATCTGACCGGCGGCAAGTGCCGGGACGCTGGAGGCGAGAAATATCGACAGAAACAATGCGACGGGGCGTAGCGGCAGATTTTTCATCGACGTCGGTCCTGGGGTCATTGGAAGGGCAGTTGCGCGGAGTGTTCGATGTAATGATCAAGCGTGACACGGTGGCCGGACTCTAGTCGGCAGGTCCTGCCCGCGCTGAGGAAAAATATAGGGCGCCGTTATGGGCGTGGCAACGCCGGAATTGTTTGAGGGGCTATTACATGAGGTTATGAAGGCGGCTTTGTTTGTGACGTGGGAAGGGTCAAGGCTGGTCGCCGCTCAGTCAGCGCAAAAGCGGTGAGCGGACGCTCGGCGGCCATTTTGAGAGATTCGACTGCCAGGACCCGCGTAAGCCAGCGGCCACTATTGCTGCGTGAGCATCAGGTTCAGGTTCTGAACCGCAGCGCCGGAGGCACCTTTGCCGAGATTATCGAAAACCGCGGATAGCAGCACATGCCCGTGCGCCGTGTTGGAAAATACGCTCAAGCGCATGTCGTCCGTACCGTTCAGCATTTGCGGATCCAGGTGCTTCAAGGCGCTTGATTCCTGCAGCGGCAAGACATGCACGTGCGTCGCCCCGCAATAGTGGCGTGTGAGGCACGCGTGTAATGTGGCGCCGTCTACGTCGGGTGCCAGCAGCCGTACATCCAGGGGCACCGTCAGCACGATGCCCTGCCGGAACGCACCATACGCAGGGACGAAGATCGGACGCTGCGCGAGTCCGGCGTGCTGCTGGATCTCCGGGGGGTGCTTATGCGCGAGTTCCAACCCATAGACCTGGTAAGAAGGCGCGTTGACGGCGCCCGGCCCCTCGTGCTCCTCCACGCCGGCGCGTCCACGTCCCGAGTAGCCGGACACCGCGTGAATGCAGACCGGATAGCTGTCTGGTATGAGCCCGGCCTGCAGCAGGGGACGCAGCAGGCCAATCGCACCGGTCGGATAGCAACCTGGGTTGGTGACCCGGCGTGCGTTTGCAATGCGTTCCGCCTGTCCCGCAGTCATCTCCGGAAATCCGTATGTCCAGCCCGGTTGTGTGCGGTGGGCGGAACTTGCGTCGATAACTCTGACGGCGGGATTGACAATGGCGTCCACCGCCTCGCGCGCGGCGGCATCGGGCAGGCAGAGGATAGCGATGTCGCAGGCGTTGATGGCTTCGGCGCGACGCTTCGGATCCTTGCGTTGCGCAGCGGGAAGCGTAAATAGCTTCAGGTCGCTTCGATCGCGAAGCCGTTCGTGGATCTGCAATCCGGTGGTGCCTTGGTCGCCGTCGATGAAAACGAGGGGAGAGCTCATGCGCGGAATACTCCGGTGACTGGGTCATGACAAAGAAAACGAACCCCTATCTTCTGCGCACCGCTAAAATAGTGAAAGTTGAATTTCACAACGCTGACATTCAGTTTTTCTGAATCAGGACCCTGACATGCGAGAGATCAGCCTGGACCGCTTGCGCACTCTGGTCGCCATTGTCGACCGTGGCTCATTCGCTCACGCGGCGCGTGCGCTGCACCTGGCGCCGCCAACGGTCAGCCTGCACATCGCTGAACTGGAAAACCGCATCGGGGCTCCGCTCCTGTCACGCAAGCGCGGACATGTTCGACCGTCGGCAATAGGCGAGATGTTGGTCGCGCGCGCGCGTCGACTGCTGGCCGACGCGGAACAGGCGCTGGACGACGTTCACCGCCAGGTAGACGGGCTCGAAGGGCGCGTGCGGCTCGGTGCGTCGACCGGCGCAATCGCGCACCTGTTGCCGCAAGCGCTCGAGGTGCTGCGTCAGCACCATCCGGCTATAGACATTCAAGTTGCAGTGCTCACATCGCATGAAACGCTGTCCCGACTAGCGGACGGAACGCTGGATGTCGGGCTGGTTGCTCTGCCTCAACCCCCGATTGCGGGGCTCACAATAAAGCCTTGGCGTCGCGACCCCGTCATGGCCTTCGTGCCGGCACATTGGCAATGTCCGGCTCGCATCACGCCCAAGTGGCTCGCGGCTCAGCCGCTCATTCTCAACGACTCCACCACGCGTCTCTCGCGTCTGACTGCGGGGTGGTTTGCGACCGGCGGTCACCACCCTGCGCCACGCATCCAGCTCAACTACAACGACGCAATCAAGAGCCTGGTCGCGGCGGGTTACGGGGCAGCGCTATTGCCTCATGAAGCCACTACGCCTTTGCCCGACCGGCGCATTGCCATGCATGCGCTGCGCCCTGCGTTGTGGCGTCGCCTCGGCGTTGCACATCGTGCGGGATACGTCGAACGTTCCACGCAACACGTACTCGGTGTGTTGTGGGATCTCCGATTGGCGTAGGAAAACGCCATTTGCCGCCTAGGCACTGGTTCTCGAGCAAGCTGGACGGCAGTAAGCAAGCGACCCTTGCTTCCATACATAGCCGTGCCGCAATCGGATGCGCCGACCCGGCAGAACAAAATAGCCTCGCCATCGGATGGCTCGCACGAAACCCGGGGGCGCCCACCCGATGGTCAACGCGACGCTCAGATGCCTTGGCCACCCGAGACTTCGATTCGCTGTGCATTCACCCAGCGGTTGTCGTTGTCGAGCAAGCTTGCAATCATCGGTCCCACGTCATCCGGCACGCCCACGCGGCCGAGCGCGGTCATGCCCGCGAAAAACTTATTGAACTCCGGTGTATCGCGCACGGCACCGCCGAAGAAATCAGTTTCAATCGCACCGGGAGCGACTACGTTGACGGCAATTCTGCGCGAGCCCAATTCTCTTGCCATGTAGACAGTCAGGATTTCAACCGCGCCCTTTACAGCCGCGTAGGCGGACCAGCCGGGCGCCGAAACTCGCGTCAGTCCCGTCGAGAGGTTCACTATACGGCCGCCGTCCGCGAGCAATGGGAGAAGCGTTTGAGTGAGAAAAAAGACGCCCTTGAAATGCACGTCGACGAGTTTATCGAACTGCGCCTCGGTGGTTTCTCCGATTGATGCGACCTCGCCATGTCCCGCGTTGTTCACCAGATGATCGAAGCTATCGCGTTGCCAGGTCCGCAGTGTTTCGCGAAGTCGATCTGCGAAACCTGTGAAGTCTGCGACTTTTCCTGTGTCGAGCTGGAGGGCGATTGCTTTGCGACCGAGCGCGGCGATGTCTGCAACGGTGGCGTCAGCCGCTTCGCGATTGCCGAGATACGTGAGGACGACATCACCACCTTTGCGGGCAATATTCAGCGCCGCACTGCGGCCAAGACCACGGCTGCCGCCGGTCACGAGAGATATGGTATTCATTGTCGGGCCCCTGTTCGTTTGAGAATGTGAGGCTATTGTGAGCAGTGCGGCTCGTCTGCAGTAGAGAGCGCGAAAGTGTTTGATTCACAACCAAAAGTTGATGATAGTGTGAAGGGTGCGATACGAATCAGCGACGCCGCTGTACCGCACGCGGCAGGCGTGCCGCTCGCAACTTCAGTTTCCTGTTCTCTGGCGCTTTGCCATTGCATGTAACTCGGGAACAGGAACGCTGAATGTCTGACTGCTTTGCAGCCGCTCGACTGTAAAGTCGATGAAGCGACGTACACGGCCTGGCATATCGGCGCGCTGCGCGTAGTAGAGATACAGGCCCATACGCGCACTCGTGTAGCGGACCAGCAAGGGGACAAGCTCGCCTGAAACCAGAAACGGCGTCGCGTTGATGCTGTCGATCTGACCAATACCCATGCCTGCCAGTACGGCCTGCATCTCGGCTTCCGGGTCGCTGCAGCAGACGGCGTAGGGCATCGCTTTCGAAATGGTTTCCGAATGCACCTGAAATTCCCATGGCATTGGGTGTCCCGTGCCAGGCTGCCGGTATCCGATACACCGATGACCGGACAGATCATCAATGCGTGTCGGCGTCGGATGGTCCTTGAGATACGCAGGCGCAGCACAAACAAGCAACTGAACCGCGAAAAGGCGACGCGACACAACCTGCGCAGTAGGCGCATTGCCGGCCTTGAAGCCAAGATCGATCCGGTCGGCGACCACGTCCGTTGCGCGATCTTCAAGTACGAGATCAAAGGTGACGCCCGGGTAGATCTTGCTGAATGCAGCAAGCAGGGGAATCAGGACTCTGCGGCCTACCGCACCGCCCGCGCTGATGCGGATAAGTCCTTCGTTTTCGTGCGCCGCGTCCTTGACCCGATCCATCGCGGTGCGCAATCCATCCATGCTTTCGCGGACGGATTCCAGCAATCGCGATCCTTCTTCGGTAAGCGAACTTCTGCGCGTGGTCCGATGAAAGAGTCGCACGCCAAGATGTTGTTCGAGTTGCCGAACGGTTTTGCTGACAGCTTGAGGCGTCACGCCATGCGCGTGTGCGGCCTTATTAAAACTACCGCATTCGGCTGTTCGAATGAATATGGATAATGCGCGGAGTTCGTCCAATACGGGCCTCAGCAACTTGAGCGGGAAGGCATAGCGTAAACCGGAATGTCAATGACGTCCGAGAAAGAAATTGTCGTGAAGTTTTGCCTGCCGCTCCCGCGTCGGAGCCATCGCAACGGCGCGGGGCGGTAACGTCATTGGCCGGTCTGCCAGCGCAGGACCAGATGCGTCGCTCCACCAGGCATCGCCCATACGCCTGCAGGACCGAAGTCATAAGACACAAATGATGCGGGCGTGCTCATCTGAGCGGTCGTGAGCCCGCTGGATGCAGGTATGGGCGTGCCATACACGGTGCCAACCGTAGCTGCCGTCGTGTCTTTGTTCCAGAATACGTCGTTTGTGATGGTGCCGAGATTCGTCCGTGCGATTCCTATAGGCTGATAGAACGGCTGGGTGACGAGGCCTGTCGCAAACGACTGGCTGATGGTCCCTTCGTTGACGACGACGAGTCCCGCGCCGCCACATGGCGTGCCGGCGCTTCCGCGGCAGTAGCCCTGAAGCAGGGTAGGGCTTGTCGAATACGACTGCGTGATCGATCCCAGGTTGTAGCCGACAAGGCCACCTGCGCCTTCGTTCGTATAGCCCAACGACGTTAGTGCACCAGTGGAGTACGACTGAATGATTGCGCCCACGTTTTCGCCGACGAGACCGCCGAGCATTCCGCCTGTGGTAGCGACGACCGCGCTCGACGAGCGCAGGATGGTGCCGAAATTGCCGCCCACGAGTCCGCCGGCAGTCGTTTCATCGACGTTCGTCGGTTGCGCAGGTCCCGCGTCGCCAATATTGAGGTTGCCCGATGCGCTGCCGCGGACGACCGTTCCGTAGTTGGCGCCCGCGAGCAGCCCGACATAGGCCCTCACAGAGGGACCCAGATGGCCATTGCCGTTCACGCTCAGGTCGCGCACCACCCCCTTCTCGCCAATGACGCCGAACATGCCCATTGCCCCCGGGCCGTCGCTAGCCGGGTCGCCAGCCACCAGCCGCCCAAGGGTCAGCGAACTCACCGTCTTGCTTTGCCCATCGAATTGCCCGGTAAACGGCGTGTTGATGTCGCCGAGCGGAACGTAGGAGCCGTCGCCCGTCGCACTGGCGTCGATATCCTTTCCCAACGCGTAGTTGCCGGCCAGATCGCTGGCAACACTTCTCAGGTCGCCAAGTGAATTGACAAGCTTGTAGGCGGTAAGCTGCGTCAACAAACCGCTGTACGGACCGGCTTTCCACGCGCTGTTGGCGAGGATGGTGCCAGGGCTGTAGCTGCCATTCATGTCATAGAACGACCTTACGAAACCAGTGCTGCTCGACCAGTCGACCATGCCCTGGTTGGCCACGCTGCCGGCGTTGTCGATGCCCGCCGCGTCCGCGCGCAAGCTCAGGTTGCCGCTGCCGGTGTTTTTAAGTGTCGTCGCCGGCGCAATTGTCACGTTGCGAAAAGCCCCGAGCGATAACGACGCTGGCCCTTGCCACTCCAGATTCGAACCAACGGTCAGGTCGCCGCTTGCGCCATTGGTGCCGGTCGCAATGGCATCGACGGACGTTCCGGCGTTCAGGCTGCGCATGAAAGCGCCGGCCGTGGCGCTATCGACGGTGAAATTCGGCGTCGATACGTTCCAAAGTCCCGCTTGCACTGCCGCGCCGCTTTGCAAAGCGAGCGTGTTGGCGAGTGTATCCACGGTGCCGCCGCTACCATCGACGTTTGTTGCCGCTATCGTTCCCTGCTGCGTGACGTGACCATTGTCGGCAACCAGCCAGATGTGGCCGTCGCGCATCGCCGTGCCAGTCGCGCGGATACGCGAGCCACTCCCGGCAAGCGCATAGATATTGCCGTCTGCTGCTTCGAGGTTGATCTGCGCGGCCTGCGTGATACCGCGATCAACTACCGTGCCTTTGCTGCTGATCTGCACGAATACCTGGCGGCTGCTCGACGACTCGTACAGCACCACTTGCTTTCCCACGACGTATTCGGCCGTGCCGTTCGGTGCGCTGACCGAACCTCCGTTCACTACGGCATCGTGCGCGATAAGAAAGATATCGCCGCCACTGGAACTGATCTTGCCGAGATTCACCACCTGCCCATTCGATGACCCCGCGAGCACGAGCGTCCCGCCATTCATGAATGCGGTATCGGACAGATCGAGTGTTGAAGCCACGAATCGACCGCCCGTGCTAATTACGCCGGTCCAACCGACCAGAATGCCTTGAGGGTTGACCAAATACACGCTGCCCGTTGCCTTCAGATTCCCGAGAATTGCCGAAGGCGAGCCGCCGGTCACCCGATTGAGTGTCGTGCCCGAGCCATTGTCAAAGGTGACCGTGTTGCCTGTGCCGATCGAGAAGCTGTGCCAATCGATCACGCCACGGGACGAGGACTGGTTGATCGTGAGCGAACCGGGGCCGCCGCTGATCGCGCCCTGGCCCTGGACAAAGCTGCCATTCTGCGGCAGCGGTCCGGCCGCGTGGGCTACCGGCATGCACCACATCGCGATCGCGAGCGGCACCGGTAATACAAGCGTCCGCTTGAAATGCCGGGACCGATACGCGGCAAGCGGTGCGCCGGCAAACCCCAATGTGAAGGGCAGCCCCTTGCGTGATGTCAATGGCGACTCGCTTGCCAGTCTGGATGATTGACGCAACATGACCGCTCCCGAAACGTGGTTCGTGGAAAGCCGGTGCGCGGAACGCAGGTTGTTGCGACCAGTGAAGGCGTGAAAGCCGCTGTACCGCACAGTACATCTAATCATAGCAGTGCGTTCGGAAGGCAAACCGGTATTTGTGCATGCATCCGGTGCTCGCCGGCGCCTTGTCAAGCGGGCTGTGCGCCGGTCGCATGCTCAGAACACCCGCTCAACATTTCACATTCCAATTCACCGCCCGAGCGGTTCGCGCCTTAAGAACCAGGTGATGTTTCGATGTCCGCACTAACTGATTGCAGCCAGTCGATGAACGCCCGCATATGAATCGGTTTGTCAGCGTCATGCGAGATCAACGCGTAGTAAGTAGACCCTAACGACCGCAGTTCAGGAAACGGCGTCTGCAGCCGGCCGCTTGCACAATCGGCCTCGAGCGTTGGAAATGGTCCGATGCCGAAACCTAATGCGTCGGACACGGCTTGCAGCGTCACAAAAAAATGATCGAACCTTAACGTGCGATTGGCTCGAAGCGTGGGGCATCCCGCGGCTTCGACCCATGCTTCCCAGTCGCCCGGACGGGTTTCGCTTGTCAACCAGATTTCATTGCTCAATTGTTCAACGGTCTTGACGCCTGATCGCAAAATCAGCGCGGGACTCGCAATGACTGTATTCGACTCCCGGAAAAGTGGCCACGTCTGATACTGTTAAGGATTGTTGGACGCCTGCCCTACACCGCAGGCGTGTGACTACCCCGGTGCCGGCGGGCGGGCGTCCAACAATCCTTACCAATTCCGGCCTTCGAGATCGCGGACTGGGTCGTTGGCAACCGATCATTCCGCTCGACTTTACCTGCTACGATGACTTTGTCCATTCAAGGAGAAGCGGTCGATGACGAACGTAGAAGCGCTTCGCGCATTTTATGCGCGATATATAACAGCGAAAGGCGCGTGCAGAGACCCGAGAATCCAGGACGCATTTGCGATGGTCGAAAGGGAAAAGTACCTGGGCCCCGGTCCATGGAACGCTTACACGCTGACGGGATACGTCTCGACCGACACGTCCGACCCTGCCGTTCTCTATCAGGACATTCTAATCGGGCTCAAGACCGATCAAGGCATCAACAACGGCGAGCCGAGCCTCCATGCACGCTGTCTGGACGCTGCGGCCATCTCGCCGGGCGAGACCATCACACACATTGGTTCGGGAACCGGCTATTACACGGCACTTCTCGCGCTTCTCACCGGGGAAGCCGGGCGCGTAACCGCTTATGAGATTAACCCGGGGCTCGGTGCGCATGCGACGTCGAACCTTGCTCATCTGGCGCACGTTCGGGTGCTGGATGAAAGCGGAGCTGATGCGGTGCTGCCGCGATCGGATCTGATTTACGTGAGCGCAGGCGCGACGCACCCATTGAATGGCTGGATCGAAGCACTCAATGAAGGCGGCCGTCTGATCTTCCCATTGACGCCGAACCGCGGTCTGGGCGGCATGCTGCTTGTGACACGCGTCGCCGCAGACTCATACGCGGCAAAGTTCATTTGCCCGGCGACGTTCATCGAATGCATCGGCGCTCGCGATGATGCGACCGGGGAATCTTTGGTCAATGCGTTCGAATCAAATACTCACGATGCCGTCAAGTCGCTGAGGCGAAAAACTCCCGCGGACCAATCTGCGTGGTTCGTGGGGGACGGTTGGTGGCTGTCGACCTCCGAGCCGCTCGATGCCGCTGATTGATATCGAGGTCGCATCGCCTGACGACGTTCAGTGCACTACTGCCGGGACGTCACGGCATCTTTGGTACCGAACAGCTCCGCGGTCAGACTCAACCGACTCACGTTTGAGCGAGCACGATGTCGCGGGCGCCTCCGGACTGAATCATGATGTACACCACGTCGTCGGCCGTCTCATTCCTGACGTGATGCATGACACCCGGTTCGACCGTGTGATGATCGAAGACTTGGGTTCTGTCGATCAGATCGCCGAGCTTCTTCTCGACGGTCAACACGCCTCGAACGACGACAAAGCGGTCACGCACGGTCGTATGGAAGTGCCATTGCGTTTCGCCGCCGGCGCGGACCGTGGTCCTGGAGACGCTGTAGTCTTCCTCTGTCAGCAAGGTTTCGTAGAGAACCTTGCTGTTTGCGAGCGGGATGTTTGTATCTGTCATTTGAGCTCCTTATGTCTCGCGGATGCGATGAACTATTCGTTGACGCGGCCTTAATGTAATTTCGGCGACGTTCCACGGGTAGCGATAAATTTGTGCACAATGCTGTGAGTTAAATCGACGTCCAAACCGCATGCGCCGACTTCCCCCGCTCAACGCGCTTCGCGCCTTTGACGCAGCCGCCCGGCAGTTCAGCATCTCGGCCGCCGCGCAGGAACTGCACGTGACCCACAGCGCCGTGAGCCATCAAGTTCGCCAACTGGAGGAGTGGCTCGGCAAATCCCTGTTTGTGCGCCACGCGGGCGGCGTGCGGTTGACCGATGAAGGGCAGAGCCTGAAGCAGGCCGCCGACCAGATTTTTACGCTGCTGGAGACCCGTTGTGCGGAGATCGCGCAGCACGCGCCGATAGCCGAAATCGTGCTGGGCGCTCCGGGCAGCTTCCTGTCGAACTGGCTCATTGCGCGGCTCGAGCGGTTCGAGGCGGCCAATCTGGACATCCGGGTCCGCTTGCAGACGAGTACGTCGATGGACGATCTGCAGCGAGATGTCGTTGATTGCCTGATCGTCAGCGACCGAACTTGGCCGGCGGATGTCGAGGCCGCGACCCTCTTCGAAGAAACCGTCGGTCCTGTCTGCGCGCCTGACTGGCCTCATGACATTGCGACGCCGGCAGATCTGATCGGTCAGCCGCTCCTGCATACGACTTCGCGTCCACACGCGTGGGCGGAGTGGGCGGCTCGGAATGGCGTGGATCCAGCACTGTTTGCGAGCGGTCGTCGGTTTGACCACTTGTCCTTGCTTCTGGAAGCGGCGGCATCCGGTCTTGGCGTGGCCATCGCGCCTGCGTTACTGGTCGAGCGCGAGTTATCGAAGGAAAGATTGATCGCTCCACTCGGGTTCGGACCGAGCGACGCCTTTTTCGCTTTCTGCACGATGCGCGGCCGGCCCGACAAAGCACTTCTCCGCCTGCGCGAGTGGCTCAAGACGCAGAGGCTGCATACGGCGACAACCACCTGATTTGAAGTGGGCGCCTCCGGCAGCCGACCGAAAAACCGGAACCGCAATGTGGAGCGATCAATTGCGCGAGTCGATGCGGACAAGCAGACACGCGAAAGCATTCGCCATCGCCTGCTAAGATGGGTTTTCGAAATCATGACAACCAAGCGAGCTTTATGCGCACTACGGTGCCAGACGATGCTGTGCGACCATCCGTGGCCATGGTCGACCCACCGCCGGTGCTGCACTGGTCATCCAAAGGGGGCGCGCACGCCACGCCTGAAACGCGTGAGGGGCGTACGCCATGCCGGTCTCCGGAATGCGGATCAACGGCGATACCTCGCGTCGTCTGGACTTACTGGAATGGGACGCCACTGCCGCGTATCGTCGATGCTTGCTTGCTGAGTTGGCGCAGACACTTGACGGGATACCGTGTTCGGTTGCTAGGTCCCGACAGTCTGCCGTCAGGCCTGCCGCCGTTGCCACGCGGTTTTGCGCTGTGGGCGCCACAGGTTCAATCGGACTGGGTAAGGCTGGCAGTATTGACGACGTTCGGAGGCGTCTGGATGGACGCGACGACGCTTTTGTCCAGCTTGCCGCACACCTCGGCATCAGCAGACGACAAGATGCCTTCCTCGCCGCTATCCTTTGTCGAGGCTCTGGACACGCTCGACCGGCCGGATCTTGTCGGCTATTTCAATTCGGAGCGCACGTACGACACGGCGTATCCAATGCTGGAGAACTGGTTTTTGGCGGCGCCTGCGCGTAGTGTCTTCATGATGCACTGGTTCCATACCTTCAGTGCCATGCTCATGCCGGACGGCCGCAGCGATATTGACCACGTAGTGAAGGGAGTGACGATCCCGGCCTTGTTGCAGGGTTTCAGCCATGCGCCCCAATATTTCGCCTGCCATGCAGCGGCACAGTGGGTCATGCGGCAACACGGCGGACGACTCGCGTTGATACCGGCCGAACTGGATGCATTCCTGGAACCTCATTCACGCGGGTGGGACTCTGAGCGCGTGTGCAACTGGTTGTGCGATGCGTCCGCGGATGGGAAGCGACCATCGGCAAGACCGCTGACCAAACTGATCAGCTTGCTGTGGCGTCCGCTGGAGGAGCGGTTGCAGCGCGGGGATTTCCACCGCGAGTCGATCCTTGGGGAACTCGGCTCCGCCTCGCACGCGTGACAATCGAACGCGATTACGAATACGCGGCCGTTCACGGCAAGCTTCCAAAAGGATCAAGGGTTAACACTTAGTTTCAACAATAATGCTTTGTCCTGTCGATGCTTAATACAGTGCGGCCCCCGGTCTAGACTTCAATCACTGAAACGCAAACGGGTGTTTGCGAAAAACCAAGTCTGGAGGTAAAGCATCATGAAACTCGTTCAATCGCTCATCGTTGCCGTTGCGTTGGTCGTTCCGGCTGTCTCGTCTTTCGCTCAATCAAATCAACCCGTAACCCGCGCCGAAGTGAAGGCGCAACTGGTCCAACTGGAAAAAGCAGGCTATAACCCGACTGGCGATCAAACGCAATATCCGGCCAATATTCAAGCGGCTGAAACGCGCGTGAACAGCGACAACGTGGCAGCCAGCAGTTTTGGCGGCGTGGCCGATGGAGCATCGGCATCGGGTAGCCATCATTCACTGCGCGCGGTCGAAGGCGATGTTGCTCGCGTCGGTCACAAGATTGGCTCGTCGGTCCGCCCGGATGCCAACGATGGAATGCAACCGGTGTATTTCGGTTCGTAAGGATTGAGACTGGTCAAAGATGCAAACTGAAGGCGCGCAAAAGATTGCGCGCCTTGTTTTTTTTAAGCGCTGGACCGGCAATCGGCGTTGTCTGCCCAGCCGATTGCCGCGGCCGCCTCCGGTTCGCATTAAATGAGACCAGCCAAAAATCGTGTTGCGTGCGTAGCGCGAACCTTGCTCAAGATTGTCGATGGACGACCGTTAACCCGATGAAGCGTTAGCAATAGTCGGGACATCATGAATCATCGACCGAACCATTTCGACACTCTCAAACTGACACACGATGCACCTGCGGAGGTCGTTCGCGCAGCATACAAGGCGCTGAGCCAGCGTTACCATCCGGACCGGAACGCTGCGCCTGAAGCAGCCGAGATCATGTGCTCGCTCAATCTTGCTTACAGCATCTTGAGCGATCCGCTGAAGCGCCAGGAATATGAGTATGAGCTGGCGCTTGCGAGAAATAAGTCGCCGTCGGGCACGCTTGCTCGTCGAACGAATCCATCCAGCGAAGATTATTGGCCCCGAGGCAGAACACGAGCACGCCGACGGCAGAGAGCCGTCACCCGCTTTTCCTTGCTGATGTGCCTCGTGTTCACTTCTGCCGTAGCGGCAGTTTTCATTCAATCGGAACACGCTTATGCCTTAAGCATGGGCACGCATGAGCAATCTTTCCCAATCAATGCGGCGCACTACAAGCAATCCGCGTTGCAAATATCGCGGGCAGATCGCTCGTCCGAGTAGGCCGACAGCCTGACAGCAGACAAGGACTCAAGGAAGGGGAGAGGCGCTTCCTTGTCCCTCACGAATATTCCAGACCATTGGAAACAGCGGATGTTCCATGGGCAAGCCTTCGGGCAAGTCTGCCGCAAGGCCTGGGAATTCCGGCGAGGTTCTCCACGGTCTCGGTGCATGCCGGACATCGTCGCCAATGAACCGTACTGAAAAAGCCCTGCGACGATGCGCACCCGGGACGCCGCCCGACGCATGCAGCGTCAGCATGTTGAAACACACCATGTCGCCAGGCTCGAGCGCCCAGCCGCGTACATCGAAAGCTTCACGATCGCCATCGATGTCAGGCAAATCCGCGAGACTCCCCTCCGGAAACCACTTCGCCTCGTTTTCCATGAACGTCCGGGGCATCAGCCACGGCCCGCGGTGTGAACCCATGACAAACTCGAGTGTGGACTCGCGCGACACCGGGTCCACAGGAATCCACATGCTGACGTTATCCGATCCCACGATATTGTAGTAGGGCTGGTCCTGATGCCAGGGCGTCCGCTGCCGCGTGTTCGGTTCTTTAACAAGCACGTGATCATGGTAGAGCCGCACTGTCTTCCCACCGATCAACGCCGCCGCGGCGGTCGGCGCTGGTGACTCGAAAATGAACTGCCTATATGCCGCGTTTTCCTGCCAGTTGCAAAAGTCTTCAAAAAACCAGCCGGGGTCATCGGGGCGGCTCGCAGTCTTCGCGCGAATACTGGGTTGCGCAATGTTGTGATCGATGCCGGAACGAAGCCGAGCGATCTCGTCCGCATTGAACAGACCCCGGATGCATACCGCGCCATTCTGGCGAAACTCTCGAACCGTGTTCGGCGTGACCGCTTTCGCCACGCGCGCTTCAAAGTCTGACGTCATCTCCGGCTCCCTCAGTCGCCATAAATATTGAAATCGAAGTACTTGTGGGCAAGCCGATTGTAAGTGCCATCATGTCGTATCGCGGCAATGCCGGTGTTCAGTTTCGCAGCCAGGGCGGTGTTGTCCTTGCGTACACCAATGGCCACACCGTCGCCCGCGACTCGCTTGTCTTTGACTTCTTCTCCTGCAAACGAATAACCCTTGCCACGCGGGGTCTTGAGGAAGCCGATGTCCGCTTGCACTGCAGACTGGAAGGCTCCATCCAGGCGACCCGTGGTCAGGTCCTGATAAATCGCATCCTGCGTAGGATATGAAATGACCGTCACGCCTTGCGGAGCCCACTCCGCCTTGGCGAAGGTCTCCTGCATCGAACCCTGGTCCACGCCGATTCGCTTGCCTTTTAGCGACGCGGCTTCAGGCACGAGCGTTGAGCCTGTTGCCGCTACCAGACGGGAAGGGCCGTTATAGATCTTGTCGGTGAAATCGATCTGCTGTTTGCGTACCGCCGTGGCGGACATGGCTGACAAGATGGCATCGAACTTCCGCGCTTGCAAAGCCGGGATCATGGCGTCGAAGCTCTGTTCGACCCAGACGCATCTGGCATGCAGGTTCGCGCAAATCGCATTGCCCAGGTCGATGTCGAACCCGACGAGCGTCCCGTCCGGCGCCTTCGATTCAAACGGCGGATAAGTCGGATCGACCCCGAAGCGGATCACTTTCGAATCCTGCGCGTGGGCAGCGAGAGGCAGTATCGCGAGAAGCAGCAGATTCAGTAAGCTATAGCGTTTCATGGTGCGATTCCTGGGTGAGTGGATCGGTCCGGCGCGTCTTTATCCGGGGGCGTTGAAGCGAGGGAACTCATCGCGCGAGCGAAGACCTGCTGTGCGCGCAATGCCGTCAACTCGCGCCAGTGAGTATCGGCGGGGAAGAAATGTTCCAGCAGTGCGGCCTTGATGCGACGGCCCGTTGCATCGAAGGGATCGCCGAACAGGTGCAGCCAGTGGTCGTCACGCAATAATCGATGCGAGCGCGCAGGGTCGTATGTGCCGCATTCGATAACGAATTGCATCAGGTCCACGTCACTGAGCTGGTCGAGCATGGCTTGCAATGTATAGCCCGTTGCTGTGGCAGCAATGCCGGTGTCAGTGGTGGATGATGGACTCGTGACAATGGTATGCAGCCACGGACCGTAGAGTGCCTGCATGCGTGACAGCATCGGGTAAGCCTTTGCAGTGATCGCCATTAGCATGGGATGGCCAAAAGCGCCTGCGCCAGTGTGCAAGTCAAAGCATATTGCCGTCTGCGCGTCGGCAACGTGCTTTTCCATGATCGCGCGCAGGGTGCGGTTGCTCCAGGCCGGCTCGCGGCCACCGAAAAACAGGCCGTCGGCGTGCACGTACTGTCCCGCTTCCACGACGCTCATCACTGCAGCATTGCCATCGCGGGCAATGCACGCCGCCAATGTTGCGTCGGCAATGCTGCGAGCCGGGCCTTCGAGTTCAGGACACAGGTAAATTGGGTGCATCGATTCATAACCGGCGTTAGCCGGGAGGGGGCGGTCGAACGCGACATAATTTCGATTCAGATCGACGTTATCTTCCGTTACGCGCCGCAGCCACGCCGTTCCCCACGGATTCACGAGATGGACGATCACAACGCTCACGCCTTCGGGGACGCCGTGTATTCGAAGGGAATCGAGTAGCGCGATCTGGCAGTCGGAACCATAAAAGCCCTCGACGCCATGGGTCCCCGACAGCACGACCAAGCGGGAGGGCGCTTGCGGATCGCCAAGCACCGCGACATCCGTAACGAGCGTTTCTCCCCGCGGTCCTTTCAACGGATGCAGCCACTCCGTCATGGATGCATTTGCCATGCGGGCAGCGTTTAGAAAGCGCTCGCGCTGGCGATCGAATGAGGGTGCTTCAAGAAAATACGAATTCATTTAGGTATCTTAAATGTAAAAAGATGACTGTTCCGCATTATCGTGTTGCTCTGCGTCGATCAGGCGTTGCACGCCCCGGCGAAATCGTGTTGGTCCCGCGTCGAGCGCGAGGTTGATATTCGGTGTCCGCCGGTTCGCCATCCCGGCATGCACGGCGGCGAGGATCACGCGATCTTCATCGAATGCGTGGCGCACGTCTTCATTGAATTGCTCCGACACGAGCGCGTCGCTCTGGTCGAAATTTCGAGCCTGGAACCAGTAATAGCGCGTGGTCGATTCGTCTACAGGCGTCAAGAAGTTATAGGAGTTCATGAGGAACACATCGGGATGCATGGGTCCGGACTCGCTGCCGCTGCCCGCAGGCGTAAAAACAGCCTTGATCACAGCGTGAGATGGAAAGCGCACTTCGTATTGCTGTTTCCGGTCGCAGCGCCCACTGAACTTGACATAGCGTGCGTAGAAAGGCGCGACCTCCACGTTGCGCATCCAGCGCGACACCGTCACACCTTTTCCGTTTTCCAGGGTGCTGAGCGGTTCGCCCTCGCACGCTGCATTGCCAAACGACGATGGATGCACCCATGCGACATGCGACGGATCGAGAAGGTTGTCAGTGACATACAGGTAGTGGCAATCGACAGTCATTGCGTCGCCCTGATTGATGCCCCACGCGGGGTCACCCCATTCCGGCACCTCGATAATGGCGGCTGGATCCGCATGTTCCGGCGGTCCCATCCATAGCCACACCAAACCATAGCGCTCGTGCGCCGGATAGCTTTGTACCCGTGCACCAGGCGGAATGCGCGCGTTGCCAGGCGCGCGAACGCACGTGCCCGCGCCATCGAATGTCAGTCCGTGATATCCGCATTCAACGTGTTCGCCTTTCAGGCGCCCCATTGATAACGGCAACTTGCGATGCGGACAGGCGTCTTCCAGTGCGGCTACGGACCCGTCGAGCTGGCGGTACAGCACGACCGCCTCGCCCAGCAGCCGCGTTGCGTGGAGCCCGGGCGGCGCGTGTCAAGGTACTTGTCGCCTCAGTCATGCAGCCAAAGGCTGTTTAAGTGTGGCGTGCGAGGCCATCGTGACGACTGACTCGCGCTCCGGATTGAGCGTGACGGCACCGATGGGCGTCCAGTCTCGCATGCAGCCTGACCAGCGGGCCGGGTTACGTTCCCGCGCCTGGACATACACCTCGTGACGAGCGGCGAGGATCGCGTGATCGTCTCCGTCATGGCGCTGCGCCGGGCTGACGTAGCGGATGCTGCTGTGACGGTGGTCGAAGTTGTACCAATGCACGAAGTCGCTCGCCCAGTTGCGTGCAGCATTGAGCTCGGCGAAGCCCGTGGCGGGGAACTCCGGGCGGTACTTGGCCGTGCGGAACAGCGCCTCGGCATAGGCGTTGTCGTCACTGACGCGTGGGCGTGAGTACGATGGCTTCACGCCAAGCCAGTGGAGCATGGCCAGCACGGTCGTGGCCTTGAGCGTGGAGCCGTTGTCTCCATGCAGCACCGGCTTGTCCGCCAGAGTAACGATGCCCTCGGCCAGCGCCGTGCGCCGCACCAGATGGGCAGCGTGACTGGCATCGTCGCGCTCGTGCACCTCCCATCCGACGATCTTGCGGCTGTACAGGTCCAGGATCAGGTACAGGTAAAACCATTGACCGACGACCTCGGCGGGCAAGTACGTCATATCCCAGCACCAGACTTCCCGTGGTGCGCAAGCGATGTGCGTGGTCGGCGGCCGGCCAGCCTTTGGCGCTTTGGCCCGGCCGCGGTGTGCGGTCTGCCCGTGCTCGCGCAGCACGCGGGCGAAGGTGGATTCGCTGGCGATGTAGACGCCCTCGTCGGCCAGCATTGGCACGATGCGCGCAGGAGGCATATCGGCGAAGCGCGCCTCGTTGGCCACGCGAAGCACTTCAGCACGCTCGACGGCGCTCAGCGCATGGGCGGGTTGCGGGCGTACCGAATTGGGCCTGCCATCGCCCGTGACGAGGCCCTCGCAGGCATTCCAGCGCTGCAGGGTGCGCACATCGATGCCGGCCGTCTCGCAGGCCAGACGCAGCCGTGCGCCGGCCTTGTGCGCGGTATGGATGTCATGGGCCAAGGACTGGCGATCTTCGAGGCCGATCATTCGTCCTCGCCCGTGCGGAAGATCGCCGCGACTTTTTTTGATAGCACCAGCAGGGCCGCCGTCTCAGCCAACGCACGGTCCTTGCGCAGCAGCTCGCGCTCGAGTTCCTTGATGCGCCGCCGGTCCTGCTGGGTTTGCTGTGGGCTGGCACGCGCCTCTTCGGGCTTAGCCAATGCTTGCGTGGCGCTTTGCCGCCAGGTGGCCAGCTCCTGTGGATACACGCCGTTGGCGCGGCACCACGCGCTCTTGCCAGCCTCGTCCATCGCAGCGGTCGTCAGCACGGCATCGAATCGGGCCGCCGCTGTCCAGGCCCGCTCGCGAGCGGGCCTGGACAGCGCATCACTGCGCCAGCGCTCCAGCGTCGCCACTCCCACGCCAACCTCACGTGCAACGTCTTCCAACGCCGCGCTCTCCGGCGGCAGCAACCGCGCAACCGCTCTGTCCTTGAATGCTTGTCCGTATTTTGCCAATTCGTTTTCTCATCATCGCCCCCGGTTCATCGATTCTATCGGGGCGACAAGTATTCTGACGCGGGGGCGGGTCCGACTTCGTCGCTGCGGGCAGCGACATACCATGCGTTTCTGACGAACATGAATGCATTCCTTGGCTTTCACCGGTTTCTATCCGGTCAATGTCCAAAGCTTAGGAAGTCAATATTCAAAAGAATAGAGGGTTGATTTTGCGAGTTCGTTTAGAATTTCTAAAATGACACAGCCGGAGAACTCTGATGGATACGTTGCCGCCTCTGCGCGCACTGCAAGTGTTCGATACGCTGGGGCGTTGCCAGGGCGTGATCGAAACCGCTCGACGACTGGGTGTTTCTCCGGGCGCAGTCAGCCAGCAGATCAAGCAATTGGAGGACTCGGTCGGCATGCGTTTGCTGGCGAAAGAAGGCAAGCGGTTGAGATTGACCGAAGCCGGGCGAATTTATCACGCCAGTTGCGCGCAGGCGTTCGAAAGTCTGCGGCTGGCGCGTGCGGAACTGGAGCGGGGCAAACTGAAGCGTAGCCTGAGCATCAGCGCGTTGCCGTCGGTCTTGTCGAAGTGGCTTGCGCCACGCATCTATTCCTGGCAGCGGGAGCATCCCGAGATCGACATCTTTCTCGATGGCACACATTCTGAACCGTCGCCCGATGGCCATCACATCGATTTCCGCATTACCTATGGCGAAAGCCTCGATCAATCCGGAACGCGCGCTGAACTGTTCCGCGACAAGGTCGTGCCTGCGTGCAGTCCCACTTTGATTGACGGGAAGGTGCTGGCTCACCCTGGCGACATACTCAATCATCCGTTGTTGTCGATTGACTGGCTGCCCAAATTTTCGTCGCCACCGTCATGGCGGGACTGGTGTGCGGTAAATGACGTGGACGACGATGGCGCTCGCGCCACCCGGCTGGTCTTTTCACTGTCGAGCCTGGCAATACAAGCGGCCATTGATGGCGAAGGGTTCGTACTCGCGCAGACGTCCATGATTGCCGCCGATGTTGCGGCTGGCCGGCTTGTCGTTCCCTTTCCCTCCGGTGTGGCGCTTTTGTCGCCGTACTTCGTCACGTGGCAGGCTAGTGCGTTCGATCACTCGCACTGCCGTGCGTTTCATCGATGGATTCTGACGCAGGGAAGGGAGCAACAGTCGGTCAACGACACGCTTGCCGGTTAAACGGTTCGCACGTCAGGCCGCTCATGTGGGTGGGTTGAACACGTTCTGGGAAATCCAAACCTGTGTCTCCGGAAACGACGACGCGTCGAGTTCTAAAATGCGATTTTACATAAGATAAATTATCCACTTTTTCGCATGTAGCAGCTAAGTTGTAATGTCCGCTTCTAGCCAGATTCAAATGTCCGCTTCTCGGCGGCTTAAGCTTAGCCGGCGTCGATTCCCACGGCGCCGGAGGCTACGATGGCGGCGACGGACAGAATCACCATGACGATGCGCGAGTTGGACCGGTTTAAAGTGATTCAGTCGGTGGTCGACGGGCAGCTCAAGCCGTGGCGAGCCGCCGAGCGATTATTGTTGACGACGCGCCAAGTTCGACGCTTGGCGGCACGTCTGCGCGAACAAGGACCGCCGGGGTTGAACTTGAACGGCGTCGTTCCTGATAACGCACGGTTGGACGCGCAAAACCTGCCGAAAATCCGCATGCCGAACCGAAACGGCTTCGTGTCGAATCTGCAGCCCACAGTACGTTGAATGCCCTTGCCTGCTCGCGCTGACGATCCACGTTGCTAAGCGTTTGGATTCGCGACCGGCCGTTTTTAGTATTGTTCTGCAGCCGACTGCGTGCACCGGCACTTCGCGTGTCTTTAAATCGCCTGGCTTCAGCTAAGGTGTAGGCGCTCAGCGGGGTCGTCGCTTCTGAATATCATGAGCGTTACTGTGGACACTGCGAGCGCGAATGACGGCCGTCAACGTCGGAGCCGCGCGATATAAACCATCGCACTTGCTCGCTCCTTCAGTTCCAGGGTATCGAAGGACTGAAAGACCGGCTGCGCGGTAGTCGAGCGATGCTTGGTTGAAGCAGGTAACAAAGTACTTCCAAATTCCAATGTACGGAAGCATACGGTAATCCTGTCGGAAGCTTAATAAGATATTGAAAGTGCACCGTGCGACCCCAGTTGCTGCGCGGCGGACGCCCGCGACCATTACCGAATACAACCGGTGCCTATGGCCGCCGTTTTTCATCCCTTAAAACTAGCATTGGTGATAATAAAAATGTGGATGCGGAGATATTCAGTAAAGGGCCCGGACTTTACCGGGGTCGTGAGCATGGGCTTGGTTCTTAACTTATTCCTGATGCGTCCAACGGCGCTTGGTGAAACATATACGTCTCTGGGCATGGTATTGGCCGTTCCGCTCGTGTACCTTCATATATGGCACAACACAAAACGAACTCGTTATTCGAATGCCGTGATTCGGTGGGACATTGCCTCGCTGCTGAGCTTGCTATGTGTGTATTGGCTGTATATTTGCCCCATCTCGATAGTCTTCGAAATGTCGCAACTCGACTGGGTATTAAAAGAGTTCGTCACCACTCTCATGATCGCGCTTGTCTATGGCATGTTCCTCATCGATGTGGAAGCCAACCGCAGATTTTTTAGGACTTTGTGTACGGTTATTTCTGTGCTCGGTCTATCCAGCGTCATTACCGTCGTACTGGCGGCAATACTCGGGAGCAAGGATGCGTTGTTTCTTTTCTCGTTGAACGTGAAAGGATATACCGAGATCACTCTGCACCAGGAGACATCGACAGGTGCTATCTATTTTCCCTTTTCAATGCTCTACGGTGATTACGTATCAGGAACCGTCAAGCTCGACCGTTATTGTGCCTTCTTCCGCGAAGCGGGCATCTATCAGGCAGTTGCATGTTTTTGCCTTGCATATGAAGCGTTCACGCGACGATCCAGACTTGTGATGTTTGGACTTGTTGGCGGGACGATTTGTGCGTTTTCGTCTCTAGGAATCGCTCTGCTTGCAATGAGCATTGGAACCATCTTTTTATTCTCGGGTTCGCGAGTCGCGTCATGGCGTGTAGTAATCACGGCGGTCATGATTGGGCTAGTGTATCCGGTGTCGATGTACACGCCTTATATCGGACTGGAAGACAAGGCACTTACGCACGGCGCCTCACTCTCAGACCGCTCGAGTTCAATCGAGCGGGGTCTCCGGGATGTGCGGCGCAATCCACTTGGCAATGGCCTTTATTCGAGCCTTGGCAAGAACGATGGGATCTGCCTGCTCGCGGAGCTGGGAATGATCGGACTGTTTGGTTTCGCGTGCAAGGTCCTGCTACTCTCCGGATTGAGACTAGGCCCTGGTCTGAGCTGGAAGAAAGTCGCGACTTGCGCGCCGTTGTTGATCACGGCGCTGGTATCGCAGCCGATCGAAGGAGCGCCCGTCATGCTTGTGATAGGCATGGCATTTGTTCCACGCGTCGTCAATCGAAAAAGTAGCGTAGTGCATCGCCTGGTGAAGCCGGGTATGTCCGCGGCGTTTGCAGCTAAGCAAACGTCATTGGAACTGCCCTTGCCGAAGTCGCCAATGGTCAATCAGTGATCGCTCTATTTATTTGACGACGTTCTGCCCGACTGCGCTGCGCTTTGACAGGCGCAGCGGCGTTGGGCAATCAATAATCGTATTTCCGGAAACCGAGCTTTCCGCTACTGCGTTGATGCCTTGCGCGAACCCCGAGACGTAGTTGCCGGTAATGATCGTGTCGGAGGTACCGGGGTCAGGCAGCAGGATGCCAGTGTTACCGCCGCGAGTCGTGGATCCTTGCACATGATTATCGGCAATGACCGCGCGGGTGACCGCCCGCGCGTCGTGACTGACGCTCGGATCCACGCCGAATTGAATCCCATTGTTCGCCCCAAGCGCGGTCACCACGTTTCCGGTGATGGTAATCGCCCCGCTCGCGTCTTCGACATGAAGCGTACCGTTCGCGCTCGCGCTGTTCGAAGCGACCGTGTTGCCGCGAATGACGAGATCGGTCACGTGCGCTACATTGAGCGGCAGATCGAGCTGCAGCTTGCCAGGCGTGATCGTATTTCCTTCAACGACAACGTTGGAGCACATGATATGAGGCGTGTTGACGCCGATGCTCGCGTCCACACAGCTATTGCCGCTGATGTGCAGATGCCGGGATGGTTTGCCCAGCGGGTTCTCCCTGACCCGCCTTTCCATGCCGTCTTGATTGTTGATTTGAACTCCATATGAGCACTTTTCAAACACATTGTCTTGTACATACAGACCGTTGAGCCCGGTGCCGAGGAACCACGGGCCAAAGATGTTTGACTGGGACTTCGACGCTTCCGTTGTACGCGAGAAGACACGGTTTCGAAAAAAACGCTGGTTGGAAGCGTCGTTGACCGCGTTGAGCACACCCTGCATCGTGTCCTTGCCGATGTTGGAAAGATCAAAGACCAGCTCCGTGACAAACGTATCGGATCCACCCCATTCAAAGGCGCAACTTGCTTTTGCACTGTCGACTTTACAAGTCAGGGTCGCCCCTTCACCGACAGTCGTGACATCGCGAGCGTAGATGCTTCCCTTGACAAGATAAGTGCGTCCACGCAAGAACACGGTGCGAATCGAAGTGCCCCGGACGTGCGCATACATTGCATTCAACGCGGCGGTGTCATCGGATACGCCGTCTCCTTTCGCGCCGAAACTCATCGGCGTGACAATGGAAGCGTTTCGCATGGCGACTTCGTGGGAAAACGTTCCGGTTTGCGGCGTTAGTGTTGCCGCATGCGCGATGTGCCGGGTCGCGAGGAACATGCCGCTCAGCACGGCGTTGGTACAAAAAAGGCGGCGTGGGTTTTGTGGACGCTTCATTGAGAGACATTGACAAGACAGGACGTTCGCGGGCAGTCGATTATGCGATGAATATGCAGCCCATTGTAGTTAATCCTCCCACAATCTCTACTCTTCAAAGCGCTCAAATTTGCCTTACATCGACAAGTCGTCAACCAAAGTTGTTGCTCTCTGTCCACTTGCAACTAGAGTTGAAACCTGACGATCGCGAATTTTCAGCATAATCACCGTATCGTTAGCCGCACGTTCAATCCAAGCGGCGCGCGGCGCATCCAGCATGATTGTGTTAGCGGTATGGAGCACCATCGAGAGCCTCAAGCCTTTTATGGTGAGTAGGCGCGCAGTGTCATGCGGGCCAGCATCCATGCTGTGAATGGGATTTGCTCAATGATGAGTGACGCGCCTGCCCGGCCGCGCGGCAATCTCGCGTGCGAGTTCCACGAACGCGCTCAACACCGCAGGCGGCGATGGATTCGTCCATGCGAGTTGCAATTCGCTCACCGCCTGGCGTTCGCGAAGCGGCCGGTACACCACGTTATCCATGTGCACGTGCTGCACCGAGGCAGGCACCAGCGCAATGCCGAAACCCGAGCTGACAAGTCCGAGCGATGCGTAGATCTGCCCCATTTCGAATAACGGCGATGGCGAAAAGCCGCCCAGCGCGCAGAGCTGATTGATGATTGCGTGATAGTCAGGCGCGACATCCTTGCGATAGTTGATCACGCGCATGTTCGCGCAATCGACGATCGAAATGGTGCGTTTAGTGGCAAGCGGATTATCTTTCGCCAACGCAACGACGAACGGCTCACGCAGGATCATCGTGGATCTTAGTTCCGTGTCGGGCGGCACGGCGCGCACGAACGCGACATCGACTTCACCGCGCGCAAGCGCGTTGAACTGCTCGGCAGCCGTGAACCAGCGCAACTCAATGGATACATCGGGAAAGCGCTGCTGGAACTCGCGAATGAGCGCAGGCAACAGCGTGTACGCGATGTGTTCGAAGAAGCCGACCGCAAGCCGCCCAATCTCGCCGCGCGCCGCGCGTTGTGAGTCGATGACGGCAGCATCTGCCGATGCCAGGATGCGCTGCGCGCGGTCCGCAAACACCATCCCCGCCGACGACAATGTCACACGCTTGCCCCGCCGGTCGAATAGTTCCACGCCAAGTTCATTCTCGAGTTCGCGAATCTGCCGGCTCAGCGGCGGCTGCGCCATGTGCAGATGCTCGGCGGCTTTGGTGAAGTTCAGGGTTTGCGCGACGGCCAGGAAATAGCGCAGATGACGAAGTTCCATGTCATACCTTTAAGGTACTGAAAGCGAACTAATTATATCTTTTACAACACTCCCCGATGCCGCTACGATCCGGCTTGAAAGAGATCAACCAGGAGAGATTCATCATGAAGCTCGGTGATGTACAACTGACCGCGTATGCGCGCGACGGGTTTGTCGTGCTGCCGTCATTGCTGTCCAATGTTGAAGTTCAGGAGATGAAGCGCGAGCTGAAACGCATTCAGCAAATCGATACCGACCATCTGGTTCGTGAAAAAACCGGTGGCATTGCGAAGACGATCTACAAGGTGCATGAAACAAAGAGTCCAACGGCGTCGCCCGTTTTCCACGCGGTATCGCGTGCACCGCGACTGCTCGAACCGGCACAACAATTGTTGGATGATCCGGCGCTCTACATTCATCACACGAAGTGCAATCTGAAGACCGCCATCGATGGTTCTGTATGGCAATGGCATCAGGACTTTGGAACATGGCACCTGGACGGTGTGCCAAACCCGACGATGACCACCGCGCTAGTCATGCTGGATGAACCCACTGAAATGGGGGGCTGTCTGTATTTCATTCCAGGAAGCCACAAGCTCGGCTCGCTGCAACCCGCTTTCGACGACGCGACCGGATACCGCTTTTACGTCGTGCCAAAGCCGAAAATGCTCGAAGTCTTATCGACTCATCCGAGAGCGGTACCGATCATCGGCGCGCCGGGAACGGTCGTATTTTTCGATGCCAATATTGTGCATTCGTCTGGCCATAATCTTTCGGGGGACGACCGCTGGCAAGCGTATATCGTGTACAACCAGGTCGCAAATCGTCCCGCCGAAGTGGAGAAGCCACGTCCGGATTATGTGCGTTCGACTAACTTCGTGCCATTGCAACCGGGTAGCGACGACATTTTGAACCGACCGCATACGGTGCACTACTGAAGGCGAGCTAGACGTCAATTCGATAAGGTAAATGGGTTCCACAATGCATGCAGCGCTGGCCACAGCTCGAGAACGATCCAATAGCTCATGCCGCTCGCAATGCATTATCGACTGCGTTGAGCAACGCTTCCGGCCCGACTGGCTTTCGTAGAATGATGGCATTGCCAATTTCATCCAGCGCGAGCGTATCTGCGTAGCCGCTCACGAAAATGATCGGAAGCGAAGGTTGCTTCAAGCGAGCAAGGCGCGCGACTTGAACCCCATTCAGCCCCGGCATGATGAAGTCGATGACAGCCAGCACCGGTTTGATCTCGTCGAGCACGCGTAGTCCGTCCGCGCCGTTTTCTGCTTCGGTCACGTCGTAACCGGCGCTACGGAACATTTCCGCGAGCGCAATACGTACATGGTCGTCGTCGATCACAAGAAGTGGCCCAGGGCGCGATGTTGCGAGAACAGGTGGCGCGCCCGGTTCGAGAGTACGCGGCCCCGCTGTTGCCCGCTCGGCAGTGAGCGGCAACAGCAGATCAATCGTGGTGCCCCCTCCCGGCGCGCTTCGAATGCGCAGATCGCCACCACACTGCTTCACCACCCCGTACACTTGCGCCAAGCCGAGGCCCGTGCCCCTGCCGCGCTCCTTCGTGGTGAAAAACGGATCGATCGCCCGCTCGATGACTTCGGGCGTCATGCCCACGCCGCTGTCACTCACGCGGATCATGGCAAAGCCTGCATCGCCTGGGTCGTGACGTAGCGAAGTGTCGTCCAGTGTGAGGATGCTGAACGTGCCGCCGGCGGGCATGGCATCACGCGCATTGAGCGCGAGATTCAAGATGGCGAGGTGAAGCTGGTCGGCATCGGCGCGGATCCAGGCACCGGGCGCGAGCAACTCGAGGTCGATCGCGACTGTTGGTCCAAACGCATGATCCAGCAAACCTCGCGCATCTTGCACGACCGCGTCGAGTTCGATTGGCCGCATGTCGAGCCGCTGCGTACGTGAAAACGCCAGCAACTGGGCGGTCAGTTTCGTTCCACGCTGAGTGGCGACTACAGCATTGTCCACGTAGGTACGCGCTGGATGCTCGTCACCCAGCCGGCTTTTGGCAAGGTGCAAGTTGCCCGAGACAGCCATAAGCAAGTTGTTGAAATCGTGCGCGATACCGCCGGTCAATTGCCCCACTGCTTCCAGCCTTTGCGCGCCGTACATTGCAGATTCGGCTTTCGCGCGCTCGGCGCTTTCGTGATTGAGTGCCGCCGCCTGCTCGGCAAGGCGGGCGGTGAGACTGTCTGCAGTCTGCTGCTTCAGTCGATCCGACAACTCCCGTTCCAGGTCGAGCGTGTCAAGCGTCTTGCCGTCGTGCAGGATCAGTGCGATCAAAGGGGCAATCGTGATCATGACGAGCAGTGCCATCGCGACGGCCGTCCCTAGCCTGCCACTGTGCATGGCTTCTAGCAGCGCACCACCCACGACTGGCGGCAGCAGCGTGAATGCAAGCTGATGCCGGGTTGCCGCGCCGCCCGTGCGCGAGGATGCAATCATCCGCGCCCAGCCGTGGTCTGCTTGCGCAAACACCGTGGCGAGTCCAAGCGCGAATAGCGCGGCGGCAGTGTGGACCGCCATCGTATTGAAAAGAAAGAGCGCGTAGAGGTCTCGAACGCCGTACGGGTCTCGAACGCCGTACGCGTAGCCTAGCAGCGCCGTGCCCGAGAGCAGCAACGCTGCACTCGCGAGCATATCGGCCAGGAGGTGCCGCCGCAGGAGCCGCTGATGTTGCGCGAGACCGACAAGCGCAATTGCGATCGCAGTAGCGATCGATGTACGCCCACTCTGCCCGGGCGGCAGGCCAAAAAGAACGTGCGCCAGGTTTGGACTGATGACGTCTCGCCCGAAAGCCGCATGGGAAGCCAATGCGACAATGGCAGCCAGGAGTGCAGTCCAGCCGGCGACCAACGCTGCCCGGCGCCGGACAAAGAACGCAAGGGCGGCGCATCCTATACCGAGGGCCGTCAACAGCGACATGCCCTGCAACGAAGGTGCGAACGTAATGAGCAGCGCAGAGTGGGTGACATACCCAATGAAGACAGCTGAGACGACCAACAGCGCCAGCGCGGCTAGAACCTGCGCGGATCGGGTCATCATTCTGACGTATATAAGGTTCACCGGCTTTTCGTTATCAGCGTTACGGGAATCAAAACCTACCGACACGGATGGCTATCCAAGGGAGCCACGCATCCAACCGTGGGGTCGTATGTAGCAACGATCAAAACCCATTTGTGCGGACACGCGATTCACTTGGGGGTAACGCCTCCATCAATTCAAATATCTTGCTGATCGGCACCGGCTTTGCAAAATAGTAGTCGAAACCGGCTTCGATCGCTTCCTTATGGAATTCAGCCGTCGTGTACCCGCTTAAGGCGATCAATGTCAGCGGCTCGTTATTGAATCGTTCCCGCAAACTGACCGCAACATCGAAACCAGACATGTCCGGCAACCCGATATCGACTATTGCAAATGTTGGTCGAAATCCCGCATCCAGGCTCAGCGCGGCTTTCCCACTAAGGGCGATGCGACATTCGTGACCATTCATGTTCAATAATGCTTCCAGTGAACTGAGCGAGTCTTCGTTGTCATCCACGAGCAGCACTCTCTGCGGTTGCCCTCCGTATGTTGGTGCGCAGTGGTCCGGTATGTCAGGCGCAAGGTTGTGAACACGCGGCAACTCGACTACAAAGGCGCTGCCCTGCCCAATGCCCGCGCTATGTACGCTCACAGTGCCACCATGATCGCTCACCAGGCGCTGCACGACCGTCAGCCCGATGCCGAGGCCGGCTTCCTGACGCCCAAGCCCCATGGACGCTTGAGCAAACAAATCGAACACGCGTGGAAGCATGTTGGCGTCGATGCCAATACCCCGGTCAACGATCTCCACGCGCACGCTATGGTCGTCGAAGTCGACTCGAATGGTGATCTCATCTGCTTGTGACGTATAGCGCGCAGCGTTGTGAATGATGTTGCCGAACACTTGCTTCAACCTGCCGACATCGACCCGAACCATGACAGGCTCGGGCGGATACTCGGTGACTACGCGGTGTCCATGGCGCGCCACTTCAGCAGCAGTCATTTCAACTGCTCCATCAATCAGCGTATCAACACGCGCAATTTCAGTCCTCAACTCGACTTTGCCACGTGTAAGCCGGGATACGTCGAGGAGGTCGTTGACCATGTGGGAAAGATGCTGCGTCTGGCGGCCGATCACCGCCAGGGTCTTTGTCTGATTCGCACTGAGCGGCTCGGCGCTGCGCTGCGCGACTTCGAGCGATAACGAGATTGCCGAGAGCGGATTGCGCAACTCGTGCGCGAGCATGGCAAGAAACTCGTTCTTGCGGGCATCCGCATCTTCAAGCTCGGCCTTGTTGCGGCGCAGTTCCTCGAGCGCAAGGAGCATCTCACGATTCTGCCGCTCGAGCTCCTCGACAGGCGTCTGTGCCTTCCTGCGCATCAACTGCTCGACCAATCGATTTAACTGGATGGTGGTAAGTCGGGGCGTATCGCGGGGAAGGAACATTTCCAACGATACCGTCGTCCCCTGGCCCGGTTGCGAACGGATAAAAAATCCGTCGGCCATACGCCGGCTGCCCGGAATCCCGATGGTCGACGTCCTTTCGGGCCGTGTCGCGTCGGCAAGCAGTTCGTCGATGTTCGTAATACCCGGCCCTTTGTCCGAAATCTGCGCCACCACGCACTGCATGTTGATTGCTTCGCTGGCGTCGCCGACAAGAAATGTCAACGTACCTCCACCAGCAAACTGTACGGCATTGCGCGCGATTTCAGAGATGGCCGTGATGAAACGCGTGCGTTGCAGATTGTCGAGCCCGAATAGTTCGCCCACCTGGCGCGACCGGTCGCGGATCGCGACGAGGCTCAGATTGGTGCTGATCGGCGTGGAAAGAATTCGATGAAGCATCTCAAACCGCCTTGACGACGACAACGGTCGCATCGTCCGTGTCGCGCGCGAAGTCGCGATGCAGGACTGCGGCAATCAGGCTTGGATGATGTTGAATCAGACCCGGATGGCGATTCAGGTTCCAGCGGGTCGACAAGCCATCCGTTGTCAGGATGATGACGCTTCGGGGCGTCCATTCGATCGAAGACTGACGCACAAGGCGCATGTTGTAGCCCACTGTTCCATCGGTGGAAAGCAGATGCTGAATGCTTTCGCCGGACGCCACGATCCCCACGATGTTGCCTACTCCGGCAAACTTGATCGAGCCGGTTGATGTATCGATTTGCACCACCGCCATGACAGCGCCGCGCGTCGATTTGAGGGCTTCATGCGAGCGACGGAGAATGCTTTCCGGAGTGTCGTTCCGGTCGGACTGACGGAAGATGTCCACTGCACAACTTGATGCAACGGACGCGAGGGGACCATGACCCAGGCCATCCAGAAGTACTGCGCGCATTAGACCGCCCCGCTCGTCGGCCCCCCAGGCGTCACCGCAAATTTCCTGGCCAGCCTTCGGAGTCGACCGTGCCCCGACGGCATATGACGACATGTCGGCGGCATGCGATTTCGAGTTCTGGATGCGTGCCAGGACGGCGGTGCCGGCCCCTGCAACGGAATAGATGTCGAACAAGTGCGAGTGACGCGACATCGTGCCGAATCCCGCACCCAGACTCCCGCCTGTCGAGAACCCGTCACGCCGGGCCGCGTCGAGGTTCGCGATACCTGGCCCACGGTCGAGAGCGAGCAATTCGAGGCCCAGGACGTCGCCGCTTGCATAGCGCCGCAGCAGGATCTCACCGCTCCCGGCGTACTTGATGATGTTGGTGGCCGCTTCGGTTGCGACCAACGCGGCGTCCGCCTGATAGCGCTCGGAAAATCCGAGGCTTTGCGCAAGCTTGATCGTTGCGCGCCGCGCTTGCGCCACCCCGCTTTGATCCGTGAGACTCAGCGCCTCTTCCATTGCGTAATGCTCACTCTAGTGCCGCCATTGACGGTCGATGTTATTTCGAATTCGTTGACCAGGCGGCGCGCGCCCCCTAGTCCCAGCCCCATGCTTTTCGCCGTGCTGTAACCGTCTTCCAGCGCCCGTTCGATATCCGGAATCCCTGGCCCTTCGTCCGCAAACACGAGCTTGATTCCGGTGCGCCCGTCGCGTTCGACCTCGGTGATCGTGACCGTGCCCCCTTTGCCGTGTACAAGCGTATTGCGCGCAAGCTCGCTCGCCGCTGTGACGAACTTGGTTCGTTCGAGCGTCCCGAAAGCAAGTTTGATTGCGAGTTCCTGTATGAATTTACGCGCACCGTTGACCTGGTCGGACGTGCGTATTTCAAGAACGGCAGGGCTCAGTGCAATTATGAGGATTCTCCCGTCCCGTCCGACGCGTCGAGCGCCCGCCGCAGCAGCGCCATGCCCTTGTCAACGTCGAGCGCCGTGCGAATTCCTTTTAACGACATGCCGAGTTCGACCAGCGTGATCGCGACGGCCGGGCGCATGCCGACAAGGACCGTAGTGGCGTCCAGCACGCGCGCCATGGCAGCAATATGTCCCAGCGTCCGTCCGATAAAGGAGTCGACGATCTCGAGCGCAGAGATGTCGATAAGCACACCGCGCGCCCTCGTCTTTTCGATGCGCGAGGTCAGGTCGTCCTGTAGATTCAATACCAACTCGTCGTGTAGCTCGACCTGAATCGATACCAGCAGGAAGTCGCCGAGCTTGAGAACCGGAATTTGCTCCATACTTATTCGCCTGTCTTGACGCTGCCCAGCTTGCCGACTACCAAACCTACCCTGCGCAACGCGATCTTGAGCGCTTCGGCCAAGGTGGCCTTGGTCACGACATCGCCAAGATCGACACCCAGGTGCACGATCGTTTGTGCGATCTGCGGTCGAATGCCGCTGATGATGCACTCTGCGCCCATCAGCCGCGCGGCGGCGACGGTCTTGAGCAGGTGCTGCGCGACCAGCGTGTCAACGGTCGGTACGCCCGTGATGTCGATGATCGCAATCGCGGCTTCGTTCTCAACGATCGAATCGAGCAGACTTTCCATCACGACCTGGGTGCGCTCGCTGTCGAGCGTGCCAATCAGCGGCAATGCAACGATTGAATCCCACAGCTTGACGACTGGCGTAGTGAGATCGAGCAATTCCTGCTGCTGCCGCTCGATGATCTGTTGACGGCTCTTCTGGTATTCGGAGATCGTGACGAGACCCAGTTTGTCCATCATCTGCGTCAGCTTCCAGAACTCGTCGTTCAGACGATCGATGTCCTCGCCCGAATCGCGCAAGCCGTTGAACAACGGTTTTTTCAGCGAGAAAATAAAGGTTGCGGTTTCCTCGGGGGAAAAACCTTGAAGCACACGTTCTCGCGAAAATTTTGACAGATGGGCTTTGACGTCGTCCCAATGAGCACCGCTAAGCTGCTCGTCGTATCCATTTTTTACTGCATTTGCCAATACTGACAAGAAAGCCCGCGATGCCTCCTTGACGTCTGCCTCCGACAACGCGCCCTGACGCGTTTCGCTGGAAAGTTGCTCCGCTACCCAGCTTGAAAGAATTTTTGCTTCATCTTTTTCGAAAATGCCAGCTAACCCTGCGTGCTTACTCAAGTCACTCTCCTAATCTTGTTTTGCGGATTTTTTCAGAATGTGATTATATGGGACATCTCGTCGGACCCCAATTTAAGGCGGTCGGGCGCCGTAGCTCCCTGCATACACGGGATTCAACGCCGCGGGCGGGACCGCATTGACCGCTCGCATTGACGAAGGCAGCAGCGCCAATGTGACGCTCAACGTCGGCATTCCTTCTTGTCGGGAAGGACAGTTCAAACAAGCGCCGGCGGCTTCGTCTTGCGCTTTCATTGGTCGCGGGTTCGCCCCTGCACGGCCGATTGCGCCCCTTCTTCAGGCGACTGCTGTGAAGTCGACATGAGACGACTAGGTGAAGATAGGGCTCGCTGCGGCGCCGGTTGGCAAAATCGTCTCCGATAATCGGATGGCGTAAGTCCCATGACCTTGCGGAACACGCGACGAAACCCGGTGGCGTCGCCGTAGCCAAGGCTCCAGGATATGTCTTCAACGGAAGCTTGCGAGAACTCAAGCATTTCGCGGGCTCGAGTGATCCGGAGCCGCTGCTGATACTCATTTGGCTTCATACCGGTGGCTGCAAAGAAACGACGCAGAAATGTCCGCTGCTCAAGTTCTGCATGCCGTGCCAGATCAGCAACGCTGACGTGACGCTCGCGTTGAGTGAGAAGCCATAGCTGTGCCTTTAATATGGCTCTGTCTCCGTGTTTCGTTTTTGGATCGAACTCGCAATAGAAGCGTTGCTCGCGTCCAGGAGGATCAACGAGCATAAAACGCGCTGTCTCCAGCATGACCGCTGTACCCAGAAATCTTTCAGTGAGTCGCAGCCCGAGGTCCGCCCAAGCGAGCACTCCTCCGGCCGTGACTACGTCTCCATTGTCAATGACCATGTGATCGGTTTCCGTTAAGACGTCAGGAAACTGCTCAGCAAATACATCATTGAAGGACCAGTGCGTCGTCGCTTGCCGGCCAGCAAGAAGCCCCGTTCTTGCCAAGATGAAGACACCACCACATACCGCTGCGAGGACAACCCCTTCAGCATGTTTTTCACGAAGCCAATGCAAGAGCGGGCTAATTCGTCCGGTCTTTTCCGGAGCTTGCACGCTTCCCGGAATCACCAGCAGTGACAGCGTATGAGTTGAACTCGGGCAACTGTCGTATGCACAGCGGACCTCAGTCGCGTCCTCGTCGTCCGCCCGCCAGTGCGTAATGCGGATAGCTGATCCTGCACAGCCGCCATGCCGTTTCGCAGCGAACTCGCCAGCATAGGTGAACAAGTCTGTCAGACCATAGATACCTGTGTTCGATGTACCCGCATCGCAAGCAAGTCCAATCTCAACCCATGGACTCGAAGTCAGTGCCGTTTTTGCCATGTTTTCTGTCATTTTCGTCCGTTGTGTTGTTCAGGCACGCCGAATACCCTGACGACGGCAGACCAAAATTTCAACAAAAAGCGAGGCGTGGGCAGCGCGGATCGTGCGCCCAGATTCTTGGGCCAACGCTGTCATCCACTTTACGACTCAATACTTGGTAACCGGCTTCTTGAAGTAGCGTCTGCGCTTGAACAACAGTTATCTCTTCGTCAACACCGTTTTTTAAGGATACGAAATGGAAGCGAATTCTGGAAGTTCATACGTGACGACCGCGGATGGAACGCAAATCTTCTACAAGGACTGGGGCACAGGCGATCCATTGGTATTTCATCACGGATGGCCTCTTTCCGCAGATGATTGGGACGCGCAGCTCATGTTTTTCCTGGACCACGGATATCGGGTAATCGCTCACGATCGCCGAGGTCATGGCCGGTCCACCCAAACCATTCGCGGCAACGACATGGACACCTATGCAGCAGACGTCGCCGAGCTCGCCAAGGCGCTCGACCTCAGGAACGCGGTGCATATCGGTCATTCAACAGGCGGCGGCGAAGTGACACGGTATGTCGCCCGACACGGCACCGGAAACGGTCGCGTAGCGAAGGCGGTGCTGATCAGCGCAATTCCCCCACTTTTCATCCAATCGGAAAAGAACCCTGATGGCGTGCCACGGAAAGTTGTCGACGAGATACGCAACGGCACGGCGAATCATCGATCGCAGTTTTACCAGGACATCACGATTCCGTTTTATGGTTTCAACCGGCCTGGCGCGTTGGTGTCCGAAGGAATCCGCGAGAACTGGTGGCGGCAGGGCATGATGGGCGGCATCAAGGCGCAATACGATTGCGTCAAGGTACTGTCGGAAACCGAGTTTTACGACGATCTGGCAATAATCGACGTTCCAGTACTTGTGATGCACGGCGAGGACGATCAAATCTGCCCGTTTCCCACCACGGGCGCAAAGTCGGTAAAGCTTCTGAAGCACGGGACGCTTAAATCGTATCCAGGATTGCCACACGGGATGCCGACCACCCATGCGGAGCAGATCAACGCAGACTTGCTTGCATTTATCAGGTCCTGATTGGTGACGGTTTCCCCGCTCCCTCACCGCTCGTCAAGGCATTATTGCCACCTCGTCGACCGGCGAAGCAGCGTACAGGAACGGCGTCGCCGACACTAAACAAACACGCCGTGACCCAGCCTTCGATCGAAGACTGGGTCACGGCGTTCCAGAATGACTTCCCTGCTGGGAAAGCACTGCTGCAAGGTATGCGTAGGCGAAGGCGACATCTGCGGGTCGATCCGGTGAACGCCGAGCGGCGTTTTCTGCGTGAGTGCCTCCACCAACTTCAGCTCAAGCGGCGGTTCGGGGTCTTGCCGCCTTTCGCGCTTCCTTCAGCGCCTGGGTAAAGCGGCTCCAGTTACACGTCGATTCGGTATTGAACAAGCCAGGGACGACTGCGCTTACAGTCACATGGCGTCAACATGGACGCCTCATGTCTCAACAGTCCCCGTTAATCACCACCGCTGCAACGCAAAAACACGATCCAACAAGGAAGGCGATCCTTACAGTGAGAGTAGCACTCGGTCATCGAAAATGCGCTTTGCATTGATGTAAGTGAGATTCCAGGTTGGAGTGTTGGGTTGATCAGGCGCTTCTAAACTGGTCGATCGCAGCCGGCGCATTGTCTGCAAAGAATGAGCGTGGTATCACCAGGCAAGCAGCGCCCCAATCGTCGTTATGTGCTTCTTGCGCTAGTGTTCTCTTTCCGCAAATCAAACGGAGTCGACCGCTTGCGTTGCCCCGTCGAACCATAAATGGCATTGGCGATAGCCGAAGTGACCGCCGGACTCGACAGCATGTTCCTGACATAGACAACAAACAGGGCGTGGTTGGTGACTCAAGGCGGACAAATTCGTTCAATACAAGACGCCCGACTTCAGCGGCCTGTCGGGCAGCGCGATGTACAGCCTCGGCAATCAGGCTGGACAAAATGAATGGAGAGATCAAGAGGCCCAATTTCCCTACTTTCATGGTCCGTTAGCAGCGACTGGCGTGTATCAGTACGTGAATGTCATTGAGACAACTGCTAACGGGTTTGCATTGTGGTGAAGAGGACTATCAGAGTAGCTATATACGCTGTATTCGCCTTGAACGCCTTGCTCTGGGGATATCTTCCGCCCTAACCTGTATTTGACGTTCAGCTATCCTTCCAATAGTTTCCGTACCGGCTATCTCATGCAATCCATACTCCTCAAAAGTCCGATTTTGGAAGACCAAGCGCCTGTTGGGGAAGACATGCGTGACAACCTCCTCTCCGTCATCGTTACGCGGAAATGGCAACTTGCCGAGATTTACCATGCCGTAGAAATCCAAGCTAAGTCCCGATCGGAGCTTCCCTCGTTTGACGATGGAGCTTGCGTCACGATAGTTCTCGACAACGCCGCTTATAAGGAGAGGATTTATCCTCTGTGCTCTTTTAGCTCTCAGCCATGGGCATATGTAATCGCAATGAGACATGATGATTGCGGCGCGAACACAACAACGGCGGACCCCTTGTTAAGCCAAGGAAACGAAATGTTTATCGGAGCGTTACAGAACCCTACTGTTGTTTTGAACTCTTGCACACGATCGATACTTTTTTCTGGTGGCGTAGGCGTTGCATCTATCGCGGGGATTGCGAATCAACTCGCCAATGCAGGTCAAATTTTCGAGCTGCACAACTTTGCTAGATCACCTGGACGCGCAGTCTTCCGGGACGAACTTGACGCGCTTGGAAGCGAAGGCAAGGTCAATCATCATTTTGGTTTGGATGCTGACCAAGTAGCGCAGACAATTTCTCACGCGATGAGCCCAGCACATCCGAATACTCAGATCTACTGCAGTGGTCCTCCGGCTTTTATGGACCTCATCGAGCGCCAAGCTCGCCACTGGGTGTATCCAGATAATATCCACCGAATCGTCTTGGGTGGCAAAAAAAGCAGTTCGTTTACTGGATATAGATGAGCTAGCGATCGGTGGGACGCGCGGAGCCACTACTGCAGCGACGGCTTTGTGGAGATCGACAACTTGCCGGCAGCACGCGCACCACGCGGCGTAGCGCTGCGCTGGCATAACTGATTTTCACGGGCTCGGATAGCGGTGGCTTGGGCAGCTGCCATCAACGCTACTCCGAAAGGGTATCGCGTCATTCGCGCACAGCGGTCAGATGCGCTGGCGCAGCGCTTCGGTGGTCTCGCCTGAACCATCCGCGCGCCAACCCGGCGGCAGGAACACGTAGCGAATAGCAGTCGAGACGCTGCCCGCCGATGCAATGTCGCGTGCAAGACTGGCCCAGTGCTCGAATTCGACGACAAGCGGATTGCGCGAGCGCGTTGGAGTGGTGAGACCGTAGCGGCACGGCTCCTCAGCGTGCTCTTCTACATACGTGCCGAATAGCCGGTCGAATATGACGAGCACGCCACCAAAGTTCGCATCGAGATAATCGATGTTCGATGCATGGTGCACCCGGTGCGCGGATGGCGTATTGAACACCCATTCGAGCCAGCCCAATTTCGGCATCCACGTGTTGTGCAGCCAAAACTGATAGAGCAGATTGAAGCTCAGTGTTGCGAGCACGATTTCCGGACGCACGCCGAGCCAGACGAGAGGCGTGAAAAATACTGCCGAGCCCGTCAACTTGCCTGTCAGCCCAAGCCGATAAGCAGACGAAAGCGTCAACTGGTTCGGCGAGTGATGGACAGCGTGCGTTGCCCAGAAAAAGCGGATACGGTGCGACGCGCGGTGGTACCAGTAGTAGCAGAATTCCTGGCCGATAAAAAGCAGGAACACCATCAGCGCGCTGTTGAGCGTGACGGTAAAGATCCTGTGATCCCAGGCAAGGGCGAAAACCGGCGCTGCAAGCGAGAGCGGAAGGAGTGCGAGCAGTTTGCGGCCGGCCATGTCGGCCAGCGAAATCCACACTTCATACCAGTCGAATGGCGTGTCGCTATTGCGCTGTTTGCGGGTGAGCACACACGCCTCGATCAACGAGACGCCAACAACGAACAACAACACAAAGACCGCGATTTTTTCAGTGGTGAACATGATGGGCAGCTTATGGGTGTGAGGAAGACGCGTGGTCTGCGGGTAACGGACGTTGTCGCTTCGGCTGAGGCTAATGTAATGGGCTGACCGGCAAAAAACCATGCGAAAACCATGTCGCCGGATGTCACGGAATTCGTACCGCAGCGGCGCACGCCAGGCGCGCGAACCTTGCCGCTCGGTGTAACACCGCGACATCTTTTCGAGCGCGATTATTTCGCGGACTCCTTTTATAGTTCGTCCCGTTGCCACGCCGCAGTGCGTGACTGAACCGAACCTTGAAGGATCCCTTATGAAACTCCGTTATCTCACCTCAGCCATCGCTTCGCTGCTCATCGCCGTCAGCACGCCCGCTTTCGCCGGATGGGCAAGTCACGGCACGGCCTACACGCCACACGGCGCCTACGACGGAGCGCGCTACGGCTCCTGCGCGGGCGGCACGTGCGCGCACGCTGGCGGCGTCCAAAACCCCTACGGCGGCATAGCCACCAACACCGGCTCAGTGACCCGCACCGCACCCGGGCAGTTCTCGAACTCCGGCACGGCCATCGGCCCCAACGGCCGTCAGGTCCAGCACTCGGGCGACACGAACTGCGCCGGCGGCACGTGTGACCACACCGGCAGCCTGACCGGCTCTGACGGCCACAGCGCCACCACATCAGGCAGCGTGACGCGCAACGCGCCGGGTCAATACTCGTCCTCGGGAACGATCACCGCAGCGAACGGCAACACGACCAGTCACTCGGCATCGACAGACTGCGCGGGTTCCACCTGCGTGCGTTCCGGCACCGTGACGGGCAGCGATGGCGGAACCGTTACTCATTCCGGCAGCGCGACGCGCGTAGCCGCAGGCGTGGTGGCGACGGGCACCGGCACGACGGTTGTACACAGCGGTACGGTGACCACGGGCGGCACCGTCACGGCAGTGGGCGGGACGGTTGCGGTGGGCACGGCACCGGTCGTTGTCGCGCCGCCGGTTGCCGTTGTATCGGCGCCGGTACCAGTGGTCGTGACGCCGCCGGCCGCGTACGTAACTCCGCCCCCGCCGCCACCTGCTGTCTACGTCGCGCCTCTTGCGCCGAAGACCATTTACATTGCGCCGCCCGCGCCCAAGGTCGTCTACGTCGCGCCGCCCCCGCCGCCGCGCCTCGTGTACGTCGCGCCGCAAGTACGAACGCTGTATCTCACGCCGCGTCCGGTGTATGTAGCACCCGTGCCGCGTGCCGCGGTGATGGTGCCCGGACACTGGGCCGGCCGTGTCTGGGTACCGGCGCACTGGGCGTAGCAGTAACGTCAGATCAATGAATCAACCCTGCCGGCCATGAGCGTCGGCTACATCACGGAGCAAATGATGAAAAAGATGATTGCGGTCCTTGTCTTGTGTATTGTTTCGGCAACGGCATCCGCTCAGGTCGGGCTGCCGCTTGTCGAACCCGCGCGCGGCGAGCGTGCAACGCAGCAATTGCAGGCTCGCTTTGCCAGCGCCAACACCACAAGCGACGGCAAGCTGACTCGGGACCAGGCGGCGGCCGGCATGCCAATGGCGGCGAAGCACTTCGACGAAATCGATACACAGCGGGTCGGCTACGTCACGCTGCCGCAGATCGAAGACCTGATGAAGCAAAAAGCAATGGCACGCTGAATGTAAGTGACCGTGGGAGACGCGTCATGGAACAAGTGAACAGGGTTATCGTGCTGGACGACGAAGCCGAGCTGCGCAACATGCTGCAACGGTTCCTGACAAGCCACGGCTTCTACGTGCGCGTCGTCGCCGACGGCAAGCAACTCGACCGCTACTTGCAGCGCGAACCGTATGACGTGCTGGTGCTGGACCTGATGATGGAACCGGAAGACGGGCTGACGGTGTGCAAGCGGTTGCGCGCCGAAGGACAGACGCTTCCCATTCTCATGCTGACCGCGAAGGGCGATGCGGTCGACCGCGTCGTTGGCCTTGAAACCGGCGCCGACGACTACCTCGCCAAGCCCTTTCTCCCCGATGAACTCATCGCGCGAATCCGTGCGCTCCTGCGCCGCCAGAAAATGGCCGCCGGCGTGCCGACCGTGACCTCGCAGACGCTGCGCTTCGGCGAGTACCAGTTCGACGTCTCAAAGCAGACCTTGGTGCTTCGCGGCGAGCCCGTCGAGATTCACTCAGCGCAGATGTTGCTGCTGCATGCGCTGGGTTCATCGCCGAATCGGCCGGTCAGCCGGGAAAACCTGCTTGCGCGGGCGCGCGGCCGAGATCATGAAGCACTCGGTCGCAGCATTGACGTACAGATCCTCCGGCTTCGCCAGATCGTCGAAGAAGATCCGGCCAAACCGCGCTTCATCAAGACCGTATGGGGTGTCGGCTACATGCTCGTTGCGGGCATCGAGCCGTGAGCACGTCATCGCTTTCGTACCGGCTCGGCGGATGGTTGCCGCGTTCGCTGCTGGCCCGCAATATCACACTGCTGGTGGCGCTTGTCGCGCTGACCCAGGCGTGCTCGTTCGCGGTGCTGCTGAATTTCGTGCAGCGCCCGCGCATTGACCGCGCCGCGATCATCTTTTCGGACTATGTGAAGACGCTCGATGGCGTGTTGTCCGCCATGCCGCCCGACGAAGGCCGCGCCGCGGCCGCGCGCCTGGGCGGCCAGACTGACTTACCCGAACATCTCGAACGCGAACCGCAGCCGAGCCCGCTCCGCTTGTTCCGCACTTGGCAACGCGACGTCTTCGTGGGTGCGCTGCAGCGCGATCTGCCGCCCGACATGCAGGTCCGCTGGCAGACCAGCGACGGCGAGCGGCTCTGGATTCGTCTGCACGTCGCGGGCGACACCCGCTGGATCGCGCTGCCGATGACCGAGGATGCGCAAGCGAGCGGCATCGTGACGACACTCGCGCTCTGCGCAGGTCTCGCGTTGCTGGCCGCTCTGACGGGCTACCTGATCCAGTTGCACATCAACCGTCCCCTCAAGGATCTCGCGCGCGCCGCGCGCCACGTGAGCGCCGGTGAGGCGTCCGTCACTCTCCCAACTGACGGGCCAACTGAAATCGCCCAGGTCAGCAGCGCGTTCAACCAGATGACTCATGCGCTGAAGCAAGCTGAATCAACACGCGCGCTGATGCTGGCGGGCGTTTCACACGACATCCGCACGCCACTCACCAAGCTTCGTCTCGCGATGGCAATGGCGATTCCGCGGGGTGCCGACGATACATTCGTGGCGTCGGCAGAGAGCTATATCGACCACATTGACACGATTCTTCAGCAGTTCATGGACTACGCCGGCAGCGGTGAACGCGAGCTGCCGCAAGCCGGTGAACTCAACGCGCTGATCGGCCGGCTCGCCGCGGATTTTGCCGGGCTGGGGCACGAATTCGAATTGTCGCTCGGAGACGTTCCCGTGTTCGCATACCGGCCCGTGAGCCTGATGCGGCTCCTCATGAACCTGATGCAGAACGCAATCGTCTATGGGCGCACCGGTCTCGCCGTCCGAACATGGACGGAAGGCAACATCGCGTGCGTCGCCGTGTGCGATCGCGGCACGGGAATCGCCGCCTCGGAAATGGAAAACCTGAAGACGCCGTTCAGCAGGGGTACGAACGCCCGGACGCATTCGGGCGGCTCGGGTCTGGGGCTTGCCATCGTTGAGCGCATCGCGCGTCTGCACGGCGGTGCCCTGGTATTTCGCGTGCGTGAAGGCGGCGGTCTCGAGGCATGCGTAACGTTGCCAATGAACCGGCATTCTTCATAAGGACGCGGGTAGCTGCCGTTCGCACGTGTCAGATCACGGCGACATCGCGCGACATAATTCCTGAATGGTGCGCACGGCCGCTTCCTTCCATACTCACGTTCGCGTGCTAAGGCACACCTCTCTTCCGACATCTTGGCACGACGGTGCCATAACAAACCACCATGCAAATCTCACTCAAATTTTTCATTCGTAATGCCAAGCATCTGACGGCCTCCGCGCTGGCGGCGGGGTCGCTAATTCTGGGTGGGTGCGCCTCGGCCGCCACCGAGACCATCGAGACCTACACCGCGCCGAACGTTCGCGCGGACGTTATATACGTATGTTCTTTCGGCGCCACGTCCAGCCAGGTGAAAATGGATAGCGGGCTGGCACACGAAGGCAAAACGCTCATCAGCGGCGGATCGTTGGTTCAAGAACAAGATCAAACAGCAACCGATACGCGTGAGCAGGTCGCGGATGAAATCGTGCGCAAGCTGCAATCAGCAGGATTGCGTGCAGTACGCGCAGACTGCGCTGCGCCGCCCAATCAGAACGCGCTGCTTGTCGAAGGCAAATTCCAAACCATCGACGAAGGCAAGCGACGCCGCCGCGTCCTGATCGGTCTTGGCGCAGGCAAAAGCGAAGTGAGTGCGTCGATCCAGATCCTCTACAAGTCCGCCGATGGCGCACTCATGCCACTTCGCAGCTTCGCCCTTGAAGCCGACAGCGGGCGCATGCCAGGTGTCGCAGAAACAGCGGGGGTTGGCGCGGTTGCCGGCAATGTTGCAACGGCTGCCGCGACGGGCGGGTCCTTGCATGGCGTGTCCGAGGCGAAACGCAACGGCGTCGCCGGTGACGCGAAAAAGCTGGGCGACTTGATCGCGAAGCAGATTGGAGCGGCAAGTTTAGCGAACGGATGGATGTCGGTCGAACGGACAAACTGATTTTGTGCTGTGCAAAAAAGACGCAAGCATCCTTCAGTTCGACGACAAAAAAAATAATTGAGCCCCCCCTTGAAATTTTTTGGCTATTTCCTATTTTGGATTCGAAAGCAGCCGCGGTTTTCGCGCTGCGTGTTTCGATTGGTTTGTCAGAGACTCGGCAGACGAACTGGAGCGCGTATGCCGGTTCGTCTCCTGCCACCTATAGGAGATTGCAGTCATGAGTGATGTTCTTTTCAATACCAGCTTGTTCGATGAGTTCGACCGTCTGCAACGCCAGATGTCGTCGGTGTTTGGTGGCCTGCCAACAAGCATCCGAGCATCGCGTTTCAGCGCCTTTCCCCAGATCAACCTCGGCAGCACCGACGATTCGGTCGAGATCGTTGCATTCGCCCCAGGCATCGATCCGGCAAAGATCGAAGTGACCGTAGACAAGGGGCTGCTCACCATCAGCGGTGAGCGTGCAGGCGTCGAATCTCCGTCCGAAGGCCGCACTTATGCGCAAGAGCGCTTCGCGGGAAGTTTTCGTCGGGCTATCGAGTTGCCGCGCGATGCAGATCCCGACAAAGTGAAGGCGCGCTATGTAAATGGCTGCCTTGCCATCAGCGTGGGCAAACGCGAAACGTCACGGCCGCGCACCATCGCGATCCAGTAATCAGCCTGTCACAACATTCGAGGAGGACAACATGAATACGCAAACTCAACTCGCGGAACGCAAGCTCAACGCTCTTGCGCGGACCAACGAAGAAAACGCACGAAAGGGACTCACGATCGCCCCGGCCGTCGATATCCATGAAGACGCTCATGGCATTACGCTGTGGGCCGATCTTCCCGGGGTGTCGCGTGATCGTTTGAACGTGCATGTGCAGGACGGGACACTTTTCATCGAAGGCGAGGCATTGATCGATACGCCGGGTGGGCTGCGCCTGCACCATGCAGAGATCCGTGAACCTCGGTTCGCGCGTGCCTTTTCGTTGAGCACCGATTTCGACACGTCGAAGATCGAAGCCAACTTGAACGATGGCGTGTTGAAGCTGAGCATCCCGCGCCGCGAGGAAGCGAAACCGCGCCGGGTAGAAGTGAGTGTTGGATAAGCACGAAGGGGCGCTCGCAGGCGATAGTAGCAACAGCGAGCGCCCAACGAATCGGGAAAAGCCTGTGGAATTCGAGACTACAGAGTTCCTCAAGCGTGATCGGATATATTGATTGATCACTCCTTGCCCGATAGGAATGCTTATCTGGCTCGGTTACAGCATATGTGGGTTCCGGTCGGACCCCGTAAAACGTCAAAGATTTACCCGCCATTTCGATCGTGCATTGAATCCTTGTGCATTGATGCTCACAGAAAGCCGTCCCTCCAGGATGAACGATGAATGACTCAAACGGACCGATCACTGAATGGCCGGAGAGACCGCTCAAGGCGAAACTCCGCTTGATCTCGCACTGATGTGCCGGATGGCAAACTCGATCGCTCGGTTTCGTTGATCATCCAATGCATGTGATTGATCGTCAGGACGATGAGGACGCGAATATCAATTCCCATCAACATATCCCACATGCTGCCAATACACCATACATCGCGCTGACATCCGCGTCGTCGGGTGCGCCCGAAGGACCGATTTTTGGCAGTTAGGCCCGGCACGTGCTATTACCTCACGGAGCGCGCCGATGGGATGGCATTGAGCGGGGAATGGATGAACTTCAGGGCAATCCTGCGGATAGCAATTCTGACTATCGCTGCCACGTCGGGCACGGCGCTGGCAACGTCATTGCACGCGGCTGAACCCAGCGTTATACAGCGGGGCGCGCAACTTGCAGCGGTAGGCGATTGCATCGTTTGTCACACCGCAAAGGACGGGGCGCCGTTTGCGGGCGGCTTACCGATTCATACGCCGTTCGGCGCGATCTATTCCACCAACATTACGCCGGACACGGAAACAGGTATAGGCAGCTGGACGCTCGATGCCTTCGCGCAAGCCATGCGGCGCGGCAAATCGAGCGATGACCACCTGCTTTATCCAGCCTTTCCTTACGTTCATTTCACCCACATGACGGACGCGGATATTGCCTCGGTCTATGCGTTCATGATGTCGCGTACGCCCGTTCGGGCAAATGCGCCGGCCAACAAGCTGATCTTCCCGCTTAATTTCCGGCCGCTGCTTGCCGTATGGAACCTGTTGTACCTGCACGCCGATACCTCCGAACCGATGTCCCGTACACAGGACGCGCAACTGGATCACGGGCGCTATCTGGTCGAAGGCCTCGGGCACTGCGCCGCCTGTCACACGCCGCTTAACGTGTTCGGCGCGGAAAAGAAAGACCGTGCATTCGATGGCGCCGTGATCGACGGCTGGGACGCGCCGTCGCTCAAGACGCTGCTGAGTGCGCCAACGCCGTGGACGCGCGAGCAACTGAGCACTTACCTGCGCACGGGTCTCGCAAGCGAACATGGCGCGGCCGCGGGACCCATGCTGCCGGTGACGCACTCGCTCGCAAACGCCTCGCAAGCGGACGTAGAGGCAATGGCCGCTTACATCATGTCGATACAACGCTCGTTCCCCGCCGCTCAGGCTGCGCCGGTCAAGCCTGCTGCCGGCATGCAGGGTGGCGCAATCCAGGCGGGTGCTACCCTCTTCCAGGCTTCCTGCGCTGCCTGCCACGCCGCACACTCACCGATGAACGTGGTCGGCGGCCGACCTCTGCTGTCGCAGAGTACATCGGTGAACAGTGACAGTCCGCGCAATGTCGTGCGCGTGTTGCTAGACGGACTGCCTGCGCAAGGCAGCACGGCCCGCCGCATCATGCCGCCCTTCGCCGGCATGCTGACCGACGCCCAGATCGCCGATCTCGCGAATTACCTGCGCGTGCAATACAGCAAACAGCCGCCATGGCAGCTTCAGGCCGATGACGTCGCCAAGTATCGCAAGGAAACGCCCACACCATGATCACACTGACCGTGAACGGCGAGCGCCATATGCTCGACATCGATCCATCCACTCCGCTGCTCTACGCGCTGCGCAACCAGTTGCAACTGCATGGCGCGAAATACGGCTGCGGCCTCGGGCAATGCGGCGCGTGCACCGTGATAGTCGAAGGCGAGCCGGTCTTCTCGTGCCTGATGCCGGTTGTGGCGATTGGCGAACGCCGCGTGACAACTATCGAAGGCCTCGGCACAGCGGATAAGCCCGGCCCGCTGCAACGCGCGTTCATCGATAAACAGGCGGCGCAGTGCGGCTACTGCATAGCGGGGATGGTGATGCGCGCGCAAGCACTGCTCGATCGCACACCTTCACCTACGGAAGCCGGAATCCGCGCGCACATGGAACCGAACCTGTGCCGCTGCGGCACGCACATGCGCATCATCGCGGCAATCATTTCGGCAATTCCGTTCGTCGCCCACCAGGCGAGACGCGCATGACGCCGGAACATGACGCCGCGCGCAGGCGCTTCCTCACTGCAGGCAGCGTGATGGTCGGCTTTACGCTATTGCCGGGAGCGGCGATGCGGGCGGTGGCGCAGACCTCGACCACGGAGGCAGGCGCGTTCACATCCGTCGCGCCGGATCTGCCTGGCAGCCTCAAGACCTCGCCCATGCTCGACGCCTGGATCCGTATCGACGAGCAGGGTCACATCACGGCATTCACCGGAAAAGCGGAGCTTGGCACTGGCATCCGCACCGCGTTCATGCAGATCGCGGCCGACGAACTAGGCATTGCGCCGTCGTCGCTCACACTGATCACCGCCGATACCGCCGCCACCCCGAACGAAGGCTACACGGCTGGCAGCCACTCGGTCGCCGACAGCGGCACCGCGATTGCAAACGCAGCAGCGCAAGTGCGCGTTCTGCTGCTGCAATCGGCGGCGACCAAGCTCGGCGTAGATGCGGCGACACTGACGGTCCGGGATGGTGCGGTGATGGCCGCCGATGGCCGCCGCCTCGGATTTGGCGAAGCCGTCAGCGGCGTGAATCTGCATCAGCAGGCGCAGCCGGGACTGCCGCGCCGAGATCCGCGCACGTATGAGAGCATCGGTCGTCCGATGCAGCGCGTCGATATTCCGGGCAAGGTCACCGGCGGCGCGAGCTACGTGCAGGACCTGCATCTGCCGGGCCTGCTTCACGCACGCGCTGTGCGCCCGCCCGCTTACGGCGCAACCCTCGCCTCGGTCGACATTGCATCCGTGCAGGCCATGCCCGGCGTGGTCAAGGTCGTGCGCGACGGCAGCTATCTCGCTGTTGTCGCCGACGACGAATGGCGCGCGATCCTAGCCATGCGCGCGTTATCGGCAGGGGCCCGCTGGAACGCCGGTCCGCCCCTGCCCGCGCAGGCAACCATTCATGCGGCCTTGCGCGCGCTGCCCGCGCAGGACATCGCGGTTGCCGACCGCTCGGCGCCTGCCGCGCCTGCCGTGCAGACTTTGCAGCGGCGCTTCACAAAGCCTTTCCTCACCCACGGCGCTATCGGGCCTTCGTGCGCGGTGGGGCTGATGGACGGCGATCGACTGACGGTCTGGACCCACACTCAGGGCGTTTTTCCGCTGCGCCACGGTTTGGCCGACATGCTGTCGATGCCGCCGGACAACGTCCGTTGCGTGCACGTGGAAGGTTCGGGATGCTACGGTCACAACGGCGCGGACGATGTCGCCGCCGACGCCGCGCTGATCGCCCGTGCAGTCCCGGGGCGGCCCGTTCGGGTTCAATGGATGCGCGAACAGGAGCACATGTGGGAACCTTTCGGCCCGGCGATGACGACCGACCTGACCGCATCGCTCGATGCAAGCGGCCAGATCGTCGATTGGACCTGTGAGATCTGGAGCAACTCGCATAACCAGCGCATCGAGAACGCCGGTCGCCTGATGCCCACCTGGTCGCTCGCCACGCCGATGACGCCCGCGCCGCCGAAAGAAATTCCGATGCCGGAAGGCGGCGGCGACCGCAACAGCGTGCCGATTTATCGCGTGCCGAACCTGCATGTGCACGAGCATTTCCTGCTCGACATGCCGATCCGTGGCTCCGCCATGCGCTCACTCGGCGCGTATCTGAATGTATTCGCGATAGAGAGTTTCGTCGATGAACTGGCGGCCGAGGCACGGCTCGACCCGGTCGAGTTTCGTCTGCGCCATCTGGACGATCCGCGTGCACGCGATGTCATCCAGAAAGCCAGTACCCGCTTCGGCTGGGCAGCAGCGCGAGCTGTTGCTCGCAGGCCGGATCACGGGGTGGGCTTCGCTTTCGCGAAGTACAAGAATTTGATGGCCTACTGCGCCATTGCCATGGAAGTCACGGTGGAGCGCAACTCCGGCGCCGTAAGCGTTGACCGCGTTGCATGCGCGGTGGATTGCGGGCAGATCGTGAATCCCGACGGGGCACGCAATCAGGTTGAAGGTGGCATCGTGCAGTCCCTGAGCTGGACGCTTTTTGAGCAGACGACCTTTGAACCTCACGGCATCACAAGCTTCGACTGGAGCACTTATCCAATCCTGCGGTTTTCATCAGTGCCGGGACGCATTGATGTCGACCTGATCGACCGTCCCGGCACACCGTTCCTCGGCGTGGGCGAAGCGTCACAAGGCCCGGCCGCCGCAGCGGTTGCCAACGCGGTTGCCGACGCTACCGGCAAGCGTGTGCGGGACCTGCCGCTCGCTGGCGACCCTCTGAGATCCTGATTAGGGGACCGCTTCGGAAGCGGTAGAACTTAAGTGCGCCACGATACCTACACTTTCATTCCCGCGACTTTCGAAGGCGACGATAGCCTTCAATGGCGGAATACGCATATCGAGTGAGGAGCCACCGAGTTCGAGGGATTGCAAGGCATTCGCTCTCGTGAAAGGCCGAGATCGGCAGCGTCCAAGACCTGGACTTCCCGGATGACAGCTCAGAAACCGAAGCGTGGGAAGCCCTCGCCTTGGGCGAGCAGCTTACCCAAGCTAAGCCCGGCTTTCTCCAGCCGGTGTTGTGGCATCAAACTCAGCTGATCATCGTGAAGCCGCAGCTGTGCTGTGCACAGCCGCCCTGCTGATCATCCATTGATCGCATCGAGGAATTGCTATCACGAAGTTTTGCCGGTACGGGCATGCCGGACAGCAGCAGATGCGGAGCCGATGAAAAGTTGGACAGTGCTGACGGCATCGACTCGCTTGTGCGGTGACCGGATCAACCGGCTGTCACCTTCGAGGACTACGCTGTGCAGGCCCGTGGCATCTATCTCGAGAAGGTTCAACAGTGCGCCGGGCGTATTCAACTTACCCCGTTCGCGGTAGACGATTTGATCTTCAGACATCGGACGTCTCTCCTTATTTCGCATGACAAGCCAGCATCGGAGGGCTGTCGTGGCCCGGCATGATCTAGATCATCTCAACGAAGAGCGCTAGCGGATAGCCTAGTCATGTTCGTTGACTCATTGCCCGGATTGCCTCGAACTCCGATCGATTCGTCCTTCTTTTCCAAGGGCTCACCATGAGCTGGAAAGTATCGCCGTATATGTCGATACAACCTGATAGTCCCGTGCCAGAACCTCCATTGAGATGAGCTTTGCCAGGCAATCCAGCGCGCATCTCGACGCAGTCTATGCCGCGTTCGATCGGTACCCGCGACCGTTCTAAGTGTTGGCAGATTTGGCTGAATATTACGCAATGCATCAGAAAGATGCGCTCGCAGCGAGCGCGCGTCGTGCGCGAGGATTTCGAGTCCGAGCTTGCGCCCCGGACGTTGAGGACGAATGGACCCTATGTGCATTGGACGAATTCTTTCCCGGCTCACGACCAATGCGTTGGGTCGATTGCTCGTGACCAGCCAAGTCAAGTCCGACAACCCTGAAACTTTTTGGGCGAACATCTCGCCGAAAGCCTCCCTTCGGCCACGCTGCCGATTCTGCTGTCTCACTGACATACGTGGCGCGCCCGCGCCTGGAACCTATCATGTCCACCTCAACCGTCTTGCCGGCCGCCCCCGCAGCTAATCGACTCGCCATAGCCGGCGTGTTGCCCTGGCTCCTTTGCGCAATCTTTTACTTCTACCAGTACGCGGTCCGCTCCGCGCCCGGCGTAATGCAGAATGAACTGGCACAAGCCTGGGGCGGAAACCATATTGGATCGATCGTTTCGGCCTACTACATGGTGTACGCACTAATGGCGCTGGTCGCAGGCGTCCTGCTCGACCGGTACGGTGCGCGCCGGACGATTCCATATGGCATCGCGATCGTCGCGATCGGATGCCTCGTGTTTGCACAGGGTAGCCGCGCGGCAGGCATGGCCGGCTTCATCCTGCAGGGCGTGGGCGCCATCTTCGCGTTCATTGGCTCGTCTTACGTCGCTGCGCGCTACCTGCCGGCAGGCATGCTGGCAATGTTCATCGGACTTACGCAGTGTCTCGGCATGGCGGGTGCCGCGTTTGGCTCAAAGCCCGTGCACATGCTGATCGATCCCGCCGGCAGCTTGCACATGCCCTGGCAGCACGTGTGGATCGCCTTTGCGGTGATCGGCGCGCTGCTCGCGGTGGGCACATGGTTCGCGATGCCCGATGAAGGAGCGGACAGTCATCACGGCACGCTTGGCATCGCCAACGTGCTGCGGCCATACCGAATCGTATTGTCGAACCCGCAGAGCTGGCTCGCCGGTGTGATCGGCGGCCTTTTGTTCGCGCCGACCACCATCGGCGCCCTCGTCTGGGTGACCTCATTCCTGCACGATGGCCAGCATATGGACATGGCGCAAGCCGCTGCCGACGCATCCATGGTGCCGATCGGCTGGGTAATCGGGTGTCCTCTGCTCGGTTATCTCTCGGACCGCTCGGGACGCAGGAAGCCAGTGCTGATTGGCGGCGCACTGGCGATACTCGCGCTCGGACTCGTCGCGGTCTTCATTCCAGCAGGCACTTTCCCGCGATATTCAGTGGCGCTGTTATTCGGCATTGCATCCGGTGCCGCAATGATTCCGTTTTCGACCATGAAGGAGGTCAATCCGCACGAGGTGAAAGGTACCGCGGCGGGCGTGATGAACTTCCTCGTGTTCCTGACAACGGGCCTGCTCGCGCCGTTCATTTCGCGCCTGATGGTGGCACAGCCAGGCAGAACCATGAACCTGCAGGCGTTCCAGCAAGCTTTCATTCCACTCGTGTTCGGTGTGGTAATCGCGGTCGTCCTATCGTTTTTCCTGCGTGAAACGGGTACGGCCGTGCGCACCGCTGTTCCAGCTAACTAACCGGTAGACCACGTCATGCGAGTTGCAATCTTCAGTACCAAACCTTACGACCGTGCAGCACTCAACGCAGCCAATGCACACGGCCTGCATTCGCCGACCTACTTCGAGCCGCGACTCGACGCCACCACCGCAAGTCTGGCGAAGGGGTTCGCGGCGGTCTGCGTATTCGTCAACGACCGAGTCGATGCCGCAGCAATCCGGATCTTGGCCGATGGGGGCACCCGCGTGATTGCGTTGCGCTGCGCGGGCTTCAACAACGTCGACCTGACGGCGGCTGAAGAGCGGGGTATCGAGGTAGTGCGCGTGCCCGCTTATTCGCCTTACGCAGTGGCTGAGTTCACGATAGGCCTGCTCCTTTCTCTTAACCGGAAGATCCACCATGCTTATGCGCGTGTTCGCGAGGACAACTTCTCGCTCGACGGTTTGCTTGGACACGACCTGCACGGCAAGACGGTCGGTGTGGTGGGTACCGGGCGTATCGGCATGCTCGTCGCGCGTGCACTCAAACTCGGATTTGGGTGCGACGTGCTTGCCTGCGATGTCGTAGAGGACGCTGCGCTCGTGGACATGGGCGTGCGCTATGTCACGATGCGCGCGCTAGTCGAAGCGTCCGATGTCATCTCCCTGCACTGCCCCCTGACACGCGACACGCTGCATCTCATCGACACAGCGGCGCTCGCTGCAAGCAAGCCGGGTATGCTGCTGATCAATACGAGCCGCGGCGCGCTCGTCGATACGCCGGCGTTGATCACGGCGCTCAAGTCAGGACAGCTCGGCGGCGTCGCGCTCGACGTCTACGAGCAGGAAGAAGCGCTGTTTTTCGAAGACCTGTCGCTGGACGTTGTGCAAGACGACGTTTTCCAGCGCCTTCTTACGTTCCCGAACGTCCTCGTAACCGGACATCAGGCGTTCTTCACAGCCGAGGCCATGGCCTCAATCGCTCAGACGACACTCAACAGTCTGTCCGAGGCGGATACGGGGCGCGCACTGAGTTGCCGTATTGCAGCGCCAGCCCAGATCACGACCGAATGAGAGGCACGCGCTTTCTAACTGTGGAACTTCGACTTTGGAGACGAATGCTTTAAGGAAGCAGGTAGCGCAACGACTGAGAAAAATCTGCTGGCATTGTGGCCGCGTCGCGACGCATGCGACTTTGATTAAGCTCTGACCCAGTCGTCGGGTACGTTGAGCTGACGTATGACCCGCGCCGGTGAGCCTGCGGCTAAACTCTTGGGGGGATTTCTCCTACAACTGTCGACCCTGCAGCGATTACAGAATGGCTGCCAATTTTAGCTCCCGCCAAGATCGTCGACCGCGCGCCAATCCAGACGTTGTCGCCGATTTCTACAGGCGCTTGCTTCGTAGGGCGCTCGGGCGTTACTTGGTGATAGTCGGTGTCGAAAATAAAAGTCATGTCTCCAATCTTGCAATTGCTACCTATTCTCACTGAAGTTGTCGCGCAAAGATTCGCACCATCGTTAAAAAACGCGTTCTGCCCGATCTCTAAACTCGCGCCCTCTGAAACCCAGATGAACGGGCGCGTCCGGTAAGAGCGGAAGGAGCAGTTTTTAGCCAAGTGGATGTACCCCTTGTTGCTGATTCTCGGCCACTTGCCCGAAAAGGCCGGTGGACCATCGAAGCGTACGTTTTTTGCCGTAAGAGCTACTCGGATGAAGACGCTCTTCACGCTGGACAAACTTCTAAGAATCGCTCTCTTCATGCATTAGTCCAAATAAGTAGGTCGCTGGCTGGTTAGCTTGAATCGTCGACTATCGGGCAAGGCAGTGATACGGGTTTTCGGGTTAGCCAATCACGAACAATACATATGATGAATAACCCGCCGTAAACACCCATCAGTGTGACAGCAAAACTTTTGCGAGCGTCACAAAAGAATTACCGCATCGGCAAGTTTGCCCATTCGGGTTCAATCAAACGGGTTTGTTGCGGGACGCGAACAAGTAAAGACGAAGACGCCTGACAAGACATCGCAGAAATCGAACAATTTCCAGGACGGAGATAGTTTTGCCATCGATGCAACCACCCCTGTCGGCATCATCGACGCTAAGCCAATACAATGAGCGTTACCGTACGGGTGCGTCTAACCACATTACGCGCAGCTAATAAGCAAACGGGGATAGCAAACGCTACCCCCGCTTTTCCAGCTCTATCACATCAAGGGTTAGATTCAGACGTCCGCATGTGACGCCGTGAATCCCGTGAACGCTGCGTACGGGGCGCTTAAGGGAGCGCCGTTGATCATGATGCCGTACGTGCTGTTTCCACTATCGAGCACGTAGTACATCACAGACTGAATGTTGTGGCTTTTTCTGTTTGCGTAGAAATTGGACAACTGAGTCGTGACGTAGTTTGCCCTGTACGCTTGCGTCTGCTCAGGGCCCGTGTTCCATTCCGTGATCATGAACGGAACTCCATAGCGAGCCTTGCAGTACGTTGGCAAATCAAAGCCTGGTCCGGCGCCGTCGATGCCAATATTAAAGATGTCGCCATACACTTCGTAGTTGTGCCATGTCGTGATGTCCCAGCGAACCTTAGGATGCCCCTGCGATCCATCTGGTTGTATGCCGTCCCATAAGGCATCTGACGCGCCCACATCTGCCACGCAGAAATTGATGCCGCACTTGGCGCCAGGCTGGACCGACTTCACGCCATCGATCATTCCGCGCATCACGCCGCGCATGGCTGGCCAGTTTGCATTATTGAAGTCTGCAACCTTGCAGCCCGCCTGAGTCGAGTCTACGACGGTCGAACTCTGACGAGTCAGCTCATTGCCGCATTCGTACATCGTGACCCCGTACTGCTTAAGTGCGTTTGCGACCGCCGATCCAACCGAATATGCTTGATTGTAGGCAACGCCCTCGCTGCTCAGCAAGTTGCCATTGTTGTCGTTCATGCCCTGGTTGATCAACACCAAGAGGGTCATGCCGGCAGACTGGAAAGCAGCGGCCAGCTTGGCCACTGCAGCAATCTGCGACGGATCGGAGCTGCAGCCCACGCGGTAGCTGGTGCAACCCATGCTTTTGAGAATTGAAACGATCTGGGCCGGGGTATAGGTGTAGTCCCAATGTCCGTTGACGCCGAAGAAACTGCCTGCGGCAGCGGAACCAGAGATACGCGGATCGGTGGAAGCAAGCCATCCCCCCGCGTTGGCCCATACGTAGAACTGACCACTTGTGTTTTTGTGCCACATCATGCCGCCGTACCAGAGCAACAAGGCGACGTTGTAGTTGACACCGACAACGGCACCGTCTCTATAGATAACACCGGCATTCACTGTCCATTTACGACCCTGCTTGTCGATGAGGACAGTACCTGACGGAATCGTGGCGCCGTCGGGAGAGATTCCTGCGGTGCGTGGATCGAGGCATGCCGTCCACCCAGAACCATTCCACGAGTAGAACTGGCCCCCGGTATTCTGATGGTACACGGTGCCGGCGTACCACAGCGCCAAGGCGACGTTGTAGTTCACGCCTGCGACTGCGCCGTTCCTGTACACCACGCCCCCGGAAAGCGTCCAGACATTGCCTGAGTTATCGACGATCTTTGCAGACGAAGGCAGACTCGTTCCATCGGCCGACGCAGTCGTAGCGGCGTTGACAACTGCATTTCCAACTGCGGCATTGTTTGTTGCGCTATTTGCGACTGCACCGTCGGCATTGCCGATTCCATCGCTGGAGCCACCGCCGCAGGCGGTCAGAAGATAGCTACCGCCGAACGCGGTAAGGCAACCGAGAAATTGACGTCGTTTGATCATGGCGAGTTCGTCCACTGTCGAGAAAAGCCCGACAGAAAATAAGCAAATGATTTTTAGTCTTCGACACACGAAATGCTGTTGGGAGCGTGGGCACCCGAACCGCTTTTTCTTTACTTCGTATATCTAACTAACCCAATGAATTATTGACCCATTCCGTGCTCAGTACCGGATGGCGCTTTAAACGATTGGGACGGCGTGCGACCTGGGAACACGAACGCGAAGGCACACCTTCCCGATGCGGTCACAGAAGCGACCACATGCCTTCGTCGTGTATTCGGAACGCTTGCGTGCGAACCCCGACCCCGGTATCGCGACTTGTCGAGACAGTCGCCTTATCGTCTATTACGCAAACGTTTAACCGAGAATGCCGCTTACTTCAGCGATTCGGCAAAGTCTACCTTTTCGTCTGACCACGGGTGTAAATGTACCCGGAATGTGCGGTAGACCACAAACGAATAAGTAATATTCTGTTAAATAGTGAAATTTTCCCTAGGCGCTGTTGCGATGCAAAAAGAACTGCTCAAAGGTGCCTGACATTAATCGAAAGATTTCGGTCAATATTATATTTAATCCAGAAATTAATTAAAAATTCGGTCGTAGATTCTACCCTGACAAATAATATGAGTCAGAAATGCGCGTAAAGTCCGCGTCGTTAATTTATACTACGAATATATATTACCGATTTTGGTCGTTGATCTGATCGCGCGAAAATCCGTGGCGTGGCCGTGAGCTTTAGGGGGCACACCCAAATCACTGTAGATGCAGCAGAACTGTTGCCGAATTCCCCGCTTGCTCGGGAACCGAAGAAGACTCAAAGGCGTCAGCCTTGCATGGCCACCATGCGGGTCAACTGGAAAGAAATCCTTGTCGCCAAGCATTTGCGTGGCCCGACTCGCTCGTGATCAGATCGGGCTTCAGGTCCACATGTCGCCTGCATTGAACATCTGTGCGACGGTCCAGCCGGTACCTTGTTATTAATGGATCGCATGTCGAGGCTTGGTTCAGAATGCCCGGCGCATCGGCGAGTCTCGTGCGTTTGAAGACGTTGAGTAATTGGCAAAATTTGAAGAGCTCATTTCAGGGCGAATGGGCAATCGAGACCGCGCCCGCTCCGCGAGCGATATTTTCCTGGGCCCGCCAGGGGCGCAATGGCAGGGTAAGAAAGCATATGTGATTTACAACCCAGACAATTAAGAAGCCGGGAAATTTAGCTGGAAGCCACGCGCGGTCGCGTCGTCGTAATTGACTATTCATTCCTATATCATTCGTGTGACGTGTTGATCGCTACTTATTTCAGAAGAAGCGCCGTGCCAGCAACCGAACGGCCCAATCCGATTTGAACACTAAGGCTTTAACATATTGCCGGTTGCACGCCCTTCGCAAACAATGCGAAGTCGCGAGTGAAATCTGGCATATCGTCTGATCGACGCTTTCGGCCAATAGCACACGAGTTTTAGCCGTTTCACTAATCCACCCTGCATTAAGTGTAAGCTTCATTTGAAGTCACCATTTAATATCAATTGTGTGATTAATGAGCGGCTACTGGAGCTTCCCGCTGTCCTTAATTGGGTAAGCGCGGTAATGCAATATCCGATATGCAACTGAACACCTCGTCCATAATCCTCAGTTGAAACAGCTAGGTGAGCTGGGGCGCGGATACAGTAACGTCGGATTTGAGCGCGTGCTACGGGGGCTGCGACCGTTAGGCCCGAAGGCAGCAAGAACTTGGAACAGGTCGCCCCGTTTGCGTTTGATTCCCATCCAAGTTGCTCCCGACGACGTTCGCACGTTTTGCCTTCTTACTAAAGCTTAAGGACTACACATGCCTGTTTTTTCGATTATTGTCCCGGCCTACAATGTGCAGGATTTTATTGAGGAAGCGCTGGAAAGCATTGCAAGACAGTCGTTTGCTGACTTCGAGGCTATCATTGTGGACGACGGATCAACCGACGGCACTGGGGATATTGCGAAGAAGTTTTGTTCGACAGATACACGGTTCAAATATCTTCATCAGCGAAACGGAGGTCTTTCGGCTGCACGGAACTCAGGCACAGATGTCGCGATTGGCACGTATATTTATTATTTTGATAGTGACGATGTCATCGATGCCGAGGCGCTAGCTTCATGCTACCGCGAGTTCCAAAATAATGAGATCGACGTTGTAATGTTTGAGGCCGAAGTTTTTCCGGTGGACTCGCCTGTTTATAAGATCGAAGAAAACTATTATAAACGGCCGGTAGGAAAGTCGCCTTTATGGTCTGACGATTTTATCGTTGAGTCACTTCGACAAGGACACTACTGCGTGCAGGCATGCTGCTTCGTTGCGCGCAAATCAGCGATAGGAGAACTCCGGTTTATCGAAGGCATGTTGTTCGAGGACAACCACTTTTTTGTTTCGCTCTTGCTGGAGAAAAAGCGCAAGGTGGCAATACTTCATGAAAAACTCTACAAACGACGGTTGAGGTCGGGCTCAATCATGTTTTCATCGAAGACGAAACACCATTACGACAGCATGAATCGCATGGTCCGGGAATTATCGAAGCTATCGTTCTTCGCTCTCAAGCCGCCTGAGAGATCAGCAATCAAAGAAGAGATCGTCGGCAACGCGCTCGGAGATCTGCACTTCGTTAGTTCCCTCGTTGGCGCCAGCATCAACCTCCGAAGAAGGAACATCACCGCCATGTGGCACGTCGCGCGGCATGTTTCGCCGCGCCTGTTTGCGCCAAAACGTCTCCTGCTCGCGTTGGTTCCCGAACTGTACAGTCTCAAAGCGGAGGCAAGGTTGCACCGTTAAGATTGGGTTGGGTGGGTGAGCGACCGGGCATGGCAAAGACCTCCGGACGCGCAGGCGGGCAAGTGAACTGAAGACGCTTAGCTTCAGCTTATTGTTGTTGTCCGAAGCGGATCAACAAAGTATTCGTGACTACCGGTCTCGCTTCGAGAACACGCCCAACAAAACTGCAACGATGCAGCGAAGGTAAATTATTTCCTCATAGATATGAACGTGTTCCTAAAGCGGATGGTTTGACCATCACGGCCGCTAGGTCCGTCATGCTGGAATGTCACGTGCGCCGAGCGGGTGAACAAGCGGAGAGAAGATCGGCATGCGCAGAATCGGTCAATGCACCTGAACTATAAGCCAACGAAGAATATGCTGAAAAACCTTATTGTTCTGGCGTGCGTAATGCTGTCGAACGTCGCATGTGCAGATGCAGTGAATCGAGAAACAAGGCATTCTGCCAACGCTCCCGGAGCCCGCACTGTACATCTCGGACAGTCCCACGCACATGTTCGACGCGATCAGGCTGACGCTGGCACCTTCGATCAGTCTAAAGCGGGTTTCACTAATGGAGTTGTGCTGCCGGAAACATATGGAGCAGTCGGTGACGGTAATACCTACTTCGACGGCAGCATGCAAGTTGGCGGGACAGCGACAGTTGCAACTTCGCATGCGGCAAATGACGCGAACCCGACGGCGCCACCGGTTTCGACCGGTGCATCGAACGACATGGTTGTGCACGTTATTGCGAATGCGCAGGCTTACTCAGTTACGCCATCGCTCGGGATGGTCCGGGCCAACCAGTCTTCAGAAAATGGCAGCCTTGGCATCATGGCGCTGGATGAAACTGTTGCGAGGCCTGCTCTTACAACTGCAGTCTCGGGAATCACACCGTTTGCATCTGGATGGCAGACAGTTTCCATTGCGCTCGCATCGATCGGAACGCCTTCCTTCATTGCCAGCACGACATACTACTCTGCGAGTACCGCCGATGTCGCTCTCCCCAAGCCACTCGGACATCGCACTGGTGATTATTTATTAGCCTGTAATGTCATTGACAACGACGGTACTCGGACCATAACGCCCCCGATCGGATTCAAGCCCATTGCAACTGGCTCGAATGCGGCAGATCGCTTGACTTGCTTCACCAAAGTGACCGGTGAGTATGAGCCATCGACTTACACTTTCATCCTCAGCGGGAACGGCTCGAGTAGCGCCGCAGGGCTTATGCTTGATTATCGCAATGTTAGCGGAGTCGATCCTACCAAGTTTGGCGAGACGAGCAGCACCCTGCACTCGGCGACGGCACATTTCACCTCTGACGACGTCGGCAAAAAAATTTGCGTTGCAAACATACAAGCGGCTTTACCGTTCAACAAGCAAAAATGCGGCAAGATCATCACCGTCGAAACCGAGAGTTCGATTGCCGTAGATTTTGCGACTGAACTAACCGGTGGCAATCTGCAATTTGCCTACGGAACAGATGACAGCGCCGCTTTTACAACAATGCTTTCGAGCGCGCCTTGTAGCACTAAAGGTTGCAGGATCGAACTTGGGGCAAAGCATTACATACTGACCGAAGAATTGATCCTACCGGCCAATATCCCGATCAGTCTTGTTGGAGTCGGACCAAGTGCTGCGAATACCCCAAACACGTTCATCAACGGAAATGTTCTCGTCAACGCGAACAACGGTTCGCAGCTTCATTATCTTACACAGGCACTGACTGGTCCTGCAGTTTCAATCACTGGATCCCTCCATGTAACGAGCACGGCCGCAGCTGATAGGCTGAGTAACTTCTCCATTGTTGGCGGCGTCGGCACTGCGCTTGACGGGGGTGGCCAGGATGGAATCGATGTTTTGAATTGGCAAAACGCGGTTGTTGATAACGTTTTTGTTTTCAACTTCGTCCGATACGGCGGCTACGTGGATGGGCGGGCTCAAAATTGAAGCGCAACACCAAAGCGTATAAGGTGTTGTAATGCATAAAGCAAATCAGTACGAGCAGTTGCAAGCTGAGGAACGTCTGGAGATTGCGAGCCTACGTCAACGGGGTTCTAGTATTCGGGCCATGGCCCGAATACTCGGGCGCTCGGCCTCTACCCTTAGCCGCGAGCTCAGGCGCAATAGCTCAGTGCTTGGTTATGTCCCAGCAGCGGCGCACGCACTCAGTTTGGCCCGACGATCCAACAGTGCGGGTGCGCCCAAACTCGGGCCTCACAGCGCTTGCTGGAGGGTCGTCCTTACGCTGCTCGAGTGGCGTTGGTCGCCTCAGCAAATCTCTGGAGTCCTCAAGCGTATGTTCCCAAACGATCCGACTTTGCAGGTCTCGCACGAAACGATTTACACCACTATCTACGCCCACCCAGGCGGCGAACTACGGCGTCAACTCATTGCTTGTTTGCGTCGTGCTCATCGCGCCCGTATGTCGCGTACACGGGGTAGTGATCGCCGCTGGCAAATTCCAAATATGGTCAGCATTCACGTGCGCCCACCTGAAATAGAGGATCGCGTGATGCCAGGGCACTGGGAGGGCGACTTCATTAAAGGCGAAGGCAATCGCTCCTCTGTGGGCGTGTTGGTGGAGAGAACCAGCCGTCTCGTGCTGCTGGCTAAGATGGACGATGCCACAGCCGAATCTGCACTGGCTGGCTTCTCTGCCAAGCTCAACTCGATCCCCGAGCACTTGCGTCACAGCTTCACTTACGACCAGGGGCGCGAACTCTCACGGCATCAAGAACTTGCCGCTCAAACAGGCGTGAACGTATATTTTTGCGATCCACACAGCCCGTGGCAGCGAGGAACTTGTGAAAATACCAACGGCCTGTTGCGCGAGTACTTGCCCAAAGGCACCGACCTTTCCGTCCATAGTCAGGCCGACCTCGACGTCATTGCAGACAGCTTGAACAACCGCCCTCGTGCTACGCATGCGTTTCATTCACCATTTGAGGTATTTGCCGCGACACTGAAAGCAGCGGATCTAGCAACGTCATCTAAACATTAGACCAGTTGTTGCACTTCGACTTGAGACCGCCATGCTTTGTCAGCGAAAGACTATCGAGACTACAGCGAAAATGTGCTGTTCAAGCATTTCTATGCGGCATACAACGGTGGTGGCGGTCTTAAAGTCGGTAGCGCCCGCGCGGTCTACAACATCGAAAACACTCAGTGCGTCTATTGCATCATCGAGGGAAATGGCGGACCTGGCGTCATCTTGGCCGGCGATAACATTCAAGGTCTCCGGTTGTCGGATTCGACGGTTCAATGGAACAATGTGATGGCGCCTGGCGCGGAGGTTTTCACGACCGGGACCGTTGTTGGTGGTGTGATTTCATCAAACTATTTCGAAGCCGATGGCAACATCGGATCACAAAGCAATAAGATCTTCAACAATGTGGCCGGCATGCTCGGTCTGCATGTGACAGGCGACAATTACTACACTCCGCAGAGCGCATTTTCACCGCTCACGTTCTCTGCAAATGGCGTCGCCTTGCCCGCATGCAATTTGAATAGTTCCATTACAGCCCACGCGACAGCAACGGTTTCGGATGCTGAGTCTTGTAGTCTTGGGACGAACTACGTCGGCGGCGGGTCGACAATCTGCAACGTCACTTGCGCTTCGGGCAACGTGTGGGTTGCGACAGGAACTGCCAGATATTAGCGACTTTAAAGACCCTGGACCAAGTTCGCGAACTGACGAAGTGTCATGACGTTTTGTCTGCGGTGTTGGTGACTTACCCCTGTTGCGCTGTCACGTGAAGCACAGCACCTAACTGACCGTTTGATGGTGGCATTGTCACAACCTTTGCACAGCGCTTAGTTGCCTTTATCATTGGAAGGATTGATCGGCGCCCCCTTGGAAGCCTTCGAATCCTAGGTGAACGCGTTCTCTTGTTTAACGGCCTCGACCGATGAAGCACGAAGCCAAGCGTGCGGTAGTCATTGAACGCTTTCACGTCCGTAACCGCCGACTATTCTTCGTGTCCAAATAACTCCGCAATTGTTGGCGGCGGCATGTACAGGACGAGAATTAATGCGGCGAGTACATTCAATATTGGAACGAAGCCCAGGACCGGAACAAGCATCGCCCGTGTAGTATTCGAGCTGAATCGTTGCAGTACGAACATAACGCTCGCAACACAAAAGAACGTCTTGACCGACACCCAATACCAGTGTCCGATGAAAGAAAGCACCACCAATATCTGTCTCCAATAGTTGAATTACACGACCATTAAACTCTACTCTCGCCGAGATTGCACTAGCTTGAAAAGATTAAGTAGCAGTGGTGTGTGCGGACGCACACAGACATTGATCAGGTTAAGCGGACGAGCAACAAATTGATGCAACGCGTGACGAACTTTTCAGGGGTTTGCCGGCAGCGTAGTTGCCGCAGATCCATTGAACTGATGCGGCGAGACCGGAGCCGGTAGTTAGCGTTCGGAGCCAGGACTTACTGTGATTCACTGTCAGCATGGCGCTCAGGCGTCGGTTTTCTAATTCAAGCGCTTCGGCTCGAAGTTCTTTTGAATGGCGTGTACAACGACATGTGCTGCTCGAAACCCGCCCGTTCCCAGCCGGTTCAATCTGAATGATACTAAGTGAGCCTTGAGCTTATCGAGTCGAATTCTTGCTAGCTGGGCGCCGCGTATTTTCTCTTATGGCGATACCCAGCCCCGCTGGATGAGGATTTTAAACATCGGTCGATACACATGAGAAGTCACCGCCACGATGAATTGAACAGGACGCCGCCCTGTATTTGCCAGAACCCAGGCGCTCAAGCCCGACACAACAGCCGCGCCGACTATGTCCATCGGGAAATGCACGCCAAGATAGATCCGCGACCACGACACCGGTATTCCGAGCAATGCAAGCGCAGTTCCAATTGGACGCGTGCGTTTATATGCCAGGAGGCTGAAGGCTGCGCCCCACAAACAGGTTAGATGATCGCTTGGGAAAGACGCATCAGGCGAATGCGCCATTAAATTGGTGCCGAGACCAAGCACGAACGGCCTCTGTTGCGGCCACGCAATCCCGATGATTTGTGCGGCCACCAGCGCCACACCCGTCGACAACGCAGCCTCCACCATGTGGTGACGCAACACGTCGTTTCCGCGAAGCCATCCCGAGATCAATGCAAGCGGCGCCAACCATATGGCATATACGGCAAATATGTGCGCCATCTCAACGACAAATGGTATTGGACGGGAAGAGGCGTTGATCAAGTAAAACAGCCTTAGATTTAACGTGTTCATCGCGTGTGAGAAGTAAGGGGAACGGTGGCATGGTACGGACCGAAACTTATCGAACGCTTAGGTTCCCTAATCCGCCGCCACGCTTGCACTAAAGCTGACGACAAACCGCTTCCAGGCGGGCACCGTCAGCTATCTGGATCTCGTCACAGCGCAAACCATCGCGAACGACAAGCGCGCACGTGGACAGACCGCCGCACGCCGACTCGATGCCAGCATGGCCCTTATCTGCGCTCCGGCAGGTACGCGACAAACCGGCGCCGGCAGCAGTCACTGATCCCAAGGCTACCGTCAAGCAGCGGATCGCAGCGTTGGCCGTACGACGTCCCTTTATGCATGCTACTTCGCTAACGCTGCGATCTGCCTGAGCCGGCGAGCGAGCGCCTTTGAAACCACAGGCGCCTTGCCGCCCTCACCCGCTTCAGCCGCCGCCTCACTCTCGCGCAAGAACATGACTACCTCACGCGCCACCGTTTCCCGCTCGTTGTCCGATGTAATCATGTGATACGAATCGTCGAGATAGATCGTGCGGATGAACGTCGACGCCAGATGCGAACTGACAAATCTCGCATTGGCGGGGCTGGAGGTTTCATCGTCGATGGCATGGACGATCAGGCAGTCGGCGCTCACGCCCGGCACGATCCGGCGAACGCTCCGCGCGAGGCGGCTGGCTTCGTGCAGTGCATTCAAAGAGATGGTCGCCGGACCGACTTCGCTGAGATCGCCTTTGAGCATTGCGCGAGCCACTTTCGAGCGTAACGCCTCGTTGCGAAGACCGAAGGGCTCCTGCTCGCGATACCGCCATCTGTTTCGAAGCGGCGTGAAATAGGCCCAGCCCAACAAGAACCGGTACCAGGGAATCGCCCAGCCGTCGTAGTCAAGCGTCACCGAAAGCAGAGCGACGGACTTTGCCGATGGCCGCTTGCTGACCAGGGCCATTGCGAGCGCCGCTCCGATCGACAAGCCGCAGACAGAGACGTGCGTGTACCGGCAACTCAGCGCGTCGAATTCACTTACAGCGGCGGCGACCCAGGCTTCCATGCGCTGTTCACGCGTGCCGGCGCTATAGCCCGGCAGCACCGGCGCGACCGTGGTGAAGCCTTCGCGATGCAGTGCACGGGCGAGGAAACGCATTTCCAGCGGTGAACTCGACAGGCCATGCAGCAGGAGAACGGCGTGATTGCCGGCTTCGAGATGGACAGGTTTGCCTTCAGTCAAACGGGCTCCCCGACGCGGCAGACGATGAAATCGCCAACGTGCGTGTTGAAACGCTCGCACGCGCAGTCGACCGCTTTTTCGGCGCCCCCTGCCAGGGCAAGACGCACGCGGTATGTGCCCGCATGCATGATTGCTGCCAGTCGCCTGAGATCTTCAGTTGCGACCTTCTCGTACAGAAAGCCGGGTGCAACGGCCGCCGGGATGCCGGCGCCATCGCCGTTATCGCCCAACACCGCGCTGTGCTTGCGATCGAGCGCCTTGATCAGCACAATGTCATGGTGATAATGCGGCAAATGCCGCAGCAGCCGGTGCGTTTCGTCGTTGCCGCGGATCGCGATGGCACGCTCGTTGTCCAGACGCAGCAGCATTTCATAGCGCGACTGCGCAACCTGCCCAAGCAGCTCCGCCTGAAATTGCGCTCGCCGCAAGCGCTCGATCAGGCAAATGACGAGGATGGTGACCACCGGGTAGGAAATGATCAGCGCAAGATCAGATTGATCGAGTACGTCGAACTGTCCATACGGCGGTACGAACAGGTAATCATCGATTCCGAGGCCGAGTAGCATGACCACGCATGCGGGTGCAATGCCGAAATAATATTCAATCAACGCCGCTGCGATACAGAACGCAGTGCCGGGCATGATGGGGCCAATGATCGGGTGCAGCAGCCAGCGCACGCCACAGGCAACCACGAGCGACAACGCCGCGAAGAGCCATGGCCGCGCGCCTCCCCGCGCCCAGCGCCTTGCATTTCTTATTCTCATGATGCGATGTATGGGTTGCGTTTTCACAAACCTCGACCGGTGAAAACGCAGGTGAAACGGAAGAAACTGCTGTTGGCGAAGTCCGTCAATTCCCGCTCGAGCATAGCGTCGCGTTGCTTAAGGAACGCTTACGCGAGCAAAACATCGGAAAATCGGAAATGCGTTGACTACGTGTGATGATTGGTCGGATCGTGTCGACGAAAGAAAAGACGGGACGACGCAGACGCGTCAGGCCGGCACTGTCGGCAACCGGTTCAGCCTGATGCTCAGTCCTGGTCCGTCGGTCCGGTTGCTCACGCAGAGCTCCGCGCGGTGACGCACCGCGATGCTCGATGCAATTGCGAGCCCCAGACCACTGCCTTGCTCCTTCACCGAAGCCCCGCGGTAAAAACGGTCGAAGACGCGTTTGATTTCGTCGTCGGCAATGCCGGGGCCGGTGTCAGCCACCTCCAGCGACACCCCTCCGGTCTGCGTGTCGCGCTTTAGCACGACATCGACCCGGCCGCCCCTCGGCGTATAGCGGATGGCGTTGTCGACGAGATTGTTTAGAAGGATGCCCAGCGCCTGTTCGTCGCCAAGCACGCAATACGCATCATTCCCGCTGCCCGGCCCTGCTGGTCCGTGCGCGTCAAGACCGAGGTCAATCTGCTTGGCCTCGGCCAGCAACGACAGATCGGATACCGATTGCTCGGCGACACAGCGCAGGCTCACGGGGATCATGGACTTCTCATGCGACGCGTCCTCGCGCGCCATGCTCAGCAGTTGTTGCGCCAGGTGAATGATGCGGTTGACGCGCCCCTCGAGACGCTCGATCACGCGCGCGTCGGAGCTGGCGAATGCATCGCGTTTCGCGGCCTGCAACTGCAATTTGAGCGCGGTCAGCGGCGTGCGCAACTCGTGCGCGGCATCGGCCACGAAGGTGCGCTGCGCCTTCGACGCCACGTTGAGTCGCTCAAGCAGATCATTCAGAGCGTCGACGAGCGGTCGAATCTCGACCGGCACCCGATCGTCGATCACCACCGGATCAAGCGACTCGATCGAGCGATTCGCCAGCGCCCGCGACAAGCCACCGATTGGCGCAAGTCCGCGGGCCACGATCAGCAGCACGAAAGCAATGGTGACGGGCACGAGCAACGCTAGCGGCCACAACGTGCGTAGCGCAAGACGCGCCGCGAGGTTGTCACGCACTGAATAAGGTTGTGCAACCTGCACATAGCGGCCCGCTTGTTGCACGCCAAAAACACGCCAGCGATATTCATTGCGCTCGATCGTCCGGAATCCTTCAGAGAGCTTCGGCAGCACCGGCTCCTTCGCCGAGTGATAGACGAGCGCGCCGGCCGCATCCCAGATATCGATGGCAATCCGGTCGTCGGCCAGGTCCTTGAAATCGTGCTCGCGCTGCTCGGCGCCGCTGGTTGTCGCGATGTTCGCGGGCATCGACAACGCCACCGTTCGCAGTTCATAGTCGAACAGCTCGCCCGCTTCATGACGCGCGGAATGGAAGATGCCGTAGCCTGCGATCAGACACGCGACGGCGAGGCCGAAGATCAGCCAGCCGAGCAACCATCGCCGAATGGACTTCATCCAAGCCTCTTCAGGCGGTAACCCACGCCGCGAATCGTCATGATCTCGTCCGTGCCGATCTTTTTACGCAGGCTATGGACATGTACCTCGATGGTGTTGCTGCCGACTTCCTCGCCCCACCCATAGAGCTTTTCCTCGAGCTCCGGGCGGCGAAACACGCGCGTCGGCTCTTCGATCAACGCCTGCAACAACGCAAATTCCCGCGGCACAAGCGGCAGCTTTACGCCTGCTTTCGTGGCTTCGTGCGAAGCCGGATCCAGCGCCAGGTCGCCGTGCGTATAGACCGGCTGCTTTTGTCCTGTGCGCCGCCGCAACAAGGCACGAACCCGTGCCGCGAGTTCATCGATATCGAATGGTTTCATCAAGTAATCGTCCGCGCCTGCGTCGAGGCCGCGGATGCGTTCGTCGACAGCATCGCGCGCAGTGAGGATGATCACTGGCGCCGCCCCGCCGGCGCGTCGATAGGTGTTCAGCACCTCGATGCCGTCGCGTTTGGGCAAGCCGAGGTCGAGCAGTACAAGGTCATACACGCCATTGGCAAGGGACAGGTCGGCGGCCCGCCCGTCAGCGGCGTGATCGATGGCGTAGCCCGCGCGGCGCATGAAGTCGACAACCGTCTCGGCAATCATGTCGTCGTCCTCAACCAGTAGCAAACGCATCGAATTTTCTCCTTTTAAGGCACGCATTGTCCGGGCTTTTAACTTAAGCGTTCCTTAAGCACGCGATTCGTAGACTCGCCCCGTCTGACTTGTCGGCGCGCCACTGCGGCGCGTTGTTCTTCTGCATCGGGATCCTACTTGGCGATTCTATCTTCATGCTTGTTCTTCGATCATTGCGCCTGTGCGGATCTGCCGTGGTCGTGGCGTCATTCGCCGCTTGTACGTGGTATCACGCGGATCCTCTCAAACCTGTCAACACCTCGACCAGCCAGGACAGCGTCGAGCGGGTCCGTATCGATCCCGCCAGCATGCCGCTCCCGGAGCTTGCCGCGCATACCTTTGACCCATCGGATGGTCTCGACATCGGCGAAGTCGCAATGCTTGCAGTCGCCAACAACCCTGACCTGAAACTTGCGCGCGACGACTTGGGAATTGCCCGGGCGCAAGCGTTCTCTGCAGGCTTGCTGCCCGACCCGCAACTGGCTGTTTCCAGCGATTATCCGGGCGCGGCAGGTGCAACACGCGCATTCAACTATGGGCTGAGCATGGATGTGCTTGCAATCCTCACGCGCAGCGCCAACGAGCAGTCCGCCGATGCAACCGTGGCGAAGACGGATCTCGGCCTGCTATGGCAAGAGTGGCAGGTCGTGGCGCAAGCACGCCAGTTATTTGTCAAAGCACGTTTTTCACAGAGCACGCTCCCCCTTCTTCAGCAGCAACGCGACCTCTCCCGCATGCGTTATGAACGCATGGCTGCCGCGCAACGCGAAGGTAACCTGACCGAGGACACGCTCACGGCGGCGCTGACCTCTTACTCCGATGCAAGAAAACTTTTTACGGACGCTGAACGTGCAGCCGAACAGACCCACCACGACCTGAACGCGCTGCTGGGATTGTCGCAGACGGTGCAACTGCAGCTCGTCGGAGATTTCAACGACACCACCCTCACCGACTCAACCCTCGACGACGCGCTGGAGGCATTGCCACAACGCCGGCCCGATCTGCTTGCGCTGCGCGCGGGCTACGACGCGCAGGAACAGAAGTACCGTGCGGCGATCATGAGCCAGTTTCCAACGCTGACGGTCGGCTTCAACAGGGCGCGCGACACCTCGAACATCTACACGACCGGCTTTCAGATCAACCTGAGCCTGCCCCTCTTCAATCGCAATCGCGGCAATGTGGCAATCGAGCAAAGCACCCGGCAACGGATGAAGGACGAATACCAGGTCCGCCTCAACCAGGCGTTCGCCGACGTGGACCACCTGCGCGCCGACGGCGCCATCCTTTCCCGCCAGCTCGCAGAGGCCGAAGTTGCATTGCCGGATGCCGAGCACGCAGCGCGGCACGCAAGCGCGGCCTTTGCCCAACACAACCTGGCGCTGAGCGCTTACACCGACGCGCAAGCCGCCGCCATAACGAAGCAAGTCGATATCGCCACTTTGCGCGAGTCCCTGACCGAGCAGCGCATCGGCCTGCAGGCGCTGCTGGGCGGCGCCATTCCTGACGCATTCTCAAACGATCATTCGTGAGCGCACTCATGCAGACAATTTTCTCCGCCGTCCGGCGGGCCCTGATTTGCGCGCTTGGCGTCTCGCTCGGCGCGCACGCTGATGACGTCACCGTCCAGGTGCAGACCATCCCGGTGCAGCGTGGCTCGATTGCCCAGCCGGTTCGCGGCTACGGCGTCGTTGCCGCCACGGCAGCGAACCTGACATCGGTCAGCGTTTCTTATGTCGCGCGGATCGTGCAGCTTCGCGTCCAGGCAGGACAAAAAGTGACACGCGGCGATCCGCTTTTCGTGGTGCAGGCCGATCCTGCTGCCACACTTGCGGCCACGCAGGCGAAAAGCGCAGCGACACTCGCCCAGGGTGAGCTCGCGCGCACGCAAGCGTTGTACGACCAATCGCTTGCCACCACCTCGCAACTCGCCATGGCAAGAAAAGCACTGGACGACGCCCGGCAAGCGCTCGCCGCGCAGATGGGCACGGGCATCGGCAATGGCAATGCGACCGTGAAGTCGCCGGTGGACGGTGTGGTCATCCAGGTCACCGCCGGGCAGGGCGAGCAGGTTGCAGCGGGCGCGCCCGTTTTGCAACTGGCGGCATCGAATAGCCGGGACGCAATGCGTTCGAACGTTACGCTCGGCGTGGAGCCATCTGGCGCCACGTCGGTCCGTGCCGGCGACGCCGTGACGCTGCATGCCCTGTCAGCATCCCTCGCGGACACCGCCGTGACCGGCCGCGTGGTGCTGGTTGGCGCGGCCATCGATACCCAGACGCAGTTGCTCGATATCGGCGCGGCCGTGCCGGTCAGCGGTACGCCGCTGATCCCGGGCACGAAGGTTTCCGCCGATATCGCGACTCGCACGGGCGTCCACTGGATCGTTCCGCGCGCTGCCGTGCTGAAGGACGACAAGCACGCGTACGTCTACCAGCTCGCGAGAAACAACAAGGCGCACCGGATCGATGTCGCGACGGTGATCGAAAACGGCGATCGATACGGCGTTGACGGCGCACTCGACGCCACACTGCCGCTCGTTGTCAGCGGCAACTATGAGTTGAAGGACGGCATGACCGTCCACGCTGCCGGGGGCGCCGCCCAATGACGTTCGGCTCCTGGATGCAAGCTCACAGGCGTTCGCTGCTGTTCGTGATCGCCCTCCTGGCTATTGCGGGCACATTGACGGGGTTGCAGTTGCCCACCTCGCTCTTTCCCAACGTTGCGTTTCCGCGCGCGGTGGTTTCACTCGATGCCGGCGACCGTCCCGCCGAACAGATGGCCACGCTAGTCACCACGCCGGTAGAAGAAGCATTGCGACGCGTGCCCAACGTGCGCGATGTCACATCGAAAACGAGTCGCGGCGCAGCCGAAATCTCGATCAACTTCGACTGGGGACGGATATGGCCCAGGCGACCCTGCAGGCGCAATCGGCGATCAGTGAAATCCTTGCGACGCTGCCCCCAGGCACTTCGATGCAGGTTCGCAGGATGGACCCGACCGTGTTCCCGGTGCTGGCATACAGCCTGACCTCGGCCCAGCAGTCGCTGACCGTGTTGCACGACGTGGCGCAATTCCAGATGCGCCCCATGTTGTCGTCGGTTACGGGCGTCGCGCGCGTGGAAGTCACAGGTGGTGCGCAAGACGAACTCGAAGTCGCCATCGATCCGGCGCGGCTGGCGGTCTACAAGTTATCCGCGGCGGACGTCGCCCGGGCGATTGGCGCGAGCAACGTGCTGATGGCGACCGGCCGTATCGAGGACCACGACAAGCTATATCTCGTCATTGCAAACTCGACCGTCACAAGCGTGGCCGCGTTGCGCAATGTGGTCGTGTCGAGCCCCGGCGCCAGCCAGATCCGTCTCGGTGAGATCGCATCCGTCACGCAGGGCACGTTGCCGCAATGGCTGCGCGTGACCGCGGACGGCCATGATGCAGTGCTGCTCAACATCTATCAGCAACCCGGGGCGAACAGCGTTGCGATGGCCGCCGCAGTCCGCGCCCGTCTTCGATCATTTCGGCAACAGATGCCGCCCGGTGTCAAGCTGGCAAACTGGTACGACCAGAGTGAACTCGTGGTGGCCTCGGCAACCAGCGTGCGCGACGCGATCCTGATCGGCGTGGTGCTGGCGGCGCTCACGCTATTCGCCTTCCTGCGCAACTGGAAGATCACGGTCATCGCGGTGGCCCTCGTACCGGTCGTGATGGCGTCGACCATCCTGTTGCTCGACGTTTTCGGCATGGGCTTCAACATCATGACGCTCGGTGGAATGGCTGCGGCGGTCGGGCTTGTGATCGACGACGCGATTGTGATGATCGAGCATATCGTGCGGCGGATGCGCGAAGGCGGCGGACGGCCGTTCCAGGGCCGCGTGATGGCCGCCGCGACGGAGTTCACGCGCCCGCTCGCGGGATCGTCGTCGGCTACGCTGATCATTTTTGTTCCACTCGCGTTTTTGTCGGGCGTGACCGGGGCATTTTTCAAGGCGCTCTCGGTCACCATGGCAAGCGCCCTGTTCATTTCTTTCCTCGTCACTTGGCTTGCCGTGCCGATACTATGCGATCACTGGCTCACGGCAAAAGACGCGGAAGAACATCGCGAAACCCCTTTTGCACGATGGATAAACCTGCGATACGACAAGCTCGTGAAACGCGTGACGACGCGCCCTTTGTTTGTTCTCGCCGGATTGATCCCGCTTGTAGTTGTGGCTGTATTGGCCTTTACGCGGGTCGGCAGCGGTTTTATGCCGTCCATGGATGAAGGCGGATTCGTGCTGGACTATCACACTGAACCCGGAACCTCGATCACCGAGTCGGACCGGCTGATAAAACAGGTCGAGACAATCATCAGCGCGAACCCCAACGTTGCAACTTACTCGCGACGGACCGGCGCCGGGCTTGGCGGCGACCTGCAGGAACCCAACAAGGGCGATTTCTTCGTAAAGCTGAAGCCGGGCAAGCGGGAGCCTATTGATACGGTCATGGAAGAGATTCGTACGTCCATCGAATCACACGTTCCCGGCGTTTCGTTTGAACTGGCGCAACTCATGGACGACCTGATCGGCGACCTCACCGCCGTGCCTCAGCCAGTGCAGATCAAGATCTTTTCCGATGACCAGACTACGCTTGATGCCACGGCCAGGAAGGTCGCCGCGGCCATCGGCAAAGTACAGGGGATCGTGGACGTCAACGACGGCATCAATCCGGCCGGGGACGCGCTGGAATTGCATATCCTGCCCGAAGCTGCGGCCGCCGAGGGCATGGACATCCAGAGCATTGCGCAGGCTGTGTCGGACATGGTGGAAGGGAACCTGGCGACGCAATACCAGGTTGGACCGAAGACCATTGGTATCCGCGTGCGCGTGGCGGGTGCTCTGCACATGACCGATACCGCGCTCGGCCAGCTACAGATCCGTGCGCCCGATGGTCATCTCTTCGCGCTGTCGCGCGTGGCCGAGCAAGTGGTGGTCACGGGTCAGCCCGAGATCAGCCGCGACAACCTCAAGCGCATGGTCGCGGTGACGGCTCGTATCGATGGACGTGATCTGGGCTCGACCGTCGCCGACGTGCAAAAGCTGCTCGATGGCAAACAACTATTGCCCGCTGGCGTGTATTACGAACTGGGCGGGCTTTATCAGCAGCAACAGATCGCGTTCAAGGGTCTGATGACCGTGTTCGGCGCTGCCGTGGCGCTGGTGTTCGCCCTGCTTCTATTTCTCTACGAGCGATTCGTGATTGCGCTCTGCGTGCTCGCCATGCCTCTGCTTGCGACGGGCGCGGTGTTCATCGGCTTGTGGCTGACAGGCATCGACTTGAATATCTCGGCCATGATGGGGATGACGATGATCATCGGCATCGTGACCGAGGTTGCGATTTTTTATGTCTCGGAGCTGCAGGGATTACTCAAGGAAGGCATGCCCCTGAGTTACGCCATCGTGACGGCAGGCGGCAACCGTTTGCGCCCGATCGCCATGACAACGATCGCAGCAATCCTCGCGCTGCTGCCGCTTGCGTTTGCACTCGGCCAGGGCTCGGCCATGCAACAGCCGCTCGCGATTGCGATCATCTCGGGGCTGATCATCCAGATGCCGCTTGTGCTGTTGCTGCTACCGGCGTTGCTGAAGCTGTTTTTAAAAGAGAAGACTGCCTTCTAAAGTGAATCTGCGATGTCGAACGGATTGTTCAAAGCTGGAAGAAGCCGAGTCGTTCAGCCGCAGGATTCACCGACGTTCGGTTTGGAGACAAGACCGTGTGGTGACGGGTCGGTCAAGTGCGTCGCCGGCATGCAGCACGAAGCGACGCACTCACGTTGCATTCAATGCACAGAGAACACTGAGATACCGCCGTTCGGGAACGCCGCGCTGCCCGCTTGGAACGGCACATAGACCTGGCCTGACGGACCATCGACCGCGACCGAATGTGCACCTGTGCCAACAGCGACCTGAGCGACGATCGTCCGCCTAGTGCCATCTACAATCGCCATCTCCGGGGTGAATCCCGATGCCGCCGCCGTGCCGCTCGTCACCCAATGTCGCGCGGGCAGGAAATAGCGATTCGATGTTTTGTCATAGGCGATCTGGTCGACGCCGCCAAACGGTAATTTGGCCAGCACAGCGCCACTCGTGCGGTCGAGGATCAGTGTTATCAGCGGATCGCCGGCGCCAGGATCGCAGCCCACCATGACATCCTGATTCGGTCCGAGTGCAAGTCCGGCTGGTGCGCACGCGCCGAGGGGAAAAGCTTTCGTCACAGCTGGTTGTCCCGCGGTCACCGAGCTCGCGGGGATGAGGTCAAGCTCGCCGTCCGGATTGACTGCCGTACCGTCGTTGTTGATCAGGAAGCTCTTCGTGCTGGCGTCGTACTCGCATGCCTCGAGGCCCGACGAACCGTTGAAGTTCAGCTTCGACACGACAGCCTGCGTGTCCGTGTTGATGAACGTAAGGAATGGTGGCGTGTCTGCCGGATTCGCCACTGCAACGAGGTGGTCGTCCGGATCGAAGCACCCTTCATCGGTGCGATTACCCGTGGTCGCGATCGGGATGGACTTAGTAAGAGTCTGACTAGAAGTATTGAAAACCTTGACGCCATTGACGTCACCCGCATACAGCGTGCTCGTCCCTGGCAAGCCTATCAGGCCATCCGGCCCGGAATCCGTGGTTGTTGCGCCATTGCCGGCAAAACCACCCGGTATCTGTGCGATGAGCTTGTTGGTGGTCGTATCCACGACATCGATGGCCTTGTTGTTCCGGTCCGCCAAGAAGTATTTGCCCTGGTCTGCGTAGCTGATGTCGAAACTGAACGCAGGGCTTACTGAGTTGGGCACCGCAATGTTGGTTATCAGATGGGGCGTCGAACCGCCGCCGTTGTCCGAGCCACCGCACGCGGCGAGCAGCAGAGCGACCATCGATCCGGCAGCGACTGATGCGCCGTATTGCTTTATCCGTCTTTTCATTTTTGTCTCCTGAAATCGCAATTGGGTATTCCCAGCTGACCGGCATGCGCGCCTGCCGTCAAATCGATCAACGGGAAGCATTGGATCAACACTCAGAAAAAATGCTCATGGTTATTTAAAAACTTCGCGACGTTAATGCGTTTAATACATCAATTGCTTATCGCCGATCAGACCCGACAATTAAAAATCCGGGACAATCTCCTGGTTGTCCGGAAAGACCATCTGATAGGAATCACGCAAGTTGATCGGATCGGGGATGTTGAAGCAGCGCAATAGACAGTGCGCCGACGTACGATGCTTGAGGCTCCCTTAAGGGACGCTTAGCTCGATACCGGGCGTTAATGTTGCAATAATCAAGCTGAAAGAACGCGGCACGCGTACGTAACCGGATGTCCCTGATTCCCGGTAAACAGACGACGTCCACGCTCGCATCATCGATGCCCGTCACGGCCTTTCGCCAGTAGGATATGGAGGCGCGTGCTCTCTTGTTGTAACGCTACACACACCACCTTGGACGCAGCGCCATGACTCGAGTCTAAAGATGCGCCTCCGGATCATCCCCTGAGCAACCGATGGTCACGAACAGAGCCTGAATCGCCGCGAGTGCCAGTTCCATATGCGCACTCGTCGCATACGACGAGGCCTGAGATAACAAACAAGTCGCCTGCTCAATCCCCTCGAACGCTCGCTCCGTATCATTGATGAGCCCCATCACAGAAACGAAAAAATCAACGTCATCCATCGCGCTTATTCTTGATCTGTTCTGAAGCGCTCTCGCTCTCGAACGCAATTCTAATAGTGTCGAGTTCTTCATTATTTAATGTTTTGAATCAGCATTGCGGCATCGAACGCCATCGCTTGATGTACTTCGACCTGCACGTTCGAATGTCATTTAAGGGACATAGCGATGCCATCGGACAGCGGATCATTGAATGCAGGCTCATCGTTGCGAACACTGTTCACGCCAACGCTCACCTCAAATGACCGGAACATTTGCCTTGGCATTATTGAATCAGCCGCTATCTTCTTCGCGAGGCCAAACGTAGTCTTTGGATGCAACCATCGGACGGCATCGAATGCATTCAAGACGACGGGTCGATGCGAATGACTGTTAACGATCCCGACGTCCGTACTGCTCGACACCATCACAAATCCGTCGGTCGCCTGGGCTTCTTCGTCGAATGAATAACTACTCAACGCCGCCAAGAACACGGGGCCGCCATCTTTTGGTTTTATGAAGTAGGGCTGTTCGACACCATCCGTCGCCAACCATTCGTACCAACCATCTGCCGGAACGATGAGACGTGCAATTCGACACATCGTTTTCCATGTCTCTGAGTTTTTGTCGTCAAGACGACAGCTTGTTAGCATAGGTCGTCTCGTACCTGCAAAGACAGGTACGAACCCCCAGCGGGCGGACGTCGGTCCGCCGCAATATATTACGGGTTGAACCGTTCCGGGAGCAATGTTCCAGGATTGAGGAAACAGCACCTCCGCGAAAAGGTCTTTGCCAAACATCGGTAGCGTATAAATTGCTGCATCACGGGCACGCGAATACCGCCTAACCATTTGAACCTCAATGTCCTATTCGTTATTCCATGCTAGTCGAGTTCTAACGTATCGGATGTGGCGCATCGCGCGTAGTCAATACCGCCGACGGTCCGTTTGCAGTAATTCCTCGGTTTCCGAGTCGCTCATAGCCTGTTCGACGTACCCAGGGAGGATCCGACGAACAAGCACCCTCGACCTATCAATGCCTAGGGACGGTAAATGTACCCGCCGACAGCAGAAGGGACAAAAAAACGGCGTGAACTTTCCACGCCGTAAAGTGTTGACCAAACCACGAGGCCCGGACAACTGAGAGACAACAAGCTTAGGGCTTCAGACTTAGGAGGCGCTTACGTCCCTAGACGGCCGCCGGGAAATCTTACTTCGGAGCCGTTCCAGCTCTGGTCCAACTTGCACGTCCCGGGACTCGAAGCTGGGATCATCTATCGGGCAGCGCTCATATATCCGTGACCTGAGTCGATCTCGACCGACCCCTTTTGCAAATAGTGCGAGAATTTCAATTTGACCAGTCAGCAGCTCGCACCATCTTGCAAGATCTCGGAAAACTGCTTTGGGTTACTAATCAAAGAACGTCGCGGAAATCAGCGAATCAGAGTGAAGTAGGTTCGCCTCCGAAATGGCGCGCATCATCGCCCTTGTCGACATTCCCTCTGGCCCTTCACTCGAAAATTGACATCCGTCCTCTACCCCGTCATGCGCGGCGCTCAAAACGTCACCGATCCTCTTGCAGCCCTGTCCCGCAAGGGTGACGGTTTGACACTACGCTACAGGCTCCCGGCTCATTGGGGCGCTTATGACCTGGTTCAAGAGATGCACTGGCCTGATCCACTATCGAAAAAGTCAATGTGACGCGAAGGCCGCCGCGCTCACTCCAGACTGCGTCTCCTAGCGCAAGTGATGCGCCTATCCGGGTCGCGATCGTCTGCACAATTGACAACCCAAGCCCAGACCCGCTTTGCCCCGAGCCAAGCACACGATAAAATCGGTCGAACACCCGCGCGCGTTCTTCCTCGGGAATGCCCGGACCGTTGTCTTCGACAACGATCGACGTACGACCGTCCTTCGTATGCACCGACAAGTCCACGCGCCCGCCCGCCGGCGTATAGCGGATTGCGTTATCGACGAGGTTCTTTAGCACCGTGCCCAGGTCCGCTTCGTTGGCGGGGACCCAAACGTCTGAATCTCCGGTCACGCCAATATCGATCTGGCGCGCCTGCGCAAGCGGAATCAGGTCTTCGAGCACGCGGCGAAATGCCGGCGCGACCGGGCTGAGATTCGCCTCAATGCCGTCGCCCTCCTGCGCGTGCGCGAGCGTCAGCAACTGCTCGACGAGCGCGCGCGTGCGCGTGAGGCCATTGCTCAAGGCAGTAAAGCGTTCGCGCGCCTGCGTCGACATTTCCGACAAATCCAGCCGCTCTGCCTGCAGCAAAAGCACGGTAAGCGGCGAGCGCAATTCATGCGCTGCGTCGGCTATGAAACGCCGCTGGAGCGCAACCGACTGGGCAACGCGCGCGAGCATGCGGTTATTGGCAACAAGAAATGGCACGATCTCGGCCGGAAGCTGCGGGTCGCCGGTAACCCGTATTTCTGAAAGATCGTGATCAGGGCGGACATCGAGTTCTGCGGCAAGCCGCGCGAGGGGCTTGAACATATGCCTGACCAACAGGAACACGACCCCGACCAACACCGGCGCCAGTACAAGAAACGGAATTAGCGTGGCGACAGCACTATTGCGGGCGATTTCGTTTCTATCGGAAGTCTGCTGGCCAACGGCTACGCGGGTACCCGGCGCCAGTGTGCGGACCACAACGCGCCATTCGCGGTTGCCGAGAGTCAGCGTCCTCATGCCATCAGACAGCGTAGGGGGCAAGTCGAGCAGGCGCTGCGTGTTGACGTTGCCTAGCTTTTGCACTACGACCTTCGCCTCCGGCTCGAACTCCGGCACATAATGCACGGAGCCTTCCGCCATGGAGTCCACATTTTCCGCCGTGACGAGCGTAGCCACTTCCTTGAGCTGCTGATCCTGGATCTCGTTGGCTTCGTGGAACGCGGCCTTGAACGAAAAAATGCCTGCCGCGACGGCACTCAAAAGAACGGCAATTGCGAGCCACATGGACAAGCGCAACTGGAGCGACTGCCCTACCCGCCTTTCGATACCATCCATCCGACACCCCTGACATTTTTGATCGTATCGCTGCCGAGTTTTCGTCGCAGCGAGTGAATCAGAAATTCAACTGCATTGCTTTCAACCTCTTCGTTCCAGCCGTAGATGCGGTCCTCGAGTTCGGTGCGCGACAGGATCGCACCGGGACGAATCATCAACGCATGCAGCAACGCAAATTCGCGTCCTGAAAGCCGTAACGATATCCCTGGCGAGCACGCTTCATGGGTGGCAGGATCCAGCGACATGATGCCATTGGTCAGCACGGGCGCAGCGACGCCCGCACGCCGCCGCACAATCGCACGCAAGCGCGCGAGCACTTCGGACATTTCAAACGGCTTGAGAACGTAATCGTCGGCCCCGCTGTCCAGCCCGCGAATGCGGTCGGCGACGCCGTCACGCGCCGTGATGATCAGGACTGGGGTGGCATTGTCGCTGGCGCGAATGGCGCTCAGGACGCTCATGCCGTCGGCCCTCGGCAAGCCAAGGTCGAGCAGGACGGCTTCGTAGGAGTGAACCTTGACGGCGCTTAGCGCCTGATGTCCATCGCGCACCCAGTCCACCCCGCATGACGCGTCCTTCAACGCGTCCCTGACCACCTCGCCGATCATCCAGTCGTCTTCAACCAGCAACACTCTCATCGGGGATCCCAGAATGCGCGGCACATGCCGATAGCCGCGAGTCCAACATGCCGCATCTTCAGCATACGGTCACCTGCAGTGTGGAGCTCGCGCAGGTCACTGCCAAGGCGATCGAACAAGCCGCGCAGCGCGGACGGCGAGGACGTAGTCAAATTCGCGGCCGAAAGGTTGTCGAAGAAATCGCGCATGCTGGCTCGAGCGTGCGCCGTCGCAATGATGAAACCGGCTGTGTCTTCGGGTATGTTTTTCACCGCGTTATTGGCGGCGGCATCCACGCGTCTCAAGATATGCTCGATATACGAGCGGTTGTAAGCCGCAGCGAAACGGGCGCGTTCACGCGCCGGCCCGCTTATAGCGTACAACGCTTGCCGTGCGAGCGCTTCTGCAAAATCGAAAGCATCCGTAGTTTCGCGGATGCGCTCAGCCAGATGCGCGCCGAATGCTTTACGCGCGCGTATGGCCTCCTGTGCGGGAATCGCGACGCCGAGCAAGATCCCGGCAACGGCCCCCACTCCATCCAGCCAACCGTTTGACATGACGCCGCACCTTCGAACCTGTTGAAACATTGTGCTTGCAACACGCCGACGGGGGACGCGTCGGCGTAGACGGGTGGGCCGGCCTGTCTTACCTTAACAGTCGGGGTTCGTATTCATTGTTGGCCTCCCCACTCCGAAGTCGACCCACGCCTCATCATAGGTTCAGAAGGCGAAACAATAATTAGCAGAGGCTTACATAGCATGCGAAAGCAGCCGGGCCTGGGTAAGTTGATCTCAGGACATCGACACGCCCAGCAGCTTGCCAACACCGAACGTAAACCCTGCCGCTACCATGCCGATCAGAATTTGCCTTCATGATTTGCGCTGCGACGCGCCTCTGCGGCGCCGAGCCCCTTCGACTGATAGATCAGCGCGAGTTCGTGTCGCTCCGCGTCGGGCGTATGTTCGAGTTCGTCGGCTTCTTTCGCGATCTGCGTACGCGCGAGTTCGCGTGCGTTCGTGACCGACAGCCATTCCCCAAGCGCCATGGAACAAGCTCCGGCCACGAGTCCGGCAAATGCAGTCAGCAAAATGGTTCTGGCAGGTGCGCACGCTCACGCCGTTGGCGCGCAGTTTCTCGGACCAGACGCGCGCATGGTCGCGCTCCGATGCCGCAAGTTTCGCATAAACCTGCTTGCGTTCGCTATCGTGCTCAGCGCCGGCAAGTGTTTCGTAGAGCGCGGCGCTGTCGAGTTCACCGGACAAGTTGCTGCGAAATCGTCTGAGCTCGGATTTTGATGCCATGCTGAGTCTCCGCAGTTCCGTGATTGAAAGATTCGCAGAATAACGGGCACGTATGCATAGAGACGCTACAACCCTTCGACCACGCTTGAGTGCGAATGAAAGTATTTCTCATCACGCACTCGGCGGCTTACTATGCGCTATCACGCGATGTGGGAAACATGCGTCGAAGGGTGGCGTCGCGAAGAACAAAATGATGGAAAACCGCAGCGGCCGCGTGCATTACAACAAGCGCGAGCAGAACCCAGGCAAAAATCTTATGCCAATCGCCAAGCGAGTGTCCGAATGGCGATCCTTCCGGCGAAAGCGCCGGCAACGGCAAGAGAGTGCCCAGGAAGCTCGGCCACCCTCTGGACGAGGCGTTGGCCCATCCCATGAGCGGCAGTGCTATCAGTAGGAGATAAAGCATCCAGTGTGTGAGGCGCGCAACCGCCGCTAATGGACGGGGGATGCCTGGCAACTCGCGGGGCGCCGGATGCGTGAAGCGCCAAACGATTCGCACGGCCACCAGCAGCAGGATAAGCATGCCAACCGACAAATGCCAAGCGATCAGACCGACCGGCTGGGTGCCGCGATGAACATCGGGCATGGTCCACGCAATCGCAAATTGGCTCGCAAGAAGCAGCACGGTGGCCGAGTGAAAAAAACGTGCGGTGCGGCCATACGCAGAGGGTGTGGTCGAGGAGTTCTGCCGCATATTGACATGTCCTGAAAGGTCCGGCTGGACCCGGAAGCTTGCGCCCAGATACTTAGGAAAGGCATAGTAGCGCGCGGGATTCTGAGGTTCAGCTTGCAATATCCAAGCATCGATCCATTTCACGTAGCAATGCTTACGTTCATGCAAACCTATGTAAGCGCGCTAATTGTATCCTTGAATGTCTATCTATGATCGAAAGCAGCCAGATTCACTATTCAATTGAACGGTAGGCATCAAGTCCCATCCAGCTTCCTGGTTTGATGACGACATGTGATCAGGATAGGCGGCTGTGGCTTAACACGTGAATGTCCGTCGCGACGGCTCCGGCCCGAATAGTCAGGCGGATTTCCCGGCCTGGAGCGCGGGTCGACCCCGTTTCCGATTTGAAATCGCAACGGCTGGATAATCTTCACCTCGATGCGCGCGTTGTCGGTCAGCGCGACGAGCGCCATTTCGATCCCGCCGATCGGCTCGGCGACATCGGTAGCACACTGTCGCGCCAGCTTGGCCTCAACGCCAACTGACGAATTGGTTCAAGTGACCGCTAAGACCCGGAACAAGAATTAACCGCCGACCTGACCTGCATCAACTGCGCACAGACCGAGACCGCAATGGACCCAGGCGCTTTATCGACGATTCCTTCAACGCCGATCGGGCAAATCATCTCCGTCAATCGCTCGGCGTCCACACCACGATCAATCAACCTCCGCTCGAACTTCACGCGTTTCGTGTTCGACCCGATCATGCCGAAGTAAGCGAAATCGGTGCGACGCATGATCCGATACGCCAGAGAAAAATCCAGCGAATGGTCATGCGTCATCACCAGGAAATAGGCGCCGGGCGGCGCCGAATCCACAATGGCATCCGGCGAATCGGTCGCCTCGATTTGCACGTTGGCGGGCACTTGATCAGGGAACAGTTCGTCGCGGGCATCGACCCATTGCACCACGCAAGGCAGCATTCCGAGCAAGGTAACAAGCGCATGACCGACGTGCCCCGCGCCAAACAGGACGATATGGGTCGGTGGTACGGACGGCCACGCGCGGCGAGCGCTGATAACCTCGGGTCTCGGAATGATTTCCATAGCGAGCCTGCAATCAACCCGCTGCAGCAACTGCCGCGCGAACGGCACCCACCGCTTTCAAGATTTCCTCGCTGGTCGCGGGCGCGTTCATCGGCGGGTTCACTGTGTAATTGCCGACGCTCGCCACCGCATCGCGGATCGCGAAGAACACCGAAAACGGCAGCAGCAAAGGCGGTTCGCCGACAGCCTTCGACCTGTGGATGCTGTCTTCCACATTGCGGTTCTTGAACAACCGGACATCGAACACAGGCGGGCAATCATTGACGGTCGGGATCTTGTACGTCGACGGTGCATGGGTCATCAGTTTGCCGTTTGCGTTCCACCACAATTCCTCGGTCGTGAGCCAGCCCATTCCCTGAATAAATCCGCCCTCCACCTGTCCCACATCCAGGGCAGGATTCAGCGACGCGCCTACATCGTGCAACGCATCGGCGCGCAGCACGCGCATTTCGCCGGTCAGCGTATCGATCACTACTTCGGAGACCGCGGCTCCATATGAGTAGTAGGAGAACGGCCGGCCTTGCATTTTCGTCTGGTCCCAGTAGAGCTTCGGCGTCTTGTAGAAGCCGTCGGACCACAGTTGCACCCGCGCACGGTAAGCCTGCATGATCACCTCGTCGAAAGGGATCGCCGCGTCGCCAACTACAATCCGGTCGTCGACGAAACGCACATCGCGCGCGTCGACCTGTCCTTTGCCATAGTGCTCCGCGGCCAGCGCGGCCAGCCGTTCGCGCAATTGCCGGGCGGCGTCTTGCGCAGCTTTTCCGTTCAGATCGCTTCCTGTCGATGCCGCAGTCGCCGACGTGTTCGCAACTTTGCTCGTATCAGTCGCCGTAACGCGTACACGATTGAAACGTATGCCGAGCTCGTGCGCGACTACCTGCGCAACCTTCGTGTTAAGCCCTTGACCCATTTCCGTACCGCCGTGGTTCACGAGAACCGAGCCGTCGGTATAGATGTGCACCAGTGCGCCGGCCTGGTTGAAGTGAGTTACGTTGAACGCGATGCCGAACTTCACCGGCGTCAACGCGAGGCCCTTTTTAAGCACGTCATTGTTCGCGTTGAATTCCCGAACGGCTTCTCGACGCGCGCGGTAGTTGCTCGTGGCTTCCAGCTCGTCGAGCAATTCGTGGATCACATTGTCTTCGACCGCCTGACCGTATGGCGTTACGTTGTGCTCGGTCTTTCCGTAAAGATTGCGGCGGCGTACGTCGAGCGCATCCAGCCCCAAGGAGCGCGCGACGTTATCGACGATATATTCGATCGCGAACGCGCCCTGCGGTCCGCCGAAGCCGCGAAACGCAGTATTCGACTGCGTGTTCGTCTTGCCGCAGAAGCCGTCAATGGACACGTGCGGAAGCCAGTACGCATTGTCGAAGTGACACAGCGCGCGCGTCATTACCGGGCCCGAAAGGTCGGCTGAAAAACCGCAACGCGACGTCATGTCAACAGACACGCCGTCGATCAAACCGGTGTCGTCATAACCGACTTCATACGTGTAATGAAAATCGTGACGCTTGCCGGTGACCATCATGTCGTCATCCCGGTCGGGCCTCAATTTCACGGGGCACTGGAGCTTCCATGCGGCAAGCGCCGCGCAGCACGCGAACAGGCCCGATTGCGACTCCTTGCCGCCGAAACCGCCACCCATCCGCCTGCATTCGACCAACACGTTGTGCGACGCGACGTCGAGCATGTGGGCGACCATGTGTTGCATTTCCGACGGATGCTGTGTCGAGCACCATACATGCATGCCGTCGTCGTCCTTCGGCACGGCGTACGAAATCTGACCTTCCAGGTAAAACTGCTCCTGGCCGCCGAGCAACATTTCGCCTGTTTCGCGATGCGCGGCCCACTCGATCTTCGCGGCGGCGTCACCACGCGCGAGTTTCATCGGGGGCAGCACCCTGGAGTCGGCCGCACGTGCCTGTTGCGGCGTGAGGATCGCCGGCAATTCCTCGTAGACGACCTCCGCCCGGCGTGCAGCGCGCCGGGCAATGTCGTGCGACATCGCGACGACAATGAACATGGGCTGGCCGACGAATTGCACGACTCCGTCGGCGAGGATCGGATCGTCACCATGAATGATCGGGCCGACGTCATTCGCGCCGGGGATGTCGTCGGCAGTGAAGACGGCGACAACGCCGGGCGTCGCCCGCACGGCATCGAACGACATCGATACGATCTTCGCGTGCGCCTTTGCCGACAATCCGAGCGCTGCGTGCAGCGTGCCGGCGACCACCGGAATGTCATCAGTGTAGGTTGCGCGGCCGCTGACATGCAGATGCGCGGATTCGTGCGGCCGGGAAACGTGGACCTGTGTAAAGTTTCCTTCGAGAAGGTCCTGTGCTTCCTTCATGTCCCTCAGAAACGGTTCTGCTTGCTGGTTCATTCTATTGTTCTCCGTGTCCTTGACGTTCAGGAAGCAATGACCGCGCGCACGTCGATCGCGGCTTTTGGCAACGGATTGTCCGGTCGCGTCTCGAGCCAGAAACGATGCAACGTGTTCTTCGCGGCTTCGAGCCGGTAGTCGCTCGACGCGCGCATGTCGGACAACGGCGCGTAGTCGTTCGCGAGCGCGGCCATCGCTGCCTGTGCAGTGGCCTCGTGCCACTCAGCATCGCGCAGCACCGCTTCGACGTGCGTCGCGCGCTTTGGGGTCGCAGCCATTCCGCCGAACGCGATGCGTGGATCGCGAATCATGTTGTCGTCGGCGACAAACGAAAGCGCCGCGCAAACGGCTGAGATATCCGAGTCGAATCGCTTCGACAACTTGTAAGTGCGAAACTGCAGATTCGCGCGCGACCCAGTGCGCGTCGGCACTTTCAGTCCGAGAACGAACTCGTGTTCCGCCATGTCTTTCTTCTGATACGCGAGGTACAGGTCTTCAAGCGGCATGACGCGCCCGACGTCGTTTCCGCGAACTATCACATGCGCGCCCAGCGCGATCAGGCCGGGCATCGAGTCGCCAATGGGTGAACCGTTCGCAATGTTGCCGCCGAGCGTACCGGCGTTGCGGATCGGCAGCGAAGCGAAGCGCTTCCACATTTCCGTCAGCTCGGGATAGTGCTTCGCGAGCTCTTCATACGCGCGTTCTACCGAGACTCCTGCGCCGATTTCAATCCAGTTGTCCGACGTTTCGATTTTCTGCAGTGCGCCTATTCGTCCGACGTACACAATGTCGCCGAGATCGCGCATCAGTTTCGTGACCCACAGGCCGATGTCGGTGCTGCCAGCGAGGATTCGCGTCGACGGTTGTGCAGCCTTGATGCGGGCGAGTTCGTCGACGGTGCTTGGCGCGTCAAAACGTTGGCCCGCATGTTGGTAGCTAAAAGTGTCTTCGCGTTCAAGCGTTGCGAGGGTACGAGCGATTGCAGCGATATCCACTGGCGCTTTTGGCGCAGGCAATTCAAACATCCGCACCGCCGCGTCGACGATGGGACGGTAGCCGGTGCATCGGCACAAATTGCCCGTTAACGCGTTAGAGATGTCGGCGCGCGACGGTACGGATTTGGTCGCGCATGAATGTTCGTGGCCGTGCTTTTCGTATAACGACCACATCGACATCACGAAACCAGGCGTGCAGAAGCCACACTGCGAGCCGTGGCATTCGACCATCGCTTCTTGCACCGGATGCAGCGATCCGTCCGGCTGACGCAGATCTTCTACGGTGAACAACGCTTTACCGTCGAGTGTCGGCAGAAACTGGATGCACGCGTTGACAGCTTTGAACTTGAGGCCGCCCGCGTCGTCGGGCTCGCCCAGTACCACCGTGCACGCACCGCAATCGCCTTCGGCGCAGCCTTCTTTCGTGCCCGTGCAACGCGCGTCTTCGCGCAGATACTGGAGCACGGTCTGGGTGACGGGCGCGTCGCTGACTTCGCGGATCGCGTTGCGGTGGTAGAAGCGGATGGGCTGGCTCATGTCTCTGTGCTCGCGTTGGTTTGCGCTGCGGCTTTTTTTGGGGGTCGTTGTAGCGTTATCGCTGCATCGCTGCTACGGCTTCTACCAGTCGGTCTGAACCGCGCCGCAGTGACGCTCCGAAAAGTACCACCATCAAAAGGCAGAACCCATAGCCACGGGGAAATGCGCGTTATATTGCCAGGGCGATAACGGCCATATTCGGTCGCGCCGGGAATCTCCTTATGTTGACGCCAGCGGTGCATGAAAAACGCTGCAACATGACTTCGGGTTCGGACATCAACGCTTCAGATATTTTCGCGTCAGCCATTCGCGTGCAGGCATGAGGCGATCCGTTGGCGGAAGTCATGCGTGTCCCCCCATATCGATGTGGGTCGTCACAGCCTTTCGGACTGCGCAACCAGACCATATCGGGATCCGGTCGCGCAACCCATCCTTGGGAGAGCAACAAGTCTATGTGCGAAATGACATGTGTTGACTGCGCGTGGCTTTGGAAGGAATGCACCTGCAATCGCACGAGGATGCCGCTCTGCTGATTGGCCTGCATCTCGGCATTTCGATTTAGCCGCAACGCAACATGGCAGGGATTTTTAGACTTGGGCGGTATAACAACGCGGCGTCATTTGCGTAAAGCAGTTGTCGAAAATACGTCTTTTGAATCCGACACTTGACCTTCTACCAGCGACCGTACTACTGCCTTTCGATCGCCCTACATAATTTTGATTAGCTTTACGACATGGATGAAGCAGGCATACAGTTAGCCACGCTGCGGTGCCCGCCGGCATCGGCCGCGCTTGCTCAAGGAGCCGTCCATCATGCTTTTCCGAATCATGGCTGCACTTCCGTTTATCGGCATCCTGGTAGGCGTTCCATTCGCGAACCACGTTGAGCCACTGATTCTCGGCATGCCATTCGTTCTCGCATGGATCGTCATCTGGATCGTATTGAGCGCGGTCATCATGGGGATCATTTATCGCCTTGATCCGGCAAACCGAGGGCCGATTGATCACGTAGGCGAGGTGCGGTCATGAGCAGCGCATTATTCATCATTGCCGCGGCGACCCTGTTTGCGCTTTATCTCGGAGTCCGCGCGCGTCGCGGACATGACATGGATCTTGAGCAATGGACGGTTGGAGGCCGCAGCTTTGGCACCGCGTTTGTTTTTCTGCTCATGGCAGGCGAGATCTATACGACCTTCACTTTTCTCGGCGGGAGCGGCTTCGCGTACGGCAAGGGCGCACCCGTCTACTACATTCTCGCCTACGGGACGCTCGCCTATATTCTTTCTTACTGGATGCTGCCACCGATCTGGCGTTACGCGAAACAGCATCGACTTGTTTCACAGCCTCACTACTTCGCCCGCAAATACGACAGCCCGGCCCTCGGCGTACTTGTCGCGGTCGTGGGCGTCGTTGCTCTCATTCCGTATCTCGTGCTGCAACTCAAGGGGTTGGGCATCATTGTGGCCACCGCGTCTTATGGGGCGATCTCTTCGACCACTGCGGTCTGGATCGGCGCTCTGGTAGTCACCGCGTATGTGATTCTTTCCGGCGTGCGGGGTTCGGCATGGAATTCCGTGGTGAAGGACATCCTGATCCTCACCGTAGTACTGGTGCTCGGGATATACCTTCCGTACCACCTCTATGGCGGCATAGGCGCGATGTTTCACGCCATCGACATTGCGAAACCGGGCTTCCTCACGTTTCCCGCCAAAGGATCGAGCGTTTCGTGGTTTCAATCCACTGTGCTGCTTACGGCGCTCGGTTTTTTCATGTGGCCGCACACCTTCGGTTCCGTTTTTACCGCTCGGGAGGAGAGGACCTTCCGGCGCAATGCCATCATTCTGCCGATCTATCAGCTCATCCTTTTGTTCGTATTCTTCGTCGGATTTGCAGCGACACTCAAGGTTCCGGGTCTGACGGGCGGTGACATTGACCTGTCTCTTTTCCGGCTGTCGATCCAGACATTTGATCCTTGGGTTGTCGGCGTCATCGGAGCCGCCGGTGTACTGACGGCGCTTGTTCCCGGCTCGATGATTCTCACGTCCGCCTCAACGCTTCTTGCAAATGATATTTACCGCGGCGCAATAAATCGCCAGGCGTCCGATACGCAGGTTGGCAAGCTCGCGAGATGGTTGGTCCCCGTCGTTGCCCTGGTCGCGATCTGGTTCACGCTTCAAGGCGGCTCGACGATCGTGTCACTTCTCTTGATGGGCTACAGCTTCGTCACTCAACTGTTTCCCGCGCTGATCGCGAGTCTCATGCATCAGACACGAGCGACAAAATATGGCGCGATGAGCGGTATCGTGGCAGGGGTGGCGGTGGTCGTCGTTACCACTACGATGCATCTAAGCATCGGAACGATGTTCCCTTCTTTTCCCGATTCGATCAAGGATGCGAATATTGGGTTACTTGCACTCGCCGTGAATATCGTGGTGTTCGGTTTGGTAAGCGGTCTGACGCAGTCGCGAGCGCTTGCTCAAGAGCACGCGTAACGCTCGGGGCTGCTTGACGACCAGACATGGCGCTGACGCGGTTGATCGGAACAGATATTCGCCTTACCAAGCCACGTCATCGCATCTGACAGGCAGAGCGCAGGATTCCCGAATAACGCTATGCGCTGATTCTGCGACGCGATAGCGATCCCTGCACCTCTTGCGGTCACCATATCCCGTCTCCTCGATCGCCGGATGTCGGATACGCAACCTGCATCTATTCAACGTCCGGCACGACGCCGACATAACGTGCCCGCGGACGGATCAGACGATGCGCTTCCACTTGCTCCAGCGCGTGTGCGAGCCACCCGACGCACCGGCCAAGCGCGAACAGGATAAACGGCGCCTCGGCTGGCAAGTCGAATGTCTCGGCAATGACGGCGAGCGCGAAGTCGATATTAGGCGCTTCACCAACAGAACGCGCCACATAGCCCAGGAGTTCCGTATAAGCCCTACGCGTTGGCAGCAACTCCAGCAACGCGGCGGCCCGAACGTCGCCGTCCGGATAAAGCGGGTGTCCGAACCCCGGTAACGTCCGTCCCTGCGCCAGCCATTCGCGTACGGCTTGCTCAACGCCAAGACGCTCTGTCGATGCGATCAGCGCATTGAGCGCCAGCGACGCTCTCCCGTGGAGTGGACCGGTCAGTGACGCAAGCCCCGCAAGCATCCCTGCCGCCAGGGAAGCGCCCGTCGAAATAGTCACGCGCGCGGCAAACGTGGATGCATTCAGTTCATGGTCTGCAAGCAGGACAAGCGCACGGCGAATCATGTCCTCCGCGTCCCTGCGTGCCCATAAGGTCGAGATATGTTCGCTCAGCGGGCGGTCGCCGCTTGACTCTTCGTTTCCAAGCATCGCCTGGGCTAAGGTCACGAGCACGCTTGCCGCCTCTTCGCGGAGAACGGGCAGCGCACAGCCTATTGACGGCAGGTCGTTTGCGCTTCGCTCCGACAACGCAATGAGTCCCGCACGCAAGGCGCCACCGGAACCGCCACGGCCATGAATGACACGATCGCCCTTGGTCGCGGGTCGCAAACGGGGCGCCTCCGGGCAGTCCCACAGCAAAGCGGCGACGTCTTCCAGCGAGGCTGTTCCTGAAAGCGCAACAGCGTCCAGACCGCGATACCAGAGCCGTCCATCGATCACCGTGGATATGGCCGACGGCAGCACAGGGTCACCCCACTCAATGGCTTGGGCGGCGACCGTCTCGACTTTCCTTCGACCGTTGCTACGCTTTGCCATTCGCAGTACGTCCTCGCGATGGTAGAGGCTGCGGCGGCTATCAGCCTTGTCCGGTTGCGCGCGGATTTTCCCCCTGCTTACGTTTGCGTAAAGCGTCTGCGGACGGACGCCCAAAATGCCAAGTGCTTCTGCTGCCGTAATCCAGCCCATCGTAATCACCGTGTTGACATTGACGATTCAAATCAAGATTGACGTCAACTTTATCAAGTTTATGCTGGGCGTCGAAACAGCTGCGCAGTCTTTTGATATCGGAATTCGCGGCAGCTTGACGACAACCGTTGCGGCGGCAATCGGCTTTTTTTAGGAGGGCAGCGTGACGAATTTATCGATGAGATTTCTGGAGACCGCCTTACAGGCGCTTCAATTCCCCACCGATGCGCTGACGCGTGTCACCTTGGAAGGCTCGGGCGAACTCACTTCTGCGTTCCCTGTCGCCGACTTTGCCGCTGAAGCAATAGCGGCAGCCGGCGTCGCGATCGGGGAATTGCTCAAGATGCAGCTTGACCGCGCGCCCGAGGTCGTCATCGACCGAAGACTTGCTTCGCTCTGGTTCGGCTGGTCAGTTCAACCCGTTGGCTGGACCTTGCCCGCCGCCTGGGACACGATCGCCGGGGACTATCGAACCCGCGATGGCTGGATCAGACTTCATACCAACGCGCCTCATCACAAAGCGGCGGCGCTGAGTGCGCTGCAATGTGCCGACAACAAGTCTGCCGTGGCAGGCGCCGTCGCAGGCTGGTCCGCCGAAGAACTCGAAACTGCGGTCGTCGAGCAGCAAGGCTGTGCCGCCGCGATGCGAACAAGCGACGCATGGAAGGCCCATCCTCAAGGCAAGGCAGTGGCGTCTGAGCCGCTGATTGCGTTGTCGTCCGTCGCCGCTGCGACCGACCCGCCAGCGTGGCAGCCTGAAGAAGCGAGACCGCTTGCAGGCATGAAAGTGCTCGACCTGACCCGCGTTCTTGCGGGTCCGGTCGCAACCCGCTTTCTTGCGGGATATGGTGCGGACGTCTTGAGAATCGATCCACCGGGATGGGACGAGCCGGCTTTGATACCCGAGGTCACGCTCGGCAAGCGCTGTGCACGACTGGACCTTGAAACGCCACATGGTCGGGAGATATTCGAGCAGTCATTGTCGAAGGCCGATGTGTTGGTTCATGGTTATCGGCCCGACGCCCTCGATCAACTGGGCTACACAGAAGCCGCACGCCGCGCAATCAACCCGGGACTCATCGATGTGTCACTCGACGCCTATGGATGGAGCGGTCCGTGGAGTGGCCGCCGAGGCTTTGACAGCCTGGTGCAGATGAGCTCAGGAATTGCGCATGGCGGCATGCAATGGAAACAGGCGGATCGTCCGGTGCCGCTGCCCGTTCAAGCGATCGACCAGGCAACTGGCTATCTGATGGCTGCGGCTGTGGTCCGGTCTTTTATCTGGCGCCTCACAGAAAATCGGGCAACGACGGCCAGGCTATCGCTTGCGCGAACCGCGCAGTCGTTGATCGACCTGCCTCGGACGCCAAGTGCGGCTGAGGGTTTGACTATAAGCAACGGCGACTTTTGCGCTTCGCTCGAGCAGACAGAATGGGGACCGGCGAAACGCTGCAGATCGCCTGTGTCAGTGAACGGCGTAGCTCTGGCCTGGCGGCTTCCGGCATCGCGCCTGGGCTCTGCCGCACCGGGTTGGTAAAGCGAGCAGCCGTCGTTTTGTGTCCCGGACGTTGAGAGATTTCGCGAGCTGGCGGCGAATTGGCAGCGACTGCAATGGCCACCTCATTGATACCAATCGGACGATCGCTCAAGCCGCTTGGTCTGATGGCTCGCCGCCCCTTACGAAAGTTCAAAGAAGGTTGATGTCGGGATTACGCGCAACGGACGTATTATGTATTGTAATGTGAGATATCAAAAAATATCGTTTTTCTAATTCGAAAGTGAGGAATACAGTGCGATGCACCCAAGTGATTGACGGAAGACCATGACAATACAGACGGTCGGTTTCATCGGGCTCGGCGCAATGGGAGAAGCCATGGCGCTGAACCTGGCTACAGTCGGCACGCCGCTCGTGGTCTGGAATCGCACTCAGGCGAAGACCGGGACGCTTGCCGCTGCCGGCGCATGGGTTGCACGAGATGCGGGCGAGGTATTTGCGCGCTCCTCGACGGTCATTCTGATGCTGGTCGATGGCGCCGCCATTGACGCGGTACTCGACCGTGGCGGTCTTGACTTCGCATCCCGCGTACGCGACCGTACGATCGTCCACATGGGCACGACCTCTCCGGCCTATTCACGTGGCCTGGAGGCCGAGATCCGCTCGGCCGGCGGGCGCTACGTCGAGGCGCCCGTCTCGGGATCGCGCAAGCCTGCCGAAGCGGGGCAACTTGTCGCCATGCTTGCCGGCGACGCGGTTACCGTGGAAGCGCTCCGTCCGCTGCTCGCTCCCATTTGCCGCGAGACCATGGTGTGCGGACCTGTTCCCAACGCCCTTCTGATGAAGCTGTCGGTCAACCTGTTCCTGATCGCACTCGTCACCGGGCTAGCCGAAGCCGTGCATTTCGCCGAGCGCAACGGCCTAGATCTCAGCCAATTCCTCGCCGTACTGAATGCCGGGCCGATGGCAAGCGATGTATCTCGCGTAAAGGCGCCGAAACTCATCGACCGGAATTTCGCGGTTCAGGCCGCGATCTCCAACGTGCTGGAAAACAACCGCCTGATCGCCGAGGCGGCGCGTGAGAACGGTATTGCCTCGCCGCTGCTGGACGTCTGCCACGCACTCTATGGCGAAACACTGGCACTTGGTCTCGGGGAGGCCGACATGGTCGCTGTGCTCACGGCAATCGAAGCGCGCAGCGGCCTGCAAGAATGATCGGCTTCTTTCTGCTCAGCTTGCCGGTCTTCGGAGTCATCGGAGTGGGATGGGCAGCCACGCGTGCGCATCTCCTGACCTCGGGCGCACTGGATGCGCTCAACGTATTCTCGTTTCGTTTTGCGCTTCCAGCGCTGGTTCTGCGGCTCATCGCGGCGCAGCCGCTGCGTCAGACGTTTAATCCGCGCTTCTATGCGGGCTACCTTACATCTGGCGTAATCGTCTTCGTGCTGGTTCTGCTCGCATCTCGTTTGGTCGCTGCGCGCACGGTCGCGGCGGCGGGCGCGCATGCGACCACGGCCACCGTCAGCAACCTGGGTTTTCTCGGGCCGCCATTGATGCTCGCCTTTTTCGGCGAGCGTGGGGCGGGCCCGCTGGCGATGGCGATCCTCGCAGAGATCATGGTGCTCCTTTCGCTCGGCGGCGTGCTCATGGGCGCGAATGGCAACGCCCGGCATGGCATCGTTTCGCTGATCCTTCGGGGTACGGTGTTCAATCCGGTCGTTGCTGCAATCGTGTTGGGCGCCGTGCTTGCAGGCACGGACGTCGCACTGCCTGAAGCGGTAACGCGCTTCCTCGCGTTTTTGGGCGGCGCAGCCGGTCCGACGGCGCTCTTCGCGCTCGGCGGCGCCCTCGCCTTGCAGCGTCTGGACCGGAACACCGCCGTCGCCGCATGCCTGATCAGTCTCGTAAAACTGTTTTTTTATCCGCTGTTGACATGGCTTGTTCTCAAGTACGTTTTGAAGCTTGAACCGTTCTGGGTACAGGCAGGCGTTCTGATCGCGTCCTTGCCCTCAGCCGGAAATATCTACGTGCTCGCGCAACGGTATGAGGCCGATCCGCCGCGGGTGTCGGCGGCCATTCTCCTGTCTACCATTGCCAGCGTGGGTACCTTTCCGTGTGCAGCGTGGCTCGTTCTTCATTGAGACTTGCCTGACCTGGAAGAGCGAATCGATGAACAGGTATTCGAGCTATCCGCTAAACCCTCACAGAAGAGAAAAAAATGAATGAGGTCCAGCCTGCGCCGATCACGATACATGCGGAGGACGGCTACCCGCTGAAGGGCCAGATATGGCTCCATCACGACGCGCCTGATGCTGGCGGACCCCGGCCCGTGGTCATCATCAACCCCGCCACATCGGTCCGATGCAGCTATTACTCACGCTTCGCCGCGTTCTTGTGTAAGCACGGATTCAACGTCGTTACCTATGATTATCGAGGCATAGGCGGTTCGCGCCCGGCGTCCCTCCGCTGCTTGCAAGCAGGATGGCTGGACTGGGGACGTCTTGATTTCGAAGCGGTATTGCAGATGGCATTCAGCACGTTTCCTCACCAGCCCGTGCAGGTCGTCGCGCATAGCATAGGCGGCGTTCTGGTAGGACTGGCCCCATCCAATCATCTGATCGACCGCGTTTTCACCATGGGCGCCCAATTCGCTCACTGGCGCGACTATGCCAGTCATAAACGATTAGGCATGCTGATAAAATGGCACGCAGTCATGCCGGCATTCACGGCCATTCTCGGCTATTTTCCCGGTGGCATGCTCGGCTGGATGGAAGACACGCCGCGCGGGGTGGTACGCGACTGGACTGCGCGCGAACCCCGTTTCGAGGATGCGTTCCGGAATGGTCCCCATGCGTTGACGGAGGAGGAGCGGGCGAAACTTGTCGAGGGCTTTGCGACGTTTCATGGATCCATGCTCGCACTCAGCGTAACCGATGACGAATTCGGCACGGCTTCGGCAATCGAACGTTTGCTCGCCTACTTCCGGAACAGCCCGATTACCCATTTGCGTATTGCCCCGGAAACGATGGGGTATCCCGAGATAGGACACTTTGCATTTTTCCATAGCCGCTTCGAAGCTTCGCTATGGCAGATCCCGCTCGAATGGCTGAAAGCCCGCTCGGTGCGTACGGACCTTGCGGGGTTTATCGTCAAGACTGGTGCCCGATGACTTGCTCTTTGCAAGAGCAAAAACGAGACCGCGATGCAGACCGAGACGAGGCCGTTACTGCAGCTTGTCGACGCTTCACGCCTTTCAGGAAGTAACGCATCAATAATGGTAGCTATTCTGCGCGGACTCCATGAACATCAAGGGAACTCTCTAAGTCGGCCGTCCGCTAGAATGTGTGCGTTGGCATGGTCTCGAAAAATTCGAAGTCACAGCAGGGCGCGAAGGGCAGACCACGCTGTACTCGCACTTTGCAGATCAATGAAGAGAGCAAAAAGGATGCAAACAAAAGTTACTGTCGCCCTGGTCGGTGACTATGATGACTCGGTGCCGGCTCACCTGGCTATTCCGCACGCTTTAAAGCGTGCGGCCGACACGATGCAGATCGAAGTCGATTTTGAATGGATTCCCACTGTCGAAATCGCATCGGTTTCGCGTATCGCTTCGTTCGATGGAATTTGGTGTACCCCCGCGAGTCCTTACCAAAACATGGAAGGCGCACTCCTTGCCATTCGCCACGCCCGAGAAAGCGCAACCCCGTTCCTGGGTACCTGCGGGGGATTTCAGCATGCCATCATTGAGTACGCTCGCAACGTGCTTGGCTGGGCGGATGCAGAACATGCGGAAACGGCGCCGGGCGCCGCGCGCGCAGTGATTTCACCACTTGAATGCGCCTTGGTTGAAACCATGGATCTCGTGCGTTTGTTTCCAGGCACTCACATCGCTGCCGCCTATGGAGTCAGCGAAATAGCGGAGGGCTACCGTTGTCGCTATGGACTTAACCCCGAGTTCAGAACGTCGCTGGTTTCAGGCCCGTTACGGGTCGCCGGAGACGATGCGGCAGGCGACGTACGTGTTATCGAAATGGTTCAACATCCGTTTTTCGTTGCGACACTTTTTCAACCCGAGCGCGCAGCGCTCAGGGAGCAGCCTGCACCGATCGTCAACGCGTTCGTATCGGCATGCGCAGCATGACGTCACGCATATTGCACCGCAGAGCTACCTTGGACTAAGGAGATCGCAGCCGGGGACCAACGCCTGTTGCAAGGAACATGACAATGATTTCACACGTATTCGTGGGTATTACCGACTTTGAACGTGCCTTTACGTTTTACTCAGCAGTTCTGGGAGATCTGCGACTCCAGTTGAAGTTTTGTGAGAGAGATAAACAATGGGCGGGATGGATGGCGGCGTCCACCCCCCGTCCGCTGTTCCTGATCGGCCGGCCATATGACGGCGATTCGGCACGCAGTGGAAATGGCCACATGATCGCGTTGCTTGCTCCTGATCGCAGCGCAGTCAATAACGCGCACGCCAGTGCTCTCGCGACTGGAGGCTCATGTGAAGGCGCACCCGGCTTGAGGCCCCAGTATCACCCGCACTACTATGGCGCATACTTTCGAGACCCGGACAGAAACAAGATTTGCGTTTGTTGTCACGACGCAATGCAACCATAGCGAGAACACGCAGTTGCAAAACACCTGCTTCAGCCGTCAATATTTCATCTCGGCTTTTTCTTGTGCGCTATACCAAGACACAAGATATGAGCGTCGTGAACTTATCAATGGAAAAGATCTGCCTTCCGCGCAACAGCAACGCCCCGAGGAAAACGCGCCAAAACGACACCGCGCGATCGACGACGTGCCCATCGCTTCTGATCAAAAGCGTTCGTCAAGCGGATTTCGGCGGATCCATCCGTGTCAATAATCAACCAGATTCGGTCGCCGCGTCACAGGCGAATCACGTCCCCTCGCTGAACCCGAGATGGCATTCCTCCAACTCCAACCTTCCATAGGGTGGCTGCCGTGCCCGCCGGATCCCTTTCACGCCGAGTCGTAAGGAGATATCCGCTTCAATCCAGTTGTATAACGCGGTGAAGTGAAATCACCGATTCGTTCGCAGCGTCGTAAATGCGATGTCGCGAGACGTCACGGGTTGCCATTTCGCCCGTGCAGCAGGAACGCCGGACGCTGGCTCAAGCGTTCAAAATAGGCGTGCACAGCGGGCAGATCCGGACGCTCCATTGGCGTCATATACCACCGGTTCGTGGACAGTCCCAGCACCACGTCGGCAAGCGTAAAGCCATGACCCGCTGCGAATGCGCCGGTTTTTTCAAGCTGCGCGTCGAGCATCCGCATGTGTCGATTCCAGTTGGCGACGCTCGCAGCAAGCACGTGTGGATCGGTGTGCGCAGGACTTTTGCGAACCAGCGCCATGAAGGCAAAGCGCCACGCGTTGTTCAACTCCGTGGCCTGCCAGTCCATCCATTGCTCGACGCGCGCCCGACCTTCAGGATCCGTCGGCAGAAGGTCGCTTCGGCCGTTACGGCTCGCGAGATATCTGCAGATGCTGTTCGACTCCCACAGCACGAACGACCCATCCTTGATCACGGGCACCATTGCATTGGGATTCAGCGCCACGAATTCTGGCGCTTCAGTCGACCTGAAACCTGAACCCCATTGCTCGTGCTCATAAGTCAATTCCATCTCGGCACACAGCCAGAGCACTTTGCGCACGTTGATGGACAAGGACTTACCGAAGATTTTGAGCATGGTAGTCACCTCTTTAACATGGCCGTTCAGGATGGAATGATCCGCGCGGTACCGGAGACCGGATCGAACTGCCCAAGGCCGGCGTGATTTCCGCTCGCAGGCAAGAACGCATACCCATGTCTTCACCTTGCACGACCTCGATGGCACCCGCATGCGGCCACCGGATGTCGCGCAGGTACCCGGCGAAAGCAGCCGTTGCTGCGCCGGTTGCCGGATCTTCGTACACGCCACCATACGCGAACGCATTGCGCGTGTTGAACCGCTGCTGTGTCTCAGCGTGCCCCAGCAGGACGGTTGTCCATCCTTCCTGGATCATTAGCTCGCGACCAGCATCGAAGTTGTACTTCATCGCCGCCAATGTCCGGCGGCTCTCGAGCATCAGCACGAGATGATCTGCACCTGCATGAATGAGGGCGGGCGGGATCCTGGGGTCCAGGTCGTCGTCCGTGAAGCCGAACAGACGCAGCGCCGCGGAGACGAGCAGGGCCGGCGCTGGGCTGCTGCGCGTGGGCGGAGATTGCAGGGTGGCCAGGATGAGGTTGCCGGTGCGCCGTGCCTCGACGGTTATCTCAGCGTGGTTGAGCACGAGGGCGAATGCACCTTCGCCATGCCTCAGAGCCAGCGCCGCGCCGAGGGCGATGGTTGCATGTCCGCAGAACGGCACTTCTGATGCCGGTGAAAAGTAGCGAACCCGCCAGCTACTGCCAGCCTCAGCGGCAAAGACCGTCTCGGAGAATCCAACTTCCGCTGCGATTCGCTGCATTTCGGTACTCGTCGGAAGTTCATCGGCAATGACGACGCCTGCGGGATTTCCCCCGGCGTCCCCGTCTGAGAATGCAGCAATCTTGAGGACATTCATTCGTTGTTCCCTGGTTCCTGATGTGTCAAGCGAGACAGCATGCCGTAATCGCGTTCGCCGAGCGAGCGCAGCAACATTGCATTTGCTTCGAGCACGACGGCCTGACCTTCGATCAACGCTACCCGAGGGTCGCGCGGCACGACGCCTTTGGAGGAAAGCCGATCCACACCCATGTTGAGGCCATGGAAGAACACGTCAAAGGTGTGTTCCCAAGCCTTCTTTAAAGCGGCGTCTCCGTGCGCTTAGCGCAAGCAATCGCAGGCGGCAAATTCTGTGGTCATCGTCGTATCCATCCGAGCCAATAAGCCGCCGTAGCAGCAAGCAACCGCCCCATCTTCAATGACTATCGTACCTCCGCGCAGCAAAAGCCAACGCCTTCCATATGGAGGCACTCACCGATCAGCGTGCGTACGGTCGCTCACTCGCGCAGCGACGCTTGGCCGGCGCAAAAAAACGTGTTCAGGCGTGCGGCAATCCCAGGCAGAAGGCCATTCATAGTAGAGGTCTGGCCAATCTATATGGTTTGCCGGCCAATGTTAATATCCAATTCAAAATTGGACCTACGAACGGAACCCGACATGGCGGTGACTGCAACGCTGGACAATCTTGGTTTCCAGCCCAATCCCGACGCTTCCGAGCCACACTACGTTCAATTGACTGTGGCCCTCGCTGACGCAATCCGTACCGGCCGCATCTGAGTGGGGGCGCAATTGCCATCAGACCGCTCTTACGCCGGGCAACTGGGCGTCAGCCGTACCACCGTCACTGCCGCCTATCAAGAGTTGAAGGCCTGGGACCTGGTACGGGGGTATGTGGGGCGAGGGGCAATCGTGGTCACCGACGACCCCGATCGAGCGTCCACTGACCGTTCTGCAACGACACAGAAACCCGGCTGCAGGCCATTCGGCGTTCGCCCCGGTGTAGTGCCTTGGCCGGACAACAACCGATTATCGACCTCGAGCGCTTTCCACCCTGGTCAGCGCGCGGCACCGTCATGGACCCTTCGATCTGCCCGCGCCGTCGAAAGAGTGATTCCGGGCGCATGCCTGTTTTGCATCAAGGCCAACCGCCACATCAGTGCGGCCGCGATCGATACAGCCACTGCAGTCCACAATGCAGCGCGCATGCCGGCCTCGAACGGATGAAGCGTCGCAATCAGTGTCCCGAAGATGGCAACGCCCAATGCAGCCCCGGTCTGCCGCGCTGAATTGAGGACGGCAGCAGCGACGCCTGCTCGATGTTTCTCCACGGTTCCCATGGCCGGAGCTGTGGCTGCCGGCGAGACGAAGCCGGAGGCCAGGCCGATCGCCAGCAGCGGAGCAACGGCAAGCCAATAAGGTGACGAATGGCTGGCTGAGAGCATGCCAAGAGCGCCCATGGCGTAGAAGCCGAACGCCGCACACATCGACCAACGTGCCCCACAGAGCCTCACGATGCGATTGGAGACCATGCTTCCCACCGCGACCATCGCCGTCATCGGCAGCAATGCGAGCCCGGCCCCCAAGGGGGCGTAGCCGCGAGCCTGCTGATAGTAGAGGCTGGTGACAAAAAGCAGGCCATAGAACACGAAAGCCGAGGCCATGGAAACACAGGTCGATCCGGTGAAAACACCACTTTTGAAAAACGAAAGCGGCAGCATCGGATGCGAGTTTCGCGCCTCGGCCGCAAGGAACGTCGCCCCGGCTAAAATCGTGACGACGATGCCCGCCATGATCAACGGTGAGTGCCACCCGAGCGTCTTGCCTTCGATAAGCACCCCGATGAGCGCGCCAAGCGCGACGATCGCAGTCACTTGTCCGAGAGGATCGAAACGGCCGACCTCGGCTGGCCTTTCGTCACTCGCAATGTGCCATGTCATCCATAAGCCGACTAATCCGATCGGTACATTCACGTAGAAGATGCTGCGCCAATCGAACAGATGGATCAGAACACCGCCGATCAGAGGGCCAGCCGCCATCGCAACCCCGCCGCAACCGACCCATATTCCGACTGCGCGTGCCCGCTGCTCCGGATCGGGACAGGCATGGTTGATGAGCTTCAGCGAGCACGGCACCAGCATGGCTGCGCCCACTCCCTGCAGGACACGGGCGGCAATGAGGCTCGGCAAACCCGGCGCTAACCCGCAGATCGACGAGGCGAGCGTAAACATCACCAGGCCGGCAAAGTAGACGTTTCGCGCCCCCCAGCGATCGCCTAACGTGCCACCCGTCAGCAGCATGCTGGCGAATGCCAACTTGCCAACGTATAGGCGGTCATTACCCATTGCAGACCCGCGATCTGGGTCGCCATCGACGCTGAAATGCGATCCAGGGCGACATTGACGATCGACGTGTCCAGAAGGACGACAACGTAGCTGACGCTGGTTGCCGCCAGAACCCAACGTTGGAGAGCGCCCTTACTCTCCGAATCCGGCGCGTTCACGTGGCGGGCTCGTCGAGGGCGGCAACGAGCGCCTTGAAACCGACCCAGCCCCAGTAGACCCGATGATGGGCGATCAGCCCGTGGGTGATGTCCATCACCTCGACAAGATCGACCTGATCGCCTTGGGGCGTATTGCGTGGATACTCCCAGGTGAGTTGCCGGCCATTGGAGAAGAACGTTCCCGTTCGATACCAGCGACCCAGATCGTTCTGCAATTTATTCAGGCCGGCCTCGAAAAATGCCCCGATCTCGGATTTTCCCTTCAGGATGCCCTGGGCTTTGTCTTTCAGGGTCGCCAGGATCAGAGGGGTTTCAAGGATCGCGTCTTCGGCATAGAGCGCCATCAGGCCGTCGAGATCGCGCCCGAGGATCGTTTCGTGCCAGCGTTCGTAGACGTGGAGGATTTCGGCATCGTAGCTTTCGGTCATTGTTGACTCCCATCGTGAGCATGATCGAAAGTCTACGGTGGGTTCGATGCAAGATGTTTCGACACGTATCGAAACATGCGAGCAGCGTCGGTGCTATCTTGACCGGACATCCATGGAGTTCGCCGATGAACCCGCAACCGAATATCGCTTCCGCCGCCTTCTTGATCGCCGATCCGGCCCGTGCTGCCATGCTCATGAGCCTGCTCGACGGACGTGCCCGGCCTGCCGGCGAGCTGGCCTTTGCCGCCGGCGTAACACCACAGACCGCCAGTTCGCATTTGGGAAAGCTTCTTGCGGGCGGCCTGCTGGTAGTCGAAACGGAGGGCCGGCACCGCTATTACCGGTTGGGCGGCTCTCACGTCGCCTCAGTGCTGGAAAACCTCGCCTCGATCGGCGTGACAGAAGTCATGCGACGCAAGCCCCCAAGTAAGGAAGCGCAAAGGCTTCAGTTCGCGCGCTGCTGCTACGATCACTTGGCGGGGCGCATTGGTGTCGCTATCACTCACGGCCTGCTAGCACGCGGCTTCCTGATTGCTTCGGCAGACAAGCGATACGACATGACGCCAGATGGCATCGAATGGTTTTTCCGCATGGGTCTGGATGTGACGAAACTCAAGCCGAACCGCCGCGGCCTTGCGCGCCAGTGCCTCGACTGGACCGAGCGGGAGCATCACCTCGCCGGCCCGCTGGGTGCGCAATTCATGAGCTTGCTATGTTCCAGTGGCTGGCTGCGGCGCTCTGAATCATCGCGTGCCGTTCAAGTTACGTCGAAAGGATCGAGCGGCCTTAGAGAACAGCTCGGCGTTGATACGGGCTCGCTTGCAATTGCTGCCTGACGTCTGGAAGCACAACCAAGCGAACGGCTGTAACTACCTCACACCGGTCCTGCAATACCCCGAGGCTTAGATGCAGTCCCGGTTCTCATTCCGGCGCATTTTTTCCGCCAGAAACAACCGCATATCGATCAAGTCGAAACGCAATAGTCTGCCTTCGGCTTTGTCTAAGTCTGCCATCGGAAATGCCCGATTGTGAAGAGCATGAATGGCACTTAGGATACTTCACGCAAGACCACTCTTTAGTTAGGTAATCGCGCAAGAAAGACGGACACAGGCCGACGCTTTGGTCAAAGCCGCTTCTTGCGTATCTGATCGCGCCCGTAACCTTGGCAGTGTCATCGGACCAACCAAACTCTGTTCACGCGAAATATTCCAAGCCAAGGAATCAAATGAATGATTACTTTTCGCCGACCGTCCTGATCATCGCATTGACCTTTTTTATCGCCGGCGGCGTCAAGGGGGTGACAGGAATGGGATTGCCTACCGTTGCCATGGGTATCCTCGGCGTGGTCATGTCGCCCGTCAGCGCCGCGTCGCTTTTGATCATCCCGTCTTTCGTTACCAATTTCTGGCAGCTCTTCACAGGGCCGGACTTCGTTTCGCTAATCAAAAGGTTGTGGCTCATGATGCTTGGCATAGTGGTCGGCACCATCGCCGGCTCATCGCTTCTGACGAGCGCCAGCACTAGATGGACAGGCGTTGGACTGGGCGCCGCCCTGGTGTTCTACGCCGTACACAGTCTCTTGGCAAAACCATTGTCGGTGCCGGCGCGTACGGAGCGCTGGTTATCGCCAGTCATTGGGCTGATGACAGGCGTGATCACCGGAGGAACGGGAGTATTTGTCATTCCCGCTGTCCCTTATCTCCAGGCACTCGGCTTCAGTAAGGACGACCTGATTCAGGCACTGGGACTATCTTTCACGATCTCGACCATAGCGCTTACCGCGGGACTGGCCCGCGGCGGAGCATTCCATCCTGGAAATATTGCGCTGTCCACAGTTGCTGTCGTCCCGGCGCTGCTAGGCATGTGGGGCGGGACCGCAATTCGCAAGCATATAAGTATCACCACCTTCCGCCGCTGGTTCCTGATCCTCCTCGTCGTCCTCGGCCTTGAACTCGTTGTTCGGCCCTTTTTCTGATGTCGACGATGCTGCACGGCCAGGTAGACAGCTGACGCAGACCAAGCCCCCGTCCCATCGGCGGAGTCCGCACCTTTATGCAGCGATATGACGGGCTTGCCGCGAGGGGAACGATCGAGCGTGATTCCGCGCAAGCCCGGATTGTGGCCGCGCTCGATGCGCTTGCTGGTCAGCTAGGCGGGCACCAAATGAAGCATTCGCGCTTTGGTCGGTTTCGTGCTGTCACCGTGTAGCAGCCACTGAAACTCCCGTCAGCGCACGGTCGCCACGGTATGAAATGCCTGCAGGTCCGCCACCTTCCGGTCCGGGCGAATCCAGAGTGTCATGATCGCGCCCACCAGAAGAAAACCAATCGCGCCGGCAAAGGGCAAGGTCCAGCTTCCGGTGCTGTCGATGATCGCCCCGAACACGATCGGCGAAATGATGGTCGCAATCGCCGCGCCAAAATTAAGCATGCCGCTCGCAGTGCCCGCTTCTCGCGGTGCAACGTCCATTGGAACAGCCCAGATCGGACCGATCGTCAATTCGAGGAAAAAGAATGCTGCGCTCAGGCACAGCGTGATCGTCATGACATTGTGGCTGATGAGGACCGGCACGAAGAACGCAAGGCCGCCAAGCAGGCTGACCGCAATCACGCCCTGCCGAGCCAACGTGATGCGGCCAGTGCGCTTGAGAATGAAGTCGCTGATTAGTCCGCCCGATACATCGCCCAGCACGCCGGCCAGAAACACGCCCGATGAATAGATAGCCGAGCTCTTGATGTCGAGGTGCTGCGACTGCATGAAGAAAATCGGCATCCAGCTGAAAAACAGCGTGTTCGACCAGACCATGCAGAAGTAGACGGCAATGGTCGGCCGCATGCGCTTGAGGATCGCCCACCAGGAAGCCCGTGCGTTGCCCTCGTGACGATCGGGAACATCGAGGAGCGGCAGGTCCGCGAGTTCATCGGCGGAAACGCCTTTGTGGCGCGCCGGATCGTCACGATAATAAAAGATCCAGACGAGAAGCCAGATCGCCGTGAGCACACCGACCACCACGAATGCCGCGCGCCACGAGTGCCAGGCAATCAGCGCGACCACGACGGGTGGCGCGACGGCGTTTCCCAGACGCGAAAACGAGTGAGTCAAGCCCTGCGCCATTCCGCGCTTCGGACTCGGAATCCAGTTGGCGATGGCACGGGCCTGCGCAGGCAACGCAGCGCCCTCGCCCACGCCCAGCAGTAGCCGTACCGCGCACAGAGAAGCCAGGCCGCCGACAAACCCCGTCAGCATGGTTGCCACGACCCAGATGCTGGCGCACGCAATCAACGTGCGCCGCGCGCCGAACCGGTCAGCCATCCAGCCCCCGACGAGCTGGAAAATCGCGTAGGTGTAGCCGAATGCGGAAAACGCCACGCCGAGTGTCGTGTTGCTCAGGCCGAGTTCGGCCTTGATCGGACCGGCAGCGGCCGCGAGATTGACACGGTCGAGATAAATGATGAATGACATCGCGCAGAACATGATGAGCATGTTCCGGCTGACGTGTGAACGCGTCCTCAAAGCTGTCTCCTGATTTTTATAGCGGACGTCTGTCCGATTAACTCAACTCAGTTTCGACTATGCTTCCAACGCGCGTCAGGACGCTATCAACCTTTCGACGCATCAGCTTTCACGAATTGTCAACGCGGCGGCAGCGGCATGCCGGTAAGCGATGAAATGACGCTATCGGCCGCGAGCGCCAGCGATTGTCTCGGCTGATGGCACAGGACGAAGCGGCGCGCGGCCCAGTCATCGGCTATCGGCAGGTGGTGAAAGTGCGGTGCGTTGGCTATCACTTTCGCCACGGCCTCGGGCATCAATCCAACCCCGATGCCGGCCGCGATCATCGCCGCCATGCTGTCGAAGCTGCCCACGCGAATGCGCATCTTGAGCGGCTTCTCCGCGCGAGCGGCCAGGCGTCCCAGCGTGATCGTGACCGACGCCCCTTCCGTCAGGCCGATCAGTTCGTGCGCGAGCAGGCTGTCTATCGTGACAGCTTGGCCGTTTGCGGCATCGCGGGCGAGCGGGTGGTCTCCGAGCGTCACCACGCACAGGCGGTCATCGCGGTAATGGAGCGTTGGCATCGCCACCGATCCCACCGAGCTTTCGTACACGCCCAGATCCGCAACGCCGCGCTGCACGGCACGCACCACGCCTTCGCTGTTCATCTCCTGCAGGTCGATATGGATATTCGCGTTGGCCGCATTGCATGCACGGATGTCATCGGGGAGAAATTGCAGTACAGCCGACGTGCACGCTGCAATCCGCACGATACCGCGGCCGCCGTGCAGGAATGCGGCGGCATCGTCCTGCATTCGTTCGACCGCGTGAAGCATGCTGCGCGCATGCGCGAGCATGGTGCGGCCAGCGTCGCTCAAGGCCATCCCGTGCGGAAGCCGGACAAAAAGTGCGAGGCCAAGCTGTTCCTCCAGGTCGCGAATTCTCCGCGATGCCGCCGCCGGCACGAGATGCAAGGACGCCGCAGCGCGCGTCACACCGCCAAGCTCGGCCGTGGAGACGAAGAGCCGCAGCGTGACGAGATCGAAACGCATTGCGCTCGTCGGTTGATGGAGCGCCGGGGATGCGGACCTGGATAATGAGGCGTGGGACCGGTCTTTGTTTGTTTGCGTAGGCATATGCACTGTAAGCCGTGTAAGGAACCGCCCGGCTCAAGTCGGACGGCCTGCACGGATAGTACGATGCCTTCACGCAAATCAGGCTGCGAACCGGCGTGCCGGCCGCGGCGGTTGACGGCGCTTGAGGCTCAGCGTCCGCGCGACTTGCGGCTGCCGAGTCCCATCCGGCATGCAAGGTTGAACGCGTTGCGCATGGCGGTTGTTTGCGCAATGCCCTTCCCCACAATGTCATAGGCCGTGCCATGCGCCGGCGTCGTCACCGGGATAGGCAACCCGCCCTGGACCGTCACGCCGATGTCGAAACCCAGCAGCTTGGTCGCAATCTGGCCCTGGTCGTGGTACATGGTCACGATTCCGTCCAGTTGGCCGGCACGTGCGCGCAGGAAAATGGTATCGGCTGGAAACGGGCCTTCGGAGGCGAAGCCGTCCGCAAGCGCCAGCTTCATGCCCGGCTCGATGATCCTGCCCTCTTCGTCCCCGTAATTACCGTTGTCGCCATTGTGCGGGTTCAAGCCACATACGCCGATGCGCGGCGACTCGAAGCCGGCATCCTGCAACGCCCGTGTCAGCATAGCAATCGCGCCCGCGACCTTTTGCGGGGTCAAAAGTCCCGATACCGCCGACAACGGCACGTGCGACGTCACGCGAGCGGTCCACAGCCGGTCGAGCACGTTGAATTCGCCGCATGTGCCTGTGTAATCGAGCTCCCTGGCAAACCAGCGCATCTCGTCTTCTTCCTGCATGCCGCCGCGCCGCATTGCGCCCTTGTTGAGCGGGCCGAAGCACAGCGCGTCAGCGTCGCCGTGCGTGACCAGGCGTGTGCCGACCCGCAGCGCCTCCAGAATGAAGGCCCCATTTTCCGCACCCGCGACGCCAGGTGCGAATGCCCCGCCCGCGCCCGGCCAGTCGACTATATCGAGCCAGTCGGACGCTTCCGGCACCGCCAGGCCCTTCGCCGACGCCGCAGCCTTGAGCGCGGCATCGTTGCCAATTAGCGTCACACGGGCGGTCTCGCGAATCGATGGGTCGGCGAGCATGCTTACGATGATCTCGGGGCCAATGCCCGCCGGGTCGCCGATTGCAAGCGCAATGTGGGGAAGGCGCTGCGCGCCTGACGCTGCCCGGTGAACGTTGCCGGGGGTACTGGTTGTGCTGGTGGTTGACATGCGCTTCGGTCCTGTTTGGAATCCGGAGTCGCAAGAGCACTCCGGCAGACGTTCACTATGCCGCGAGTATGCCGGGGCGACCAGCATCGAATCGCAGCAACAGGATTCGCGGATCGTGAACGCCCACTCGGCCGGCGTTCTTCATTTCTCAGGTCACCGCGTTGACCCGACGCCCACGTCCGCGCAGCACCACTGCAACCAGCAAGGCCCCGAGCACGAGGCCGCTTGCCACCACGAGCAGCGCAATATCGGTGCGTCCCGTCAGGTCCTTCAGATAGCCGATCATGTACGGCGATGCAAAACCGGCCAGATTCCCGATTGCGTTGATCATCGCGATGCCTGCCGCCGCCGTGACACCGGCAAGGAACGCGGTCGGTACGCTCCAGAACAGCGCGGGAATCGACAACACGCCCATGTTTGCCAGACACAACGCGATCACGCCAAGTACCGGATCGTTCTGCCACGCCACGCAAAGCGCGAAGCCCGTCGCCGCCATGATGAAAGCCGCGATCAGATGCCATTTGCGTTCATTGTGGCGATCCGCGCTGTAGCCGAACGCCAGCATGCACACGATGGCGCAAACGCCGGGAATCGCGGTGAGGATACCGATGGTCAGCGCGTCGGTCGTCCCCATTTTCTGTATCAGCGTGGGCATCCAGAAACTGATTGCATAGAGTCCCATGTTGTAGACGAAGTAAATGACAACGAGCGCCCATACCCGCGAATTCGTAAGCAGCGCGGAGAATCCATGGGCGAGCTTGTTGCTGTCCTCTTTCGCCATCATGGCGCTCAGATAATTCTTCTCGTCACCGCGCAGCCAACTGACCCGGCGAATGTCCTCGCTCATGCGAAAGTAGATATAGATGCCAAGCAGGATGGTCGGAACGCCTTCGCAAAGGATCAGCCATTGCCAGCCGCGCATGCCACCGACCCCTGTCATAAACTTCAGGATGGACCCTGACAGCAGGCCGCCGATCACCCCGGACGAAGCAAGCGCGATGTAGAACGTGCCCCACGCGCGCCCCCGGCGTGCGGACGGATACCATTGCGCCATGGTGTAGATCGCGCCGGGAATAAAACCCGCTTCGGCCAGTCCCAGAAGAAAACGCATGATATAGAACTGCATCGGTGTACGAATGAAAATCGTGGCGCACGAAAGCAGGCCCCATGAAATCATGATGCGCGAGATCCATCGGCGGGCGCCTACCTTGTGCAGGATCACATTGCTCGGCACTTCGAGCAGGAAGTAGCCAAGAAAGAAAATGCCGGCGCCGAAACCGTAGACGGCATCGCTGAACTGCAAATCGCTCGCCATCTGCAGCTTCGCGAAACCCACGTTGACGCGGTTCAGATAGGAAAAGAAAAACCCGAGCATCAGCACTGGCAAGACGTGCAGCGAAACTTTCTTGAACAGATGGTTTTCGTCGACTGTGGTCACGGCGGTCTCCTGAATACGTTTGTCTATTTGAATTTGTGCGCAGCGTCAGGTCACACGATAAAACTGCTGCGCCGTGCCCGCGAACAATCGCCGCAAGTCGGTTTCGGTGGCGTGTGGCAGCGCGCCGATGACATCGGCCACGATCTGCGTGAAGGTAGCGGACAGGTTGCCGACAGGCAGGTTGCTGGCAAACATGCATCGCTCGTAACCGAACAGGTCCACGGCTTCGCCGATCACACGGCGGTTGCTCGCGCTGTCCCATGTGCCATTGGGCAGGCCGAGTTCCGATACTTTCAGGAAGACGTTTGGACAGGAAGCCAGCGCCTGCACGCCACGCCGCCAGATCGCAAGCCCTGCATCCGAGCGGTCCAGCGGTAAGCCGAGATGATTGGTCACGATGGGCGTATTCGGGAACGCACGCGCGACCTCGGCGGCTTCTTCCAGGTGCCAGTACGGGACCCGCAAGTCCCACGAAAAACCGAATTTTTCGAGCAATGCCAGGCCGCGTAGCCACGCGTCGTCCTGCATGGTGCCCGGCTGGCCGCGCACCGATTCCCCCGGTCCCGACGAGATCTCCGGCTTCGAGCGAACGCCCCTGGCGAGCGGGCTTTTTGCATGTCCTTCGAGCACGGCCTCGCAGTCCGGCTGCACGAAAAATACATGGCCCACGATCGCGCTCGGCAAACCGGTTGCCGCATTGAGCCTGGTGAGGAATTCAGTCTCGATCACCTGTTCGCGGCGCGAGCGTTCCGCTTCCACATGAACGGTGCCGATGACATCGAAACCGGCCGTCGCCGCAAGGTATTCGGGCGGCAGGAAGTTCTTGCACATCCGCCGGTAATCGCCGAGGAAAAAGGACGTGTCGTATTCGTCGGTAAGCCACGGGAACGTGCCGTCGGAGAGGTCCCAGAAATGATGATGGGCATCGAAGATGGGAAGGTCGAAGCCCAGTTCGTTGTGCGGCTGCGAGGTCATGAGGCGTTCCTTGTTTTCGGTTCCGTCAGACCGCTCGGGCGATACACCCGCGCGGCGGTACCGTGGAAAAATGCACGTTGCTCCGACGGCGGCCAGCCACGTACGAGCTGTTTGAAGCCGCCGATAAGCATGTCGAGCGAACCAAAGAGTTCATCGACGGGAAAGTTACTGCCGAACATCAGGCGATCGGCACCGAAGGTCCGGTTGAGCGTGTGCAGCACCGGCTCGTTCGCTTCAACACTCCACGGCTTGCCCGCCTGGCCAAGCCCGGACACCTTCACCACGACGTTGGGACAGTTCGCGAGTGCTTCGAGTGCGCTGCTCCAGCCCGCGAGCGTGGCGCTCGATCGGTCGCCCGGCACGCCGGCGTGATTCACGATCAGCAGCGTATCCGGGAAATCCCCGGCAAGCCTTGCAGCTTCGGCGAGTTGACGCCACGGCGCCTGCAGATCGAAATGCAGGCCGTGCCGCGCGAGCTGACTGTAACCGTCGCGCCATCTGGTATTGGACATCAGCGTGCGGCCCGATGCATCGGGGTCACCCGGCTTGTGGCGCACGCTGCGCACGAGCGCGAAGCGCGCCTGTCCGGCGAGCAGCGATTGAATGTTGTCGTGGTCGAGCCACGCCTGGGCGACCATCGCGTTCGGGCGGCCGGTTGTCGCAGCAAGCTGCGAGACATAGGCCGTCTCGCCGAGCGGATCGTCGGGCGTCCACTCAGCTTCGACATAGACGCTGCCGATGACATCGTGACCGGCGGCATCGCGCAGATAATCGGCCGGCAGATAGTCATGCTTGATCCGCGAATAATCGCCGTAGCGATGCGGCACGAGCGTGTCGGGCGCAAGCCACGGGTAATGATTTGCGCCGAGGTCCCAAAAGTGCTGGTGCGCATCGATTATCGGACCGTCGTAAAGCGTATGCAGATGCGTGCTCATGCCTGCCCTCCCGGCGCTTTCTGACCGAAGTCGATCAGCAGCGACCCGATCAGATAGGTAAGCGCGGCCGCAGCAAAGAACAGGATGACCGCGTTGTAGCCGCCGGTCATGTCGACCAGCATGCCGACTGCAATCGGTACGATGATCGCACCGCCCGTTCCGGCGAAGTTCATCACGCCGCCGACCAGTCCGACCTGTTCCTGAGGCGCGAGCATGGCGGGAATCAGCCAGTACAGCCCGCCCCAGAGATGGAAAAATACGCCTAACGCCAGGACGGCAACGGCGAGGCGGATATCATCGACGAACGGCAGCGCGAGCAGGCACACGAGCGACATGCCGCCGGACATTCCGAACAGGATCTTGAACGCGGTGCCGCGCGCAAAACGCTTTTGCAGCCAGTCGGCCGTCATGCCCGACAACACCTCTCCAATCGCGCCCGCGAGGAAGATCAGGAAAGTTGCAAAACCCATGCTGCGGATATCGAGCCCGCGTCCCACGGACAGATAGTTCGGCCCCCACGTGACGAGACCGAAAAATACCATCGCCCAGCCGATGCGCCCGACGACCATCGCGGCTATCGTGCCGCGCGAAAGCGGCGCTTTTTTCGCACGTGGCGTTTCCCCGGCGGCGACTTTCTGGGCGCGGATGTGCTCTTTTTCGACGGCGTCGATATGCGGATGTTGCTCGGGTGTATCGCGCAGCAACCGGTACACGATCAGTCCCAGCCCCACCGTCACCACCCCGACGATGATGAACGCCGAGCGCCACGATCCCGACAGCGAGATCAGCGCGCTAATTGCGAGACCGCCGATGGCGGAGCCAAGTGGCGCGCCGCTGTCGATCAGCGTGACGCCGCGCGCGCGTTCGGCCGGCGGCAGCCACGACGCCGTGAGCTTGGTAGCAGCCGGCATGTAGGGCGCTTCGAACACGCCGAGCCCGATACGCGTCAACAGCAAGGTCACGCCGTTGACGGCGAAGCCGGCAAGACACTGAAAGCCGCCCCAAAGTGCGGCTGAGATGCCGATCATGCGGCGCGCGCCGTACCGGTCGGCGGCCCATCCGGCTGGAATCTGGAAGGTGCTGTAGGTCCAGAAGAACGCGGAGAGAATCAGGCCCTGCATGGTCGCGCTGAGATGGAACTCATGCACGATGGAAGGCATGCCCACCGACAACGACATCCGGTCGATGCAGTTCACCGTGTACAGCACGAACAGCAGCAGGACCATGCGCCAGCGCGTGGTAGCGAGGAGCGTCCGGATCGAGTGCCGGGCGCCGGTTACGTGTATGTCGGTCTGCATGTCTCTTCCTTGTTGATATAAGAACCGCTTTATTTGCTACCGGTTCGCGCTGAAGGCCGTTCGCAATGCGGCGAGCGATTCGATGACCGTCCTTACAGCGACGGATTGCGCTGCCACGCGTCGTACAGCGCCGAGCCCTGCAGATCGAGCGCATCGAGCGGCACGAGGGTGCCCTTCGCAATATCCGCCATCAGGCGCTTGTTCGCCGCGAGATAGAACGGTGCGGCGTTGCCGGCCTTCGCCTGGTCGATCAGAAGCGCGTCGGCGCCATCGATCGTATGGTGATGGCCCCCCATGCTGAGCGTCTCTCCTGCCTTGAAATCGCGGCTCGTGCGCGCAACCATGCGGGCATGCGGCAACTGCTTGCTGCTGCCGGTCGGCCGGCCGGTCAGCACCGCGGAAAAGAGGCTTGCCGGCGTTTCGAGACCCATCAGGTGATACGGCAAGTAGATGCACGCATACCCGCCGTTCTTGTTGACCAGATGTCCTTTCTGGCGCAGCAGCTCCCAGGTTTCGTCGTCCTTGCACCGGACGACGACGAACACGCCGCCGCCGAAGCTGACGTCGTCGGGCCGGCGCAGACAGTTGAAGACATCGACCACGCCCGTGCGCTCCAGAATGCCGCCGTCTTCCTTCGGCACGAAGATGTCCGCAAGTTCGGTCAGGCGTGCGAGCGGATAGTTGAGCGCATCGGCGGCGGGAAGAAGGCCCGTGGAATTGGCGACCACGTTGAGCTCGCAGTAATCCGGCGTCGCGCTCTGGGGCAACATGGCGAGCGCCTTGCTGCGCGCCGCGAGCGTGGCGGGAATGTCGTCGCCCAGTGTCCAGCATGAAGCGAGCGACGCCGCGTGACGCTGATCCAGATACCCGATGCTCTTTTCATCGGGATCGTAGATGAAGTCGTATTCGCTTGATTTTCCCGCTGCAACGACCTCGAAACCAAGCACGCGCGCCCAGGTGACGAGGCCAATCAGGTTGCTCGGCTGGTCGCCGTCAGGCGTCGTGTAGACCACATTGTTGTCGAGCGCCAGCTGGTTCAGATACGGTCCTGCGACCGAATCGGTTTCCTTGGTCGCCATCGCGACATGCACGCCCCGTCTGAGCGCCGCCTGCGCAATCTTGATGCTGACTTCCGGCTGGCCGGTTGCTTCAACGACGATATCGAGCGCTATGTCATCGAGCAACGCATGGTCGCCCACCAGCGCAATGCGGCCGGCTTCGCGAGCAGCGCGGACATCGGCTGCGTTGTTGCAGACCTTCGCGGCGTCGGCAGCAAAGCCAAGCGATGCCAGCGTGGCGAGCGTGCCGTCCAGGTCGAGGTCGCAGAGCGCCGCGATTTCGAGTGCAGGCAACGCACGGCATTGCACCAGCAGCGAACGGCCGAAACCGCCTTTCGGGCCGACCAGCGCCATGCGGATGGTCTTCGTGGCGAGATCGGCAAAGAGGTGTTCGTAGTTCATCGTGGGGCCTTGTGAGGTGTTGAAGGTAGTGGAATTAAAGTACTGCGCTGTCAGCCGACCACGGCGTTGAGCAGCATGATCATGGCGAGGGCAAGCAGTGACTGAAACGAGACCAGCAGCGTCCAGGTCTTGAGCGTGTCGCCAACACTCAGCCGGAAATACTCTTTGAACAGCCAGAAACCCGAGTCGTTGAGGTGCGACAACATCAGGCCGCCCGAGCTGACTGCAAGCACCAGCAGTTCGAGATTGACGCCGGGTGTCGCGGCCGCGATCGGCGCGACATTCCCGGCCGCTGTCGCGGTCGCGACCGTCGCGGAACCGATCGCTATGCGGATCAGCGCGGCAACACCCCAGCCAAGCAGCAGCGGAGAGACGGACCACTGCGCCGCACCGTGCGCGATGGCATCGCCCACATGGGTTGCGAGCAGCATTTCCTTGAGGCCGCCGCCCGCACCGAGGATCAGGATCACAACGGCACCGGGCGCCACGCTCTCGCCGAGCAGCTTCTGGATCTGAGCCAGCGACAACCCGCTGCGCACACCTAGCGACCAGATGGCAAAAAGCACGGCAATCAGCAACGAGACGATGGGGTCGCCGACCGTTTCCAGCATTTCGCGTGCGAACGTGCCGGTGGGCGCGAAGCCTCGGCCGAAGGTCCGGATCATCATCAGCACGGGCGGCAGCAGGACGGTTGCCAGCACGAGGCCGAACGGAGGGACCGGACGCGCTTCCCTGCTGACGTCCGCAGCGGCGGCGCCGGGGTTGAACATGCCCTCTCCAGGCGTCACGGGCAGAAAGCGCATCGCAAACGCAGTGAAGACCGGCCCGGAGAGAATCGCCATCGGCACCGCGATCACCAGCCCGTAGAAAATCGTGCGGCCGGCGTCGGCATGAAGCGCCGCCAAAGCCAGCGTGGGCGACGGATGCGGTGGCAAGAGCCCGTGCGAGACATACAGGCCGGCGGCCATCGGAATGCCGATCGCGAGCAGCGGGCTCCTGGTGCGGTTGGCTATAGCGTAGACGAGCGGCACGAGCATCACGAAGCTGACATCGAAGAGATGAGGCAGACCGATCAGCAGCGACGCCGCGCAAATTGCCGCTGGAATCCAGCGTTTCGAGCCGAGGCCAATGAACGTATTTGCAATGCGGTCCGCGCCGCCCGACTCGAGCAACAGGCCACCGAGCATGGTGCCGAGCCCCACCACGAGACCGACCGAACTCAATATGGAGCCGAAGCCCTTCTCGAAGGTCCTGATTACAGCCGTCGGCGCCAGTCCCGCCGATACCCCCAGAAACGCCGATGCAAGAATCAGCGCCAGGAAGGGATGCAACTTGACGCGAGTGATGAGCAGGATCAGCAGGACGAGCGTGATGACGGGTGCGACCAGAGGGTGAAGCATCGACTGCATTGAGGGTCCCGAGTCAGGCAAATCGCCGGTTTTTGAGATGATGGGTAGAGAGTAACTAAATTTTGGTATACCAACTAGGATAGTATTTACCCTATCATCAGTGATTGCTGGAAGAGCGATTTGAACCGATTTAGGGACGTTGTAATAAATTATTACCTAATATATTCATTTATTTACGTGATTTTTCGAAACAATTTTCTCATGGATAAAATGGTGTCATGTCCACTTCTAGCTCGCGGATAGAAGACGACGTGAAACATCCTCATTCGTTTGGTATACCAATTACGTGGCACCAGACACGATGCGTTTTCGTCCACTCCGTGATTCCGGAAACGTCCCGCTGCTAAGATGACGGCTGGTTGCTCGCATGCTCGACGCTTTGCATTCAGGTACAACATGACGCTGGAACAGGAAGACGAAAACGACATCCCCGCGGGCATCGACCCGGTCGACGAACTGCTCTCCCAGCAGATCGCGCAGCGCCTGCGCACGTTGATTGCCACGGACGAACTCAAGCCGGGCGAGCGCCTGCGCGAGCGCACGCTCGCGGAACGGCTGCAGGTGTCGCGCACGCCGTTGCGGGAAGCATTGAAGGAACTGGCGGGAGATGGACTCGTAGTGGTGTTGCCCAAGCGCGGCGCCGTGGTGGCCGATCTTGGCGCGCAGCAGATCAGCGAGAAACTCGATGTGCTCGGCGTGATCGAGGCGTTCGGCGGCGAGCGGGCCTGCAGTCTCGCAACGGAAAACGAACTGGCGGAAATCCGCGCGTTGCACCATGAGATGCATGCGGCCTATGAGCGGCGCGACCGGTTAACCTACTTCAACCTGAATCAGGCGATACACAAGAGCATCATTGCTGCGGCGAAGAACGAGACGCTTCAGCAGATGCACGAGCGGCTGAACCGCCAGTTGTATCGATACCGGTTTCAGGGAAGCGTGACGTCCGAGACCTGGCATACCGCCATCGACGAGCACGAGGTCATCATCAAGCTGCTGTCCGCGCGACGCGGCAAAGAGCTGGGCGAGTTCCTGCAGCGCCACGTGCATAGCACCTGGGAACAGCTTGCGCCCGCGGAAAATGACGGAGCACCGGTCGCGGCGGGGAAGTTGTCGGTGGCTTGACTGGAAGTCGGGATGCCAATGGAACCGATTGCTCGCGGCTCGCCGAGTGACGCATCTTTCTATCTTCAAGCCGGCCGATACAACCGCTTGATGAATTGAATGCTTGTCATGCATTGGACATGCCCGATAAGGTTCGCCGCGCCAGCCTGCGCGCTTACGGTCATTCCTCAGGCGCCAGATGCGAGCGCAGCATGATCGCCAGCGGAAAGATCGCCAACGCGGTCAGAGCGGTGGCGAAAGTGGCGCCGTGTACGCCGATCCGGTCGCCAAGAAAACCATAGATGACCGGTGAGATCGCACCGGACGCTATCGTTCCCGTATAGAACAACGCGAAGGCGCGCTCAGTGCGCTCGGGAGCCGCCATTTCCGGAACTGTTCCATAAAGCACGGAAGACGTTCCGTTGAGCATCATGCCCAGGAACGGCAGCAGCACCATGGTGAGCGCCAGTGGCAAAAACATCACCGCGACGATGCAGGCTGCCGTGCCGCCCTCGGTGATCAGCACCGTACCTATCACCCCATGCGTGCGCCAAGCCAGCCGCAAGCGAACTTGCCGGCAGCACCACCTATGAAGACCAGTGCCAGCGCGGTCCCCACCATCGACGGTGAGACGCCTTTTGCCTTGAGCAAGAACGGCAAGAAAGTGAGCAGGCCCATGCGCACGGCCGTATCGAGCACGCCAATCGCGAGCAGCATCGGAAAGCCCGTTCCCGCATTGCTGCGCCCGTGGCCGGGTGCATCGGCGTCCACGGGCGCGGCGCGTGGTATCGACGGGAAAAACAGCGCGATGACTGCAGCAATCACACAGCCCAACGCGGAGACGATCCACAACGCATGACGCCACGGCATCATGGTCACGAGCAGCGAAATGGCAGCCGGCAGCGCCGATTTGCCGAGGTCTCCGGAGAAGTTGTAGATGCTCAGAGCGCCTCTGGCATTGCGACCGTAGGTACGCGAGACGGCGCCCGAGGCGATCGGATGCTGCGTGCTCGAGCCGCTGCCCGAAATCGCCAAGGCCACGCACAGGCCGAGCAGGCCGCCCGACATGCCGGCAACCGCATAGCCAAGCGCGGCCAACAACGTACCGAGAGCCAGCGTGGCCCGGCTGCCCAGCCACTGCGCCAGGCGTCCGGCCGGCAATTGGAGCGTGGCCATCGTGCCGGCATAGATACCGCGCAAAATCGCGAGGGCCGCAAAATCAAGACCAAAGTCCGTCTGCCAGACAGGGAGCAACGCGTAGATCATGTCGGTGTAGCCATCGTGCATGGCGTGAGCGACACATGACAGCCATAGCACGCGCGACTTTGACGGCGCGAGCGGCTGGCCGGCTGAATCAACTTGGTGTGCGGGCGACGGGGAAAAAACGGGCAAGCGCATAACAATCCTCTTGTTGCGAGGCGACCCGCCAAGGCGAGGTGCCGTGGCGCGTTCAGGCTCCATATGGCAATTTTATGTCCGGACAATCGCGCATTCAATTGAGCTAATATGGCGTCAACGGAGAGAAAAAGTCACGTCATGGCTAGAGACACAGACCCTGCGAAGGACCGGGACAAGCTGCCGCCGCTCAACGGGCTGCGCAACTTCGAAGCGGTAGCCCGGCACGGCAGCTTTGCCGGCGCCGCGACTGAATTGCACGTCACGCACTGGGCCGTCGGAAAGCAGATCAGGATGCTGGAAGACTGGTTCGGCTTGCCGCTGTTCGAGCGCCGTCCGCGCGGCGTGGTCCTTACTGACGAAGGCGCTGCGCTCCTGAACGATGTGACCAACGCGTTCGAGCGCCTGGGCAGCGCGGCGGCGCGCCTGCGCCACGACGAATTTACGCGCCGGGTGTCGGGCATCGTGCGTGTGAACGTGCTGGCGAGTTTCGCGCTGTGCTGGCTGCTGCCGCGCCTCGCAGACTTTCAGGCGCGTTTCCCGGACATCAAGGTGCGGGTGTCAACCACGTCGCGCAAGTTGCGCTATATCGGCGATGCCTTCGACATCGGGGTTCGCTCCGGACCCGAGCAAGGCGCCGGCGTCGTGTCGCGCACGCTGATGGCCGACTTGCGTCTGCCCGCCTGCAGCCCTGCACTGCTGCGCCAGCGTCCGATAAAAGCCGTGGCAGACCTGCGCCATCAAACCCTGCTGCATTCCGCCAGCACACGCACAGCATGGTCGCACTGGCTTCGGGAAGCCGGTGCGCCCGACCTGCGGGCCGCCGGTCATGCCGAGTTCGACCACGTGAACCTCCAGCTTGCCGCCGCCGTGGAGGGCCTGGGGGTAACGCTGGCGTCGCTGCCGCTGATAGGGCGTGACATTGCTTCAGGGCGCCTCGTGTGTCCGATTGCGGCGCCGACGTGGCGCGCCCCCGACTACACGCTGGTGGTCAATGCCGATCGCGTCGGCGATGACGCCGTCATGGCATTCGAGCAATGGATCACGCTGATGGCCAGCCGGGAGGCCGGACCGTTCGAGCCAGCTTAGGTCCGCGCGTTGCGCGGCGAACACTCATGCGCTGCCGGTACCGTCGGCTTCATCGCGATAATGCTTTGACGCTTCAAGCAGCCAGTCCCGAAAGGCGCGAATTGCCGGCGATGCCTGCTTCTGCTCCGGCACGACGAAATAATAGTCTTTGGCACCCGGCACCAGCATCTCCCAGGGCACGGTCAACGCGCCAGCGGCAAGCTCCCCCTGAACATAGGTGCGCGGCACCAGCGCGACGCCAACCCTTGCGCGAGCGGCTTCGATCAACAATGCATACATGCTGAAGCGCGGGCCGCGCAACGCCTTCGAATTCGGCGCACCCGCCAGCTCGAACCATCGGGACCAGGCTTCGGGCCTGCCCGTCTTGTGCATGAGCACAAAATCGAAGAGATCAGAGGGGCCGCCGCACTTCAGTCCGCCGATCAGGTCGGGACTGCACACGGGAATCAGCTCTTCGGTGAAAAGATAGGTCGTGGTTGCATTCGCCCAGACGGGGTGGTCGAAATGGATGGTGGCGTCGAATGCCTCTTCGGAAAAAAGAAACGGTTCTTCACGCGCGGTGACGTTGATGGTGATATCTGGATGCAGGGTCGAAAACTCCCCCAGACGCGGCATCAGCCACTTCAGCGCGAACGTTGGCAGCACCGCCAGCTCGAGCGCGATACGCCCCGTGTCGTAGCCCATCGCGAGCGTCGTGTCCATCTCGAGCTTGTCGAGACTTTGCTGCACGAGAGCACTGTAGGTCTTTCCTGCATCGGTGAGTTGAAGACGGCGCTTGACGCGACTGAAGAGCTGAACTGCGAGGTACTCCTCCAGCAGTGCAATCTTTCTGCTGACCGCGCTCTCGGTCACAGCCAATTCGTCTGCTGCACGGGTAAAACTCAGATGACGCGCCGCGGATTCGAACGCAATCAACATGCTGGTGCTCGGAATTTTTCTGCGCATTGCTTCCCTGCCGGATGGTCTCGTCGACAAGGCCGTTGCGCAAGCACGCAGTCGATAAAAATAAACCCCGTGACGATGGTGACCGAGTCGCCCAATGTACCGAGCAAGTTTATACCAGTCGGCGAGGCGACCCGGTTACCCGAGTCGCCGAGCCTGTCTCGGACCGACGCATGGCTGTGCTCGCGCGATGAGCACGCATCTCGCCTACTGCTTGGCGAAGGTGCAACTGCCCTTCGCTATCGACGGATACGCTTCGTTACCCGGAACGACCTCTCTCACGTTGTAGTAATCCCAGGGTTTCTTCGACTCGGCCGGCGTCTTCACCTGCATCAGGTACATGTCGTGCACGAGCAGACCGTCCTTGCGGATCACGCCGTTTTTCGTGTACATGTCGTTGACGGGCGTCTCTTCCATCTTCTTGATGACAGTGGCCGAGTCATCGGTTCCAGTCGCCTTGATGGCTTCGAGGTAGTGCAGCGTCGACGAATAATCGGCTGCCTGGATCGCCGAAGGCATCTTGCCCATGCGCTTGTAGAAGCGCGCAGACCATTTGCGCGTCTCGTCGTTGAGATCCCAGTACCAGCCCTCGGTGATGTACAAGCCTTGAGCGGTGTTCAGGCCAAGCGCATGAACGTCCGTGATCAGCACGAGCAATCCGGCGAGTTGCTGCTTGCCCGCGCCGAGCAGGCCGAACTCGCGCGCCGACTTGATTGCGTTGATCGTGTCCGAGCCTGCATTCGCCAGGCCGATGATCTTCGCGTGGCTCCCCTGCGCCTGCACCATGAACGACGAGAAATCCGACGCGTTGAACGGGTGCTTGACCGAGCCCACGACCTTGCCGCCGTTCGCCGTGATGACGGCAGAGGTATCGCTTTGCAGCGAATAACCGAACGAATAGTCGGCCGTGAGGAAAAACCAGGTGTCGCCGCCCTGCTTGACGATGTACTTGCCCGCGACGTTTGCAAGCGACGCGGTGTCGTGGTTGTAGTGCAGGCTGTAAGGCGTGCAGTCCTCGTTGGTGATGCGCGTGGTTCCCGCGCCCGTGACGATCGCGATGCGTTTTTTATCGTTGGCGATCTTGATGGTCGCGAGCGCCGTTGCCGAGCCGGAATTGTCGGCGAGCATGTCCACGTGCTTCTGGTCGATCCATTCGCGCGCAGTGCTCGCGGCAATGTCGGCCTTGTTCTGGTGATCCGCCGAGATGACCTCGATCGGCTTGCCGTTCACCTTGCCGCCGAAGTCTTCCACCGCCATCTTGACTGCTTCCACGGCGCCTTTGCCGGCGAAATCCGAAAACGTGCCGCTCATGTCGGTCAGCACGCCAATGCGCACGACATCGTCGGAAATTCCCGGCTGCTGTGCAATGGCTGCCGCGCTGAAGAGCCCAAGTGCAGCCGTACTCAACGCCGCCCCGATCACGCAATGTTTCCTTACCGCTGTCATCTTAGTCTCCGTTGATTCTTGCTCGCCTCGCAGGGCGCTCTTATGTCGGATGTTCCACGCTTTCAACCGGCGCCTGGACGCTACGTCCCGTTCGCCGACGCATGTGACGAAGAACGCGCTGCAGCATGTTCGCCCGCGATCTTGCCGAACACGGCGCCGCGCATGACGGACGTCGCGCCGGTGTACACCTGGTAGTAAAGTCCGGCCGCCTCACCTGCTGCATAAAGACCGGGGATTGGACGGCCGTCGGCGTCGATGACCTGTGCGCTCGTGTTCGTCTTCACGCCGCCGTAGGTGAAGCAGATGCCCGGAATGATCGGGTACGCGAAGAATGGCCCCGTGCCGATCGGACGCGACCAGTTCGACTTCGGAATCTCGAGGCCTTGTGTCGCGAGCCCGTCGACTTCGAGCGGCGAGAATCTGCCTTCAGGACAGGCGGCGTTGTACTCGCGGACAGTCTTCATGAACGCGTCCACCGGCAGCTCGCAGGCTTCGGCCAACGCTTCGAGAGACTCGGCCTGGATCACAGGCTGGTCGGTCCGGATGCTGCGCTTCCAGTTCGGCACGTCGTCGATGCGCTTGTCGAACACCACATACACCTTGCCCTTCGGCTGCTCGCCGAACGCCCGGGAGATGTGGTCGTAGTGAACATCGACAGGACCAGGGGCTTCGTCGACGAAGCGCTTTCCAAGCAGGTTGATCAGGATACCGTAGGAAAAATTCATGACCAGCGCTTCGGTCGCGCCTGAACGCGGGTCAAGCGGCTCCGCATGATAAGAGCCAAAATCTCCGGCGGGCGCTGCACCAGCCGCGAGCGCCATCTGGATGCCCTCGCCCTTGTTGTAGTAGCCGCCGCGCGCAACCGGCCGCACGAACCTTGCCGCTTGTCCGAGATAACGCGTCATCATTTCCGGATTGCCCTGGAAACCGCCCGCCGCAACGATCACGGAGCGCGCATCGAACGCAAGCGCCTGGCCTTCGGGCCCGGTTGCCTGGAGGCTCATGTCACCATGGCTGTTTTCACGCGCGAGATGGCGCGCCGTGGTGCGGTAGAACACCTCCACACCAAGCTTCTTCGCCTGCACGAGCAGCGCTTCGATCATCGCGAGGCCTCCGCCGACGGGCATCAGCCGCGGCGCTGCGGCTGTGACGAAGTAAGTCGGCAAGGTATCGAAGCGAATGCCGAACGTGCGCAGCCAGGCTACCGTGGGGCCCGCATGGCTCGACAATGCGAACACCAGTTCCGGATCCGGCATGCCGTGCGCCTTCACATAGGGCGGCCATGTTGCGTACTCTCCGCCCATTGCTTCGACGATATTCGGATCGAGGTTGTCCCCCGCATTCGAGATGAGGCGTTCTTCAAAGTCATCGCTCACTTCGCTTTCGCTCTTCATCCGGAAGTACGCCTCGGTCCAGCGCGTGTTGCCGCCGTATTCCTCTTCGTTCGCGCGCTCGACAATCGCCACCTTCGCACCCGCGTTCGCTGCCGCCACCGCCGCCGACAAACCTGCTATGCCGCTGCCGATCACCACTACGTCGAAGCGTTGCTGCCCGTTCGTCTTATCCATTGCTGTCTCCCTCTCCATCGTTCGTGCGAGACGTCCCCGCTTGGGGGTCCGGCCTGCTCAGTGCGACTTCGCCAACGCTCAATACTTGCGGACGAACGGATCAGGCATGTCGAGATCCGTTGAGATCCATACGCTCTTGGTCTCGAGATATTCCTTCACTGCCTCAATCCCGCCTTCCCGGCCAATACCGCTATGCTTGTAGCCGCCGAACGGCGTCGTGAAACTCGTCGACCGGTAGTTGTTCACCCACACGGTGCCGGCCTTGAGGCGCTCGGACATGTACATCGCGCGGTGCAGGCTCTTTGTCCACACACCAGATGCAAGGCCGAAGCGAATATTGTTGGCGATGCGGATTGCATCTTCCTCGTCCTTGAACTTGATCACCGAGAGCACGGGTCCAAACACTTCTTCCTGCGCGATGCGCATGCTGTTGTCCACATCGACGAAGATGGTCGGCTCAACGAACTGGCCGGCGCCGAAACCTTCGCCCGAACGCGAATTGCCGCCGAACACGCAGCGCGCGCCCTCCGCTTTCGCAATGCCGATGTACTCCATGACCTTGTCGAACTGCGGCCTGGTCGCGACCGGTCCTACCTGCACGTCGGGCAGCGACGGATCGCCGAGCTTCGCCTTGCTGCTGATCGCTATCAGGCGCTCGACGAATTCGTCGTGGATGCTTTCCTGAAGCAGCAGGCGCGAGCCCGCCATGCAGGTCTGACCGCCTGCGGAGAAAATGCCGGTGATCACGCCGTTGGCCGCGCGGGTGAGATCGGCGTCATCGAAGATGATGTTGGGGGACTTCCCGCCCAGTTCGAGCGAGACGCGCTTGAAGTGCTGTGCGCCGAGCACGTTGACGGCCTTGCCTCCCGCATCGCCGCCGGTGAACGCAATGCGTGCGACCTTCGGGTGAATCACGAGCGGCTCGCCCACTTCCTTGCCGAAGCCAGTCAGCACGTTGAACACGCCTCGCGGGAAACCGGCTTCCACGAAGAGCTTTGCAAGTTCGAAGAGCGAGGCCGAGGTGTATTCGGACGGCTTTGCGATCACCGTATTCCCGGCGCACAAAGCGGGTGCCAGCTTCCAGGCGGTGAGCAACAGCGAGGAGTTCCACGGCGTGATGGTCGCCACCACGCCGAGCGGCTCATAGCGGGTGTAGTTGAATACCTTCGGCTTGTCCATGGGGATGACGGCGCCCTGGATCTTGTCCGCGAGGCCGCCATAGTAGTAGAAGTATTTCGCCATGTAGCGGACCTGCCCGCCCACTTCGCTGCGCAGCTTGCCGTTATCCCGGCTTTCCACTTCGGTCAGCGTGTCCGCATGCTTTTCGATGAGCGCGCCGAGCTTGTGCAGCAGCAGGCCGCGATCCGTCGCCGACATGTGGCCCCACGGACCATCGAGTGCGGCCGAGGCGGCCTCGACCGCACGGCTGACATCCGCTTCATTCGCGCGTGGAATCTCCGCCCACGGTTCACCCGAAAATGGATCGAGCGAGTCGAACCACGTATCGCTCGCCGGGTCGACCCATTCGTTGTTGATGAACAGTTGATATCGTTGAACCATGCTTCGACTCCTGTAAATGCCATTGGATGTGCAGCGATCCGTTCGGACCTTGCGAAAATTATGGCTATCTACAGAGGTCTGCAACAAGCGACGTTTAGTACTGACATGATTCCGAAATGGCATTCAACGAAATGCCCGGAGTGGTTTTTGGAGGGCGCAGGCGGCCTTTCTGGATCGCTGTAACGCGTTCCCGTAGGGGCTTGAGAACATTTCGCACTCGCCAGTCACATCTTCGGTGAAATGACGAAACCTTACCAACCGGCATGACCCACGCCTATGGGCATGCTCGGGGAAACACCTAGCTTTCTCATGAAATCCGCGACGAATACGACGAGCAATCCCGTCTATTCGAAGAAAAGCCGCGCATGCCACTAGATTTAATCTCGTGCTTGCATCGCATACAATACGTATACCGATACGTTCTCGAGCGCTGAAAAAATTGACATCGTCATTACAAACGAATCCAGAGAAACTGGGCGAACTGGCGTACCAGACTTTGCGCCGGATGATTCTCGACAAGGCCTTGCGCAGTGGCGGCGCAGTCGTCGAGGGACGCCTTGCTGAAGAGCTCAACATTTCCCGCACGCCCATGCGCGAAGCACTGCTGCGTCTCGAAGGCGAAGGGTTGCTGGCAAGAGCGGGAGCCCGCTCGTATTCGGTGCGGTTCGTCAGTGCCCAGGAATATTTCCAGGCCATGAAAGTGCGCGAGCTGCTGGAAGCGGAAGCAATCGGCCTTGCGATCGGCAAGATCGAGAAAAAGCTGATCCAGCAGTTGATCAAGAAGGTCAAGGCGCTGCGCAGCGGTCACCAGGAACAGGAGCACTGGCAAGTCGACGATCAAGTCCACACCATGATGGCGCAGGCGAGCGGCAATGACGTGCTCGCCCGTACCATTGAAGTCGTGCGCACGAACAGCCGCCTGTTCGAACTGACCACGCCGTTCAATCGCATTGAAGAAGACCGCTCAGAACATCTCGCGATCCTCGAAGCTTATCTGGCCGACAACACCGAAGCGGCTCGCGCAGCGGTTCGCACGCATCTGCAGAATCTGCGCCGCTACGTCCTCGACCGTTTGAGTCAGGACAGCGGCGCGTGATCAGTCATGCTGGCGCGAGAAGATCCGCAAGCGCGAGCGCGATGGTCTTTGTCGCCACGCGAAGGTCTTCGAGCGCCACACGCTCGTCTGCGCGATGCCCGTTCGCCTCGAGCAGCGTGCGCGGTCCCGCGCCGTAGATGACAGTGGGAACACCGGCCTCGCAGTACAGCCGGGCGTCGGTATAAAGCGGCACGCCCTCGGTCGGGATATCGCGGGAAAGCGTTTGCCGGGCGGCGCGTTGCAACGCCGCCGACAAGCGCTCTGCACCCTCGATCGCCCGCAACGGCGACGTGACGAGGATTTCGCGGACATCGACTGAAATCCCCTCATATCCCGCAACCGATGCCTCGATCAACGCGGTGAGCTGCGGCACGACAGCGCGCGACGTCTCCTCGGGAATCACCCGGCGATCAAGGCGCAACGTCACCTTGTCGGGCACGACATTCGTATTGATCCCCCCTTCTATCAGCCCGACCACGAGCGTCGGATGCTCGATCCCCTCTGTAGCCGAGCGGATCAGTTTCAACGCTTCCCGGTGTTTGTACAGCGCGTTGAGCACGGCCGTTGCAGCTTCGAGGGCATCGTGCCCGGTGTCGGGGCGCGCGGCGTGCGCGGACTTGCCGCGCACGGTCACTTCCAGATGGATCGCGCCGTTGTGCGCGGTCGTGATCGCATAAGAGAATCCCGCGCAGATCGCATAATCAGGCTTGACGATACCTTGCGCAAGCAACCATGCCGGACCGATCAGGCCGCCGCTTTCTTCGTCGTAGGTGAGGTGCAACTCGACGGTGCCGGCAAGCGGCGCATGACTGTCGATTAACGCCTTCAACGCAAACGCATAAGTCGCGAAATCCGACTTCGATACCGCCGCGCCGCGCCCGATCATCCAGCCATCGCGGATTTCGGCGCCGTATGGATCGGCGCTCCAGCCATCGCCGGGAGGCACCACGTCGCCATGCGCATTCAGCGCGATCACAGGGCCGTCGCCAAAGCGATGCCGCACCACGAGATTCGTCGCACTGGTCATGCCGGCGCGCGTCACATCGGCTTGCGGTACGGGGTGGCGTTCAACCTCGAAGCCGAATGATTCCAGCGCGAGCGCGGCCATTTCGGCGTGTCCGGCGCAGTCGCCGGGCGGGTTGTCGGAAGGCTTGCGTACGAGCGCAGAGAGAAACGAAACTTCATGGTCGAAGTGCTGGTCGATCTGCGCAAGCAGCGCCGCGTTGAGAGTGTCTGAGCTCATGTTGTCTGGCGAAGGTGCATGGGTAAGGGACGCAATAACTATCAATGGCGCAGTATCTTGCTCACGAATTCCCGCGTGCGGGTTTCTCGTGGTGTATCGAAGATTTCCTTCGGGGATCCTGTTTCTATCACGTGGCCACCGGCCATGAATACGACTTTCGACGATACCTCGCGCACGAAACTCATTTCATGCGACACGATAAACAGCGTGATGCCCTCCAGCGCCAGCGCGCGAATGGTATCGAGCACTTCGTTGACGAGTTCGGGGTCGAGCGCGGCGGTGACTTCGTCGAGGAACAACACGTTGGGTTTGAGCGCAAGCGCGCGCGCAATCGCGACACGCTGCTGCTGCCCGCCCGACAGCTCGTCGGGATAGGCCTTGAGCCTGTGGCCAAGCCCCACGCGCGTGAGCAGGCGGACCGCGTTTTCCTCGACTTCCTGCTTCGGCCAGCGCTTGATCTTGAGCGGCGTGATCATCACGTTCTCGAGCACGGTCATGTTCTGAAACAGGTTGTATTGCTGGAACACGATTGCGATCTCGGCCCGCAACGCGCGCACCGTCGTCTTGTCGGCATAGTTCACGAGCTGCCCATTGATTCGAACCGTGCCGTGCTCCGGCGGCAACAACCCCATCAGCACTCGCAGCAAGGTGCTCTTGCCCGAGCCCGACGGCCCGATCAAGCTCACGATCTCCCCTTTCTCCACCGAGAGATTGATACGCTCGAGCACGGTATGCGGTCCGTACGAAGCCTTCAGATCAACGATTTCGAGTTGCGGCAAGTTTTCTCTCCAGACGTTTGCCGATCCGTGAAAGCGGATATGACAGTGCAAAATAAAGGACCAGCACGGTGCCGTACACAAGCCACGAAGAAAAGCCCTTGTTCGTAAGCACTTTTCCCGCCGAAGTCAGCTCCATCACGCTGATCTGCGACGCGAGCGCGGTGTCCTTGATGAACATGACAAAAAAGCCGAAGGTTGGCGGCACCACGACGCGCCATGCCTGCGGCACGATCACGAAGCGCAACGTTTCGAAGAACGAGAAGTTCAGCGTCAGTGCCGCGTCCCATTGGTTTTTGTGTACCGACTCGAGCCCGCTGCGGATGATTTCGCCGAGATACGCAGATGCAATCAGGCACACGCTCACCAGCGCCACGGCAAACGTGGACAGCTTCGCACCGGAAGACTGGCTGGCGTAGAACACCAGCATGAGGGTCACGAGAAACGGTACGCGCCGAAACAGGAAGCAGTAGGCGAAGGCGACCCATCGCAAGGGGGCGGCCGCGCGCGCACGCGTCACGCGAATGACCGCGACGACGAAGCCGACCGAAAATCCCGCCAGACACCCGATTGCCGAGAGCACGAAGGTCGCGGCCAGACCCTGGGCCAGCAGGAGCAGGTTGTAATAGGAAAAAAGCTGCGCTATTTCGGCCTGTGGAGAAGCGAACATCAGAAGACCTTGATTTTGGCGCGGCACAGGTGCCGTCCGATCATCACCAGGGCGAAAGTGGCGATCAGTGTAATAACGATGTACAAGAGCGCAGCGACGCTGAACGACTCGACTGACAGATACGTCTGCGAACTCAGGTTGAAGGTGCGCCCGGTGAGTTCCTCGACACCGAAGACGGACGCCATGGACGTCCCGAGCGTCATCACGATGAACTGATTTGAGAGCGGCGCAAACATGACCTTCATGACGTGAGGAACGATGACGTAGCGCACGATCTGCGCGGTCGAAAAGCCGAGCACTTCGGCTGCCTCCACCTCCATGTGCCTCACCGATTCAAAGCCTGCACGCTGGATCTCGCAGAGATATGCGCCGGCATTGAAGGTCGCGCCAATCAGAACGGCGGTGAACGGCGACAAGGTCACGCCGATTTCCGGCAATGCGAAAAACAAAAAGAAAATCTGGACGAGCTGCGGTGTGTTGGTCGCAAAAATCACATACCCGCGAACGATGCCGCGCAGCCACGGCGTGCCATAACGCAGCATGGCGGCGCAGACGAGGCCGATCGCCATGCCCATCGCGAACGCGAGCACGGCGATCTGCAGGCTCAGCCACGCGCCGCCAAGCAGATAAGGCCATTGATGAACAATGGGCGCGAAATTCAGGGACATCGAAGAACTGCTCCAGCGTTTGTTGAATCGCGGCTGCGCGTATGGTTGCCGATAAACCCGTGGATCAAACGCCGGTCATTCGCGCAGCAGGCTCAATTCATTGGGCCGCGGGTGCCGCGGTCGGATCGTGCAGCATGGCGCTACCAAACCACTTCTTCCAGCTCGCGGCTACAAAGCCGTTCTTCTGCAGCGTGCCAATTTCCGTGTTGAGCCGCTGCGTCAGCGCGGTATTGCCCTTCTGCACGCCTATGCAGTCGTAGTCCACTTCAATGGGTGCATCGACGACACGCCATTTCGTCGGATAGTTCTTCGTATAGCTCAACATGAAGTCGAGGACGTCGATCAGCGCATCGGCCCGGCCCTGGGCAATCGCGCGAACGGCGTCCGGATAGTTGTCGAGGATCAGCAATTGCGCCTTCGGCAACTTCTCCTGGATCAACTGGATCGGCGTCGTGCCGCGCACCTGCACCAGCCGCACCGCCGGATCGTTCAACTGCGTCCAGTCCTTGTACGGCTTGCCTTCGGTCGTGAGTACGCCAAGCACTTCGGTGTTCACCGGATCGGTGAAGTCGATCACCTTCAGCCGGTCGGCGTTGCGGGTCATGCCGCCCATCACAGCATCGATCTTGTCGGTCATCAGATACGGCACGCGGTCGTTCGAGCCGACCGGGACGATCTCCAGCTTCACGCCGAGCGAATCCGCGATCTTCCGGGCAATCGTCACATCGAATCCGTCGATGTTGTTCTTCGCGTCATAGGTGCCGAGCGGCGGCAGGTTCGGGTTGATGCCGAACACGATCTTCTTGGACGCAAGGATCTCATCCAGCGAACGTGCCGAAGCGTTGATCGAGCCAAGCAGCGCGAAGGCAGCAAGGCCCGCGGCAAATACCCGGCTAAAGACAATCCTGGATTTCATGCGGTAACTCCGTCATCGGTTCGAAATGGGTGAAGGGCAGAAAAGACACTGCCGGGCAATACCAGCGCGTGGTTCGGGAAAATTCCGGACCGCTTTATTTTGGTCGTTTTGCGTATACGCATCGTATACGTTAGTATCAAAACATCGACGAAATTAGTTGTCAAGCAAGGCTCTGCAATGCGCACCGACGAAACCCCTCCCCTCATTCAGGCGCACGAACGCATGAGCGCGGCGCCCGTCACGTTGATGTTCTGCGGCCAGCCGGTAAGCGCACACGCCGGTGCGAGCGTGGCGGCGGCGCTCTTTGCGGCGGGCATCAGGACGCTGCGAAACAGCCCGCGCAATGGCGCACCGCGTGGCATGTTCTGCGCAATGGGCTCGTGCCAGGAATGCCTTGTCATGATCGGCACGACGCGCTCGCTCGCATGCAAGACCACGGTCGCTGAAGGAATGTGCGTCGAGCAGGTGCCGGAGGCCGGCGCGGATGAATAGCTTCGACGTACTTGTAATAGGCGGTGGTCCCGCTGGCGTGCATGCTGCGCTGGCGGCGGCATCGTCGGGACTCGAGGTCGCGCTCTTCGATGAAAACGCCGCCGCCGGCGGTCAGGTGTATCGCGCGCCGAGCGTGGCCGATCACGCTGAGACACATGACAGCCGGGCCGGCGATGCCCTGCGCCACGCCTTGAACAACAGCGCAGTCACCGTCTTCTTCGGGCATACCGTGTGGGCGGTGACGGGCGATTACCGCGTGGATGCGTCAGGTCCGTCCGGTCCTGTTCATTGCACGGGGCGCGCATTGATAGTGGCGTCCGGCACCACCGAGCGTGTCGTGCCGTTCGAAGGCTGGACCACGCCGGGCGTGATCGGACTCGCCGCCGCGACGATCCTGCTCAAGTCGCAAGGCATGGCCCCGGGCAGCACCACGCTGGTCGCCGGATGCGGACCTCTGTTGGCCGCGGTTGCCGCCAAGACGATCGACATTGGCGGCAAGGTCGAAGCAATCGTGGATATTGCGGGGCCGCTCGACTGGGCGCGTGCGCTGCCTGCCATGGTCTCGCGGCCGGATCTCATGCGTGAAGGTTTCGACTGGTGGCGCACCATCCGGCGTGCGGGCGTCCCGATATATTCGCGCCATACGATTGTCGAAGTGAACGGCGACGGCAGCGACCTGATGGCGACGCTCGCACCGTGCGATGCCGCCGGACGTCCGGTCGACGGGCCGCGCCGCATGGTAAGCGCCGATTGCGTCACGGTGGGGCATGGGCTGACGCCATCGACCGAAATCACGCGGCTCTTGCGGGCGAAGCATCGCTATTCCCGGGATGCGGGTGGCTGGATAGCGCAGGCGGACGGGGATGGACGGACATCGCGGGATCGCCTTTATGTTGCCGGTGATGGCGCGGGCATTGCCGGAGCGGCCGCGGCAATCCATCACGGGACGCTGGCAGGACTTGCCTGCGCGCTGGACCTGGCCACCGGAAAAACGCAGCCACCTGATTCGGAACTCGACAACGCCCGCCGCGCCCATGCGAAATCCGCGCGCTTTGGCCGCTCGATGTCGCGGATGATGGCACTGCGCCACGGTCACATCGACAGCATTGGACCGGACGTGATCGTGTGCCGCTGCGAAGACGTGACGCGCGGCGAGATCGATGCGGCCTGCGACGCAGGTGCTCGCGATGCGGACCAGCTCAAGGCATGGACACGATGCGGCATGGGACCGTGCCAGGGACGGACCTGTGGCGACATCGCTGCAGAAATTCTGGCGGCGCGAACCCCGGGAGGGTCACGCGAACAAGCCGGCTCTTTTTCCGCGCGCACCCCGTTGCGCCCGATGACCGTGGAAGCGCTTACGGGCGACTTCACCTACGCCGATATCCCGATCCCGAAGGCGGCGCCGCTATGAGCGATCTTCAAGCGAACCGCACATCGGCAAGCCGCTTCGACGTGGCCATCGTCGGTGGCGGCGTGATGGGCTGTACGACAGCGCTTTTCCTCGCGCGCGCCGGAATGCGCGTCGCAATTGTCGAGCGCGGCGCGCTGTGTCGGGGAGCGTCGGGAGTGAACGCCGGAACGCTCACGCTGCACATGACGCGCGCCGCGCTCGTGCCCTATGCCATCGAAGCCTGGAAGATGTGGACGAACACCGGCGCATGGCTCGGGCAAAGCGTTCTTGCCACGGCGGCGCCGGGTTTGTCGCTGGCATTCACCGAAGCCGAGCGTGGCCTGTTGCAGCAACGCGCCGCCGCCCGCCGCGAGTTCGGCGCACAGATCGACCTGCTGGACCGGCACGCGGCGCTCGCCATTGAACCGGGCCTGAATCCCGCCATGCTCGAGGCAGCGTATTGCGCCACCGACGGTTTTGCCAGCGCCTATCTGACCGGCCGCGCTTACCACGCCGCGTTGAGCGACGCGGGCGTTCGCATCATCGAGCAGACTGCGGTGTCGGGTGTCGAGCGCGTGAAGGGGGTTTATCGCATCCGCACCGCCGATGAGACCGTCAGCATTGAAGCCACCCGTCTCGTCATGGCCGGCGGCGTCTGGCTCGAACCCTTGCTTGCGATGCTCGGCATCGACATTCCAGTGAAGACGCTCGTCAACCAGTTGATCGTCACCGAGCGCATGGAGCCGGTCATGCGCTCGGTGCTGAGCATCGCAAACGGGCTGCTTTCCATGAAGCAGTTCGCGAACGGCACCGTGCTGATTGGCGGCGGCTGGCAGGGCATTGGCGATCGGGAACGCGGCGGCGTCGAGACTGTGCCGGACAACCTGATCGGCAATCTGCGGCTCGCGCAGCACGTGATCCCCGCCCTGGCCCGCGCGCGTGTGAACCGTATCTGGCTCGGACTCGAATCTGAAACCGCCGACGCCATGCCCATGCTTGGCGCGCTGCCCGGCTTGCCCGGCGCATGGGTCATCGGCTGCGTGCATTCGGGCTATACGAGCGGCCCTTACATGGGCCGGCTGCTGAGCCAGGCCATCCTTGGCGAAGAACCCGCCATGCCGCTCTTCGATCCTGCGCGGCTGATCGTGCCGCCCGGTTCATCGACCGCCAATACTGTCAAACCTGCCTGAACCCGAGACCACGAGAATGATCCCGACGCACGACGCTCCCTATGACGGTATTTACGCCGCCACCCTTTGTCCGCTCGACACCGACGGGCGCCATGTGGACGAAGCCGCGCTCGAGCGGCACATCGCGGACGTATCTGCAGTGGACGGCATTGCCGGACTGCTCGTGAACGGCCACGCCGGCGAGAATTTCATGTTGTCAGCGGCGGACAAGCGCCGCGTGGTCGAGATTGCGCACGATGTATGCGGCGACCGGCTGATCATCGTGGCGGGCGTAAATTCCGAGGACAGCTACGAGGCGCAGTCGCACGCCAACGATGCAAAACGGGCCGGCGCCGATGCCCTGCTGCTGTTCCCGCCGTTCTCATGGGCATTGTCGACGGATCTCGATACCGTCCTCACCCACCACCGGATTGTGAACGCCGAAGCCCGCATGCCGATGATGCTGTATCAGGCCGGCGTCGGCACGGGCGGCATGGCGTACACGCCCGAGATGCTGACCGCGCTGGCCGGCTTGCCGGAAGTCGTGGCGATCAAGGAAGGCAGTTGGGAAACCGCCGCCTACGAGGCGAACCGGCGGCTGGTCAAAACGGTCGCGCCCCATGTCGCCGTGATGGCTTCCGGCGACGAACACCTTTTCACCTGCTTCGTCACGGGCACCGAGGGCAGTCTGGTGAGCCTCGCTGCGGTCGTGCCGGAACTCATCGTGGCGTTGTACCGGGCGGTGAAGAACGGCGATCTCGCCGAAGCTCAACGCCTGCACGAACGCGTTTATCCGCTTGCGAAAGCCATCTACGGCACGGCGCCCGGCGCGCATGCAAACGCGCGCCTGAAGGCTTGCCTGCATCGGCTGGGCCGCTTTCCCAACGCGGCGATGCGTCCGCCCATTCCGCCGCTGTCGGCACTCGAACTTGCGCGTCTCGATGACGCCCTGAGCATCGCAACCCGTCTTTAACGATTCTGACAAGGAGCCACGCATGACACGAACCCTGATCAAAGGCGGCCGCATCATCACGGCGGTGGACGATTACGTGGCCGATATCCTGGTGGAAGGCGAGCGCGTGGTCTGCATTGGACTGAACCTGGAGGGCGGCGAGGACGCGCGCGTGATCGACGCAGCCGGCCTGCTCGTGTTCCCCGGCGGCGTGGATTGCCACACGCATATGGAAAACACCTTCGGGCCTTCGGTCACCGCCGACAACTTTGCGTCAGGTACACGGTCCGCCGCGTTCGGCGGGACGACCACGATCATCGACTTCGCGCTTCAGACGGCCGGCACGAGTCCCCTCGATGCTATTGCGCGGGCACGCGGCAAGGCGGATTCGAAGGCGAGCATCGACTACGGGTTTCACGTGATCGTCACCCATGTCGACGAGCGCGTGCTCGGCGACATGCAGTACGCAATCCGGCACGAAGGCGTGTCGAGCTTCAAGATGTTCATGGCGTATCCCGGCACCGTCATGTCCGACGACGCCGCCATCTTCCAGGCCATGCGCATGGTCGGCCAGCACGGCGGAATGATTGCGCTGCACGCCGAGAACGGCACGATCATCGACCTGCTGATCAAGGAGGCGCTCGCGCAAGGTCATACCGCGCCGAAGTATCACGCGCTCACGCGTCCTGCCATCATGGAAGGCGAGGCGACGCACCGCGGCATCAAGCTCGCCGAACTGGCCGAGGCGCCAGTGTACTTCGTGCATTTGTCGGCGAAGGAAGCGTTGAAGCATGTGATCGAGGCGCGCGATCTCGGCATTCCCGTGTTCGCGGAAACGTGCCCGCATTACCTTTTCTTCGATGAGTCCGCTTACGCCGACGAAAGCTTCGATATCGCGCGCTACGTGATGAGTCCGCCGCTGCGCTCGAAGGATGCGCAAAACGCCCTGTGGACCGCGCTCAAGACCGACGACCTGCAACTGATCTCCACCGATCATTGCCCTTACTGCATGAAGGAAGGGCATCTCGGACGCGTCAACCAGAAGCCCTTCGGCGCCGACGATTTCTCGAAGATCCCCAATGGCGTGCCGGGCGTCGAGACCCGCATGACAGTGGTCTACAACGGGGGCGTGCGTCCCGGCAGGATCTCCCTGAATCGCTTTGTCGAGTTGATGTCGACTGCGCCCGCAAAGCTCTTCGGGCTGTTTCCGAAGAAAGGCACGATCGCCGTTGGCAGCGATGCCGATATTGTCCTGTTCGATCCCGACGAGTCGCACACCATCAGCGCCGATACCCAGCACAGCGATTGCGATTTCACGCTGTTCGAAGGACATCGCGTAACCGGTCGTGTGAAGAAAGTGCTGCTGCGCGGCGAACTGCTGATCGATGACAACGACTGGGTCGGCCGCTCCGGTGGAGGAGAGTTCGTCGCGCGTGGCGAACTCGGCGCGCACTGGTAAGCGTCACGCCAGGCTACAAGCCTGCAGGCGCACCGTCATGCGGCGTTCAGCCATTGCAGGATACGTCGCCAGTCCTGCGGCCTCATGGCGCCCATCCAGGTGTCGTGATCGGCGGTGGGCAACAGCATGAGCCGCGCACGGTCGTGTTCGCTCGCAAAACGTTGTGCGTGCGCGACCGGAATCAGCGTGTCCTGCTGCGCACCGACGATGACGAGCGGCCCCGCGTAACGCGCTACGGCTGCGACCGAATCGAATCTGTCGTGCAGCATCCACTTCACCGGGAAAATCGGATACTTCTCCCCGGCCACGTCGGCAAGCGAATCCCAGGGCGTAATCAGAACGACGCCCGCGACTGACGACTCGTTGCCCTTCACCACTTGCGAAGCCATGCCCGCGCCCAGCGATTCCCCTACCAGATAAACCGGTGCGCGCCATTGCGCACGCGCAGCCGCAAAGACTTCGCGCGAAGCGGCGACCGCTGCCTTCATGGTGCGCTCGCCTTGTCGCCTGCCATGCCCAGGGTACTCTGCAATGACAACACGATACCCGGCGCGAACGAATACGTCGGCGAGCGGCAACTTGGTCTCCGCCGACTCTTCGTTGCCGTGATAAACGATAAAAGTACCGCGCGGTGCTTGCCCCGCTGGCGTGATCACGTAACCCGCGTACTCGCCGCCCGCCTTCCACACATCGATGCGCTCGCCCGCAAGCGAGACCGTGCGCAGATCGGCTGCGTCGGGCGTGGAGGGCAGCAGCAAGCGATCCTGCATCAGATACAACGCCAGCGCCGCCGTCAGGTAGGCAGCGACAGCAAAGCGTAGGGTATAGTCAAGCAGGCGCATGCCATGTCTCGCGCGGTAGTTTTCATGAAGGTCCCGGCCAGTATAAGTACAATCCCCTACCCGATGCACCATCCGCAATGCCCCGGTTGCGAACACACTGCATTTGTAGCGGTACTGTTTTATCGGAATCTTGAGACGCAGCAGGTCACGTAATTAAAGTGTTTTGCATAACAGCCGTTAGATAGGCGAACGTTATCTCGTAGCGGAAAAAGAATCGAATGGAAGTCAGGAATTCTCGACGATGGGCTCCGCGCGGCCGCAAACGATGGATGATCGCGACAGCCGCACTATGTACCGCAGCCGTCGTCCGATTGATTCTTCACCCGCTGCTCGGCCCGATCATGCCCGGGACTGCTTTTCTTATCACCGCCGTGCTCGTGGAGTATTACTGTGGCCTCGCGCCTGCAATCTGCGTGATGCTGGCGGGGCTGTGTCTCGCAGATTATCTGTTCGTACCGCCGTACGGACGCATTGACATCATCGACGCGTCGGATATCCGGCTGCTGGTCTCGTACCCGCTCATTACCATGGTGGTCATTACACTGGTCGAGCGCCTGAGGCGCGCACAGTATCGCGCCGAGATGCTGGCAGCAGTGGCGCACTCCCGCTATGAGATGCTGCTGCGCGGCGATAACGAACGCCTGCTCGTGCGTCGCGCCACGGACGAAATGCATCGCATGCTGCATCACATCGCGCAGCACACCCGCTCGCTCATACTCATCAAGGCGCTCGATCCAGCAACAAGCGCACCGCCCAGCAGTTTCGTCGCGGCCGCGGTAAGCTCGACGCCCGGTGGCACGACCGACGACGCATCGTTCCGTGCAGGCATTGCCTACGGCGCCAGGCATTCGCAAGTGCACCAGGAAGATCTTGCCCGTGTAAGCGACCGGCTGGTGCCGGGTCACCACCGCATGCGTTTTCTGTCTGGAGCCGAGGATTGGCGGGCAGTCGAATGTATGTGCGAACGCTTCACCACGCCGTCCGGCGATTTTCTCATCCTCCGGGCGGAAGACTGACCATGAACGCGCCTCAAGGTCTCCCCGCCCGGAGCAACGATCACGCTGTGCTGCTGCTGCACGGGCTGTCGAGTTCCGCGTCTGAATTGCGGTTTCTTGCACGCCTTCTGACCGAAGAAGGCTTCGTGACGCACACGCCGGAACTGCCTGGCTACAGTGCGGGCACGGGACACGTGCCGATGGAGCAGTGGATCAGTGCAGCGGTTGCCGAATTCGATGCGCTCGCCGCGCAGCACCAGCACGTATCGGTCTGCGGACTCTCCATGGGCGCGACGCTGGCCGCCGCCGTGGCGCAGCAGCGCCCGGCCGCACGCGCCTTGCTGTTGCTGTCGATCACGCTCAATTACGACGGCTGGGCTATTCCCTGGTATCGATTCCTGCTCGACTACGCCTATTACACCCCGATGCGCTCGCGCTATCGGTATCGCGAGCATAAGCCCTACGGCCTGCGCAACGAAGCGTTGCGCTCGAAGATCGCGCGGGCGATGCAAAGGGGCGAAATCAGCGAAGTCGGGCCTGCATCCATAGCGCTGCCTGCGCTTCACGAAGCAAGCCGGCTGGCGGGCTCGGTGCGCAAGAAGCTGAAAACCATCAATGCCGATTGCCTCATCATTCACGCGATTGACGACGAGACGTCGAGCCCGCACAACGCGCGCTTTGTCGCGGCGAACGTCGGGGCGTCGTTTCTTCGCACCATCTGGCTCGATGACTCCTACCATATGATCACATCGGACAACGAACGCGAGGTCGTCGCCCGGGAGTGCGCGCTCTTTCTGCGCGAAAGCGCAGCGGCATCAGTGTCGAGCAACAATCCGACGCCCGTCGTTTCACGCGCGCTTGCGCGGCGATTGAGGCAGTTGGCGACCGTTGCGGGGAAAGCGTGAGGACCCGCAAGGCATCGATTAGTCGCCATTGCACCGCGCTCGCAGCGGCACTTGCGTGTTGCACGATGGGATTCGCGCACGCCGATGAAACGCCGGCCGACAGCGACTGGAAGATCTCGGTCGGACCAGGCGTGTATCTGTTCCCGAAGTTTCCGGGTTCCTCGCAGCTTCAAGTGCTGCCCTTCCTCGTGCAGGACATTTCGTGGCGGGACCGCTTGTTTTCGCAGGGTCCGGATGTGCTTGGTGTCAATGTGCTGCGAAGCGAGAATTATCATGTCGGCATGTCGATGAGCTTCGACTTCCAGTCAAGATCATCCTCCGACGATGCGCGGCTCAGGGGCCTGCCCGATGTGCACTACGGACCGAAGCTGCGGCTCTTCGCCGATTACACGTGGTGGGCGTTCACCGGCGCGGCGGCGGTCTATCAGGACATTGCGGGAACCGGACAGGGCCTGACCGCGATGGGCGATCTGTTCATATCGGCGCCTGTCGGCAACTTGCTTCTTTCAATGGGCCCCGGCCTCACCTGGGCGAATGCGACCTATACACGTACCTTGTTCGGCATCTCGCCGCAGGAAAGCGCGGCATCGGGATTGCCGCATTACGACACTGCTTCAGGCTTGCGCGATGTTCACTTCAACGTGAACGCAACGTACAAGATCAGTCCGCACTGGTCGGCGAACGTCGCGGCAGTTGTGGGACGCCTCGAGCGATACGCCGCCGGCAGTCCGATCACAGAGCGCCGGCTCGACCTCAACGGCATGGCGTCGGTGCTCTACCGCTTCTAGCACCCGTGACGAAGTGCGTCCACATACCCGCAAGCCGCTCGCGTTCGCGTTCGAAATCGGCGGCGGACAGCGGGGCGAAGCCCTTTTGCACGCGGCCATAAGTGAGCAGCGGCGCAAACGCAATGCGCTTCATGCTCAAAAATCCAGCTTGGCCGTGACAATCACTTGCCGGCTTTCGCCGATGTTGATGAACGGCGTGCCCGTGCAGCAACTGCCCGTGTAATACGTGGAGTTGAAGATGTTGCGCGCGTTGAGTTGCCAGTCGATGTACTGCCCGAAGATATGCGAATTCCATGATACGAACGCATCGGCGACATGACCCCACGGTAACTGATACACCTTGCCGGTGCCATCGCCGACCGCCATGCTGCTGAACACGCGCACGCCCGCCCCTGCGCGCACGCGCCCGCTTGCAGGTCCGAACCCGACGTTGCCGAAATCGCGCGCGAGATAAAACGCGCCTTCATGCTTGGGGGTGTTGGGCAACGGGTTGCCGCCCACGAGCGGATCGTCCTTGTAGCGCGCTTCGGTCGCCGCGTAGCTCGCGATCACGCTCCAGCGATCCGTGAGTTGACCGTTCACATCGATTTCCAGGCCACGCGAGCGCGCATGGCCTGCGTTGCGCACGAAGTTGACGCCGTTGATGGTCTGCGTGGTCTGGATGTTTTTCTTGCGGATGTCGAAGAGCGCAACGGTGCCGGTGATGCGGTTGGTTTCGAGCTTTGTGCCGATCTCGTATGCAAGACCCTGCTCAGGCGGCAACGTGCCGATAGGCGCCGCGATCGACGTATTCGGCCTGAACGATTCGCTGTAGCTCGCATACGTGGACCATTCCGGCGTGACCTTGTAGACAAGACCGGCATGCGGCACGAACTTGCTGTCGCTTTGCGTGGACCCGACAACAAACGGCCTGCCCTTGCCTGTCAGTTCCTGGAAGTCGTCATAACGCACGCCGCCAAGGAGAATCCACCGGTCGCCGAAATGTATCGCGTCCTGGATGAATGCGCCGCGCTCAATCAGCTTGTCGGTCTGGTCGCTGTCAGCCGGAGACAACGTGTTAGTGGCCGGCAGCGTGCCGTAGACCGGCGAGTACATGTTGAACGTGGAGTTGTTCTTGCCACGATACAAATCCGCCAGCACGCGGTAATTGCGCATGTAGTCGAAGCCGGTCAGGATATCGTTTCGCAATCCGAACCACGTGACCTTGCCCTCGAGATTCAACGTGAAATTGTGCGTGGACTGCACACCGTTTTGCGTGGAATCGACCCGTCGGGTAAGAATGCCGGTCGTGAAATTCGGAGTCAGCACGCGCGCCTGCTGATCGTTGTAGTACGTGCGGTTCCAGCCGTACCCCGCGTGCACGGTCCAGTCCTGACTCAGTTTGCGATCGACCCGTACGTTGAGCGCGTCGGAGCGGCCCGCGGAGATGTTGTAGTTTTCGTCGAACCGCTCTTTTGGCGATACCGACACCGGGTTGCCCGTACGCGTATCGATGATCGTCCCGCGGTCGATCGGCACAGAGTAGTTCATGTGCTCGTACTGCACGAGCACGCTTGTATCGCGTCCATACCATGCAAGCGACGGCGCAATGGTGTCTTGCCGGTTGTAGCCGAAGTTGCGCCAGTAATCCACGTTCTGGTGATCGGCAATGAACCGGTACGCGAGGCCCGAGGTGCCGATCGGCCCGGTCAGATCCGCCTGCGCGCCACCGCCGCCGTAGCTGCTTGCAAACCCGGAGACCGAATTGGCGCGTTCCAGTTGCGGCTTCTTGGTGACGACGTTGATGAGACCGCCCGGGTCCTGAATACCATAAAGCATCGACGCCGGGCCTTTCAGCACTTCAATGCGTTCGGTCGTCGGCGTGAAGTTGCGGGGCTGCACGGACTGCAGGCCATCGCGAAGAATCGAGTTGTCGCGGTTGTCCCCGAAACCACGCTTGACGAGGGCGTCGAGCGTACCGCCGAGCGTGTTGCCCATGCGCACGCCCGGCACGGTTTCGAGCGCCTCAGCGAGGCTATCCGGCGCGCGATCCTGGATCGACTGCGATGTGACCACGTTGACTGCCTGCGGTACGTCGACCAGGGGCGTGTCGGTACGCGTCGCGACCGATGCCCGCCGTCCCTGGTAACCGCGCTCGGGCTCGCTTCCGTTGACACGGCCTGCGGTTACCCTGACTGCTGGAAGCGCACCTTCCGCGTCTGGGGCGGAGGCCGCGGTGGGCGCTCCAGCGTTTGCAGTTTCATCCGCAATTGCCTGCGCGACCGATGCAAATACCAGCGTCAGCGCAACCGCGACGGGTCTGTAGCAGGTGCGCAGATGGTCGCGCTTCTCGGCCTTCATCGAATGCATTCCTCGTTAAACGAACGTTTACAATTTGCGGCATCGTATCGTTAACGATAATGATTCTCAATATTATTAGAAAGAATTTTGTCGGAAAATCTCCTTTAAAACTTCGATGAACGTCCGGAATGCGAAAGCTCCAGCCATCTGGGTACACTCGAAAATTACAGATTTATATACAAAAGTAATTGTGCGCACGCTCTCTTGTCCGAGTACCAGCAACAGGTTTTTTGCTCGGATAAGCTGTCGCAATGCCCAAAGTGATCGATTACCTCAACCCCGCCCTTCCCCGAGGGCTGCGACGCGTGTCGATGCCTGTAGTCGACGCCACCCCTGCCGCGCTCGATGGGTTTGGCAAGCTTGTGAACGACCCGGGCGAGTGCTCGATCGAGATCGTGCAGTGGCCCGCAACCGGGACACGGCCCATTGACGCTGGAACGGGGGACGAAGCAGGCACCACCGAAGGGACGTTCGTGAGCGAATGGCGCGGAGACATTCTCTATGGTCGAAACGAGGCTGTAAGCGGCAACTACATCCTCGCGTACGCGACGGAACCTGAAGAAGCTCGCGACGACAGTGCCAATGCCCCGGGAGAGATGCTGCTCTGGCACGCGAACTACCACCCGGACGGCGGCCAACTGTTTTTCCCTCTCGACCATCGTCCGTTCTACGTTCCATTGGCCTTGCCGGGCGATGACATTGCACCAGAGAAATTTGTCTGCTTTCGCTTCGACGGGCAGCAGGGTCTCTACATCCACCCGAACGTCTGGCACGAAGGTGTGTTCGCTCTTGCAGGAACACAGCGATTTTTCGATAAACAGGGTGCGGTCCATGCCCGCGTCTCTGTCGATTTTGCTCGCGAGTTCAGCTGCCTTCTCGAGGCGCCGATTCTCAAGGACTTATGAAGGTTCGCAGTCGAGATCCTGCGTTCCGTGCTCATCGAAGCATCCGCGGCCGAGACGACGCGCTGATTCAAAGCTGGTGATCCACGAGACTGCGTCGCATGGCGTCTAGAGGCGAGTCCTCGAACCAGTTCAATAAAGCGTGAACCGGCGCCGGCCGCGCGATGAGGAAGCCTTGCAACTCTGCGCAATGCTCATGCAAAAGCGCCTGCCTCTGTTCTTCCGTCTCGACACCTTCGGCAATGATCGGAATGCTCAAGCTTCTGCACAGCCCGCTGACCGCGCGTACGATCGCTGCCGATTTCGGGTTCTGGCCCAGGCCGCTGACGAAACCACGGTCAATCTTGACGCGCGTAAAGGGAAAGCTCTGCAGCATGCTGAGCGAAGAATATCCGGTACCGAAGTCGTCCATCGCAACCCCGACACCCAGCGCGCGAATCTCGTCGAGGATGCAACGCGGCGCGGCCGCCGATTCCAGCAGAGCGGTCTCGGTGATCTCGAGTTCCAGACGATGCGGCTGCAGCCCCGACACGCTGAGTGAGCGCTGGACCGTCCCCGTGAAGTCCTCGTACAGCAACTGAGCCGGCGAGACGTTCACGCTGAGCCGGATATGCGCCGGCCATTGCGATGCATCGCGGCACGCTCTCATCAAAACCCATGCGCCGAGTTCGGGCATGAGCCCCCGCTCTTCAGCGATGGGAATGAATTCGACTGGCGACATGTTTCCGCGCCGCACGTGATTCCAGCGCAATAGCGCCTCGCACGCGGTGATCTGACCTGTCTGGGCGTCGACGATTGGTTGATAGTGCACCGCCAGTTCGTCTGCACGCAGGCTTCTGCGCAGCTCGTCTTCGAGCTCGTTGCGCAGACGAAGCGGATCGTTCATGCCCCGTTCGTATAGCCGATAACAATTGCGGCCTTCACGCTTGGCCTTGTAGAGCGCAAGATCAGCTTGCTGCAACACGATACTCGCATCGGTGCCGGCGTTCGTGCAGTGGACTATGCCGATACTCACGCCAACATTGATCTCGTTGCCCGCTATATCGAACGGCGCAGCCAGTCTGGCAATGCAACGCTCGGCGAGAGACGCTGCGTCTTCCGGGGATTGGCTGGCGGCCTGGAGGATGGTGAATTCGTCACCGCTCAGACGAGCAAGCTGGTCGCTCGCTCGCAGCGACGCACACAGGCGCTGAGAGACCGCTTTCAGCAGTTCATCGCCCGCGTGATGACCCAACGTGTCGTTGACTACCTTGAAGCGATCCAGATCGAGATACAGCAGCGCAAAGGGACGGTCTTCCGAACACGTGCCGGCTAGCTGCTGGAGCCGTGCCTGGAAGGTGACGCGATTTGGCAGATCAGTCAGATGGTCGTGATGTGCAAGGTAACTGATGCGTTGCTCTGCGACCCTGCGCTCGGTGACATCCTCGATGGTCGAGACCCATCCACCGTGCGAAAGCAGTCGTGTCACCACCCCGATACTTCGTCCCCGATGCTGGAACTCGATGTGTTTCTGAGTCTGCCCCGGTTCCGTGGCGCGTAACAGCTTGCGGGGCAAGTCGGTGATCGTCGCCGCTGTTTCGCCTATTGGCGCATGGCCATGCTCGCAAACGCGGCGCAGCAAAGTGCGCAAGGATATGCCGCCAGGCAGGCTGTCGGCTGGAATGGACAGGATGCGGGCGAACTGGCCGTTGCACAACACCAGCCGTCCGCGCTTGTTGAAGAGGCTGAGGCCCTGCACCATGTTGTCGAGTGCGAGGTCCAGATTGCGGGTCGTTTGCTCAAGCGCAAGCGCTGTCTCGCGCTGATCGGTGCAGTCGCGCGTGATCTTGGCAAAGCCGAATAGCTGGTTGTCATCGTCGTAGATCGCTTGAATGAGGACATGCGCCCAGAACTTCGTGCCGTCCTTGCGGACCCGCCAACCTTGCGCCTCGAACTTGCCCTGCGTGCGCGCTGTCTCCAGCCCGGCTTGCGGCAATCCCAGCTCGCGGTCGGCCGGATCGTAAAAGCAGGAGAAATGCTTGCCCACGATTTCGGACGCCACGTAACCCTTTGCGCGCTGCGCCCCGGCGTTCCAGTTCGAGACGATGCCATTGATATCCAGCATGTAAATGGCGTAGTCGGTCACCCCTTCAATCAACAAGCGAAAGCGCCGCTCGTGATCGCGCGTCTGCTCCTGAAGCGCACGCGCTTCCGTACGATCGCGCGTCACCTTCGCGAAGCCGAAGAGCTCACCATCATCGTCAAAAATCGGGTCGATCACGACGTGCGCCCAAAAGCGCGTGCCGTCCTTGCGCACTCGCCAACCTTCAGTCTCGAACCGTCCGTCGTGAAGCGACTTGGCGAGGCTGCGCGCCGGCAGCCCGGCATCACGATCCTCGGGCGTATAGAAACAACTGAAATGCTGGCCAACGATCTCGTCCGCCGAATAGCCCTTCGTGCGCTTGGCACCCGCGTTCCAGTTGGACACGATGCCGTCCGTATCCAGCATGTAGATCGCATAGTCGGTCACACTTTGCACGAGATAGCGGAAGCGCCGTTCGTGATCGATGGCGTGGTCACGCATGCGTCGCTGTTCGGTGAAGTCGCGCGTGATCTTCGCAAAACCGAACAGACGTCCATTGGGGTCGCGCAGCGCGTCGATAACCACATGCGCCCAGAAACGGGCGCCGTCCTTGCGCACCCGCCATCCCTCGGCTTCATACTTGCCTGTGGTGCGCGCGGTTTCGAGATTGCGCCCCGGCAGATCGTCGAGCCGTTCGTCGACTGAATAGAAGCAGGAGAAGTGCCGTCCGACGATTTCGCTCGCTGCGTAGCCTTTGGCTTTCTGGGCGCCGGCGTTCCAGGTGACGACCATACCGTCCACATCCAGCATGTAGATTGCGTAATCCGTTATGCCTTCTACCAGGCGTCGGTAGACGTCATCGCCGGCATTCAAGAGGCTGCCTTGAAGACAGGCCACATGGTTCCTTGAATCTTGCTCGCTCGTGTGTGATTGCATTGTGGGTCTTTGGTCCCGCTAAACGGTTCGATGTACGTTAGCAGACAGTTCAGCACTCAGCATGGTCTTGATTTTAGAACTCTTCATGCATCGATGCACCGACCGGGCTACGCCGTTGCCGTGTTCTGAGTCAGACGAAACAGCGAAACCGCTTGTGTCAACCGACGGCCTTGGGCATCGAGCGATTGCGATGCCGCCGCCGCTTCTTCGACCAGGGCGGCGTTCTGCTGCGTCACCTGATCCATTTGCGAAATCGTCTGGCTCAATTGCTCGATACCATTGCTTTGCTCGTTCGATGCCGTTGCGATTTCACCCACGATATCGCTGACCTTCGAGACCGTTTCCAGTACCTGCGCCACGGTCATGCCCGCTTCTCCAGCAAGCGACGAGCCTTCCGAGATGCAGCCCACCGACGCCTCGATCAATTCCTTGATCTCCTTTGCCGCGCTGGATGAGCGTTGCGCCAAGGTACGTACTTCCGCTGCCACGACGGCGAAACCACGCCCCTCTTCTCCAGCGCGGGCGGCTTCGACGGCTGCATTCAACGCAAGAATGTTGGTCTGGAATGCGATACCTTCGATGATGCCGGTAATATCCGCGATCTTTTCCGAGCGCACGCTGATCTCCGACATGGTCGCAACCATTCGGTTCACGGCCGTATTGCTCTGGTGCGCGACAGTAGTGGCCGTCGACGAAAGCGCTCGTGCCTGGTGCGCATGCTCGGCGTTCTGCCGAACCGTCGACGTGAGCTCCTCAACGTTCGATGCCGTCTCTTCGAGCGAAGCGGCCTGTTCTTCAGTACGAGTCGAAAGATCCGCGTTTCCTGCTGCGATCTGATTCGATCCAGTGGCAATGCTGTCGGCTGATGCCCGCACGTTGGCGATGAGTTCGACGAGCTTGGTTTGCATCGTGCTCATTGAAGCAAGCACGCTTGTCGGGGGCGCCTTGTCCGCGCCCGCAACGGCACTCAGGTCACCGCTTGCAACCCGCTGCACCACCTCGCTCAATGTATCGGGCTCGGCACCCAGAGCGCGCAGGATGCTGCGTGTGATGACCGCACCTGCAATCGCCGCCGACAGGGCCGCTGCCACACAGGCAGCGATCAGCAACAAGCGCGATATCGCGTAGTGTTGAGCTGACTCACGCACGAGCATTGCTTCGCGCTGACTTGTCATATCGGAATAGTCCTGCGTTGCCTTGACAAGCGCTGCGAGTAACGGGCGGCACTCGTCGTTCATCTTCGCAATCGCTTCATCATGCCTGCCCTTGAGCGCGAGATCGACAATGGCAAGTGCGACGGGACCATATAACGATTCAACCCGATTGATCTCTTCGACGCGTGCACGCACTTCGGGCGTCACGTCCTTCGCGCCCGCTACCAGGTTGTCGAAGTTTCGGAGATTGCGCTGGACGTCTTCGTGAGCCTGGATGACCGCGGCCTTTTCGATCTCGAGATCAGCAGGCTTGGTGACAAGCACGAGATTGCGCGCGGCAATCGCTCGCCGGTCGACGGCGGTACGAATTCTTTCCGCAATGTTCGCCCGGGTGTTGATCCCGTTCACAAAGGATTCGAACCGCTGGTTCGATGCACTGAGCGATTGAACCGATAATGCCGCAACGATCAGTACTGCGCCGGTGAGCGCGCCGAAGCCGGTTGCCAGCTTCGTTTTTACTTGCATACGTTGGAGATTCATTTTTTCGTGTATTGGGTGCGTCACGAGAAATTAAGTCCTGTTCGCGACGTTAATGGCCAGCCTTCGTCGTGCAAGAGAACGAAAGCGAATGTACTGCACATTGCTTTACTTAACGGGGCCTGCCACGCCAACTTTAGTGTCGACAAATGTTGTGCAGGAAATACAAACGTTTGCTGGCGATTTTATTTGCGTGAGAAGTCCTGGTGCTTGCAGCCCCGCCCATGCGGACAGCGCATGCGTTGCCTTGTTACTTGACCCATGCGGAGGCAATCGCTGCTTACGACGCAAGCTTGCGGATCGAATGGTTATTTCGATCGACGCGAACGCCGAATCACACGCCGCAATACCAATCGGCCGGGTGAGGTTGCGAACTTCGTTGTCAACGAGCGGTCATGGATAAAAAAATGGCGGAATGCAGGCATTCCGCCATTTCATCGATATCGAATCGACTTTACTGAGCAGATAAAAAGAACGCCTGGTCGCGTTGCGGCGTGACGCCAACAACCGTGAGCAGCCCATTTACTACGGTCGCTTCAACGGGCATCGATTCGTTGTTGAGAGCGCACGACAGACCCGTGAAATTAAGCGTACCGTCCAGCAGATGTTTGCCAGTCGAGCGCGGTTTGAAGCTGCCGGTAAACGTGCATGCATTTTGCGAACCCGTTGCAGTACCATCTGCGGCCACCGTGATTGTGGAGATTGGCGAGACCCCCGCGCCGCTGCTCCAGGTGCGTGCAACGTCGCTGACGGCGATCGGTGTATCGTACGTCGCGTTGTAGTTGCCGTTGAAACTCGTGGCTGTCGTATCCGGACTGACGAAAAGACTCGTCGTCGCAGTGAGTGCGCTCTTGTCGGTGAAATTACCTGATAACGTGCCGGCGCGAATCGCTCCGAATGTATGGAAGCCGACCGTTGCAGAATCAGTGAACGCGCCATCGGTCGCGGTCATGATGCCCTCGATCAACCAGATAAACGAGCCGTTCTGCGTGTAGATGCTGTAATACTGCCCTGACTCCAGGACGATGGTTTGCGCCGCGACCGACTGCGCCGAATTCACGGAGCCGTACCAGAAACCTTCAGGCAATGCGTGTGAAGGGTTGGCGACGCACGACTTTTGTAGATTGGCAAGGTCGGTCGTGCAGGTCTTGCTGTCGCCGCCACCGCCGCCGCAGGCAGCAAGTATGGGCAGCGTCAGCAACATGAGCTTTGAGAGCAGTTTCATGAGTTTATTGTTAGGTTTTTCAGAAGGGCACAAGCTGGCGTCGTCGAAGGCACATCGACAATAAATTAACGGAACATATCCGGAAAACTTTAGGCAAACGTACAAAGCACAAGTATCTTTTAAATCGACCAATCGATTAGGTTACCGAACTAATCGCGGACATCTATACAGCGCGAAGACGCTTTGGCCCTGCGCTGATCTGCTTACCGAACGGGCGCATTCGCTGATCTCATTGCAAACGGACTACTGCTGATCACGTAACGAAAAGTCTCCCTTTATTACATCCGAAAGGCACATGCAATTGCGAAACTCTCCGCTCTAACGGCGCTATAGCCTCCGGACTTTAGCGGCTCGGGTTTTCAAATGCGGCAAATCGCTAGCCACTGATTAAGGACACGGAATCAGCGGAGCGGCCCTGGCGAACGAATGAACCTCTCCGGCCGCGCTCATCATTCCTCGGTCGGCACTTTTCAAGCGATTTGGTGGCTGAGATTCGCAACCACGTAAAAGTCAGGCAGCGAATATCACCCAACGCCGGCTTCGCTTGATTGCGCGACGATCTGGCAGTCGTGCTGGAAATGTCGTTCTCGAGCCCTATTATGGACGGACCTCGAAAATATTTTTTCAACTAGTCTGCGGCCGTACTAATTACTGATTCGCTGCTCTTTAACATGCCGCAAACGATTGCCGCACCCGCCACTGCTAAAAGAAAGTAACGCTCGAACAGACTGTCCAGCTTTAATCCAACCGTTTAATGAGCGTTGTTTCCGCTTGGCGTCATTGCTCCCCTCAAGTTCGTTTTAAGCACGCCGTAAATAGGCTCACCACCTACCTTCCGAGCTTGTCCGGAGAGATTCGTCGGCGGGGACGGTGGGGAAGTTCTTGGCCGGCTCGCACGCAATGGGCGAGTCAACTACCTACCGTTATAAGGATGTACAAGATGCGCAAGGTCTTTAAAGCATTTGTTCGCGACGAGCGTGGCGTAAGCGCCATGGAATACGCAGTGTTGGCAGGCATCGTAGTGCTCGCTCTCGGCGGCATATCAGTTGCATTCAAGAGCAGCACGACTTCGATGTTCAGTGGATTGTTCACCAAAGTAACCTCGGCGCAAGGCAGCTAATCGCCTCGCTGGAGATCCGGCTGCCCGCTGGCCGGATCTCCGCCCTACTCGCCTCCGGATTGTGTCGATCGTGCTACTCCCCCTGACCCTTCGCCTGATTGTCCTGTGTGCGCTGTTATGGCTCGCGGTATTCGACATCCGGTTCCGGCGTCTGCCCACCAAGGCCGTGCTCGCCATAGGGGCGCTATTTTTCATCGAAGCATTGTTTGTCCGGATGCCGCTCGGGGATGTGCTGCAACACGTGTTGCTCGCCCTTGGCGTGTTTCTTTTTTGCGCGCTCCTGTTTGCGGCGAACCTGCTCGGCGGTGGCGACGCAAAACTCGCAGCAGTCATTTTCCTTTGGGCTGGACTAAGGTTGTGGATGCCTGCGCTGACCTTGATTTCCGTGATCGGCACGCTGGTGTCACTCATCAGTCTTGCCACGAAACGAATGAACCCTGAGCACCGATCCACGTCGATGCGCGTTCTAGCAATGTTCTCAGGTGCGCGCGGTGTGCCTTACGGCGTTGCGCTCGCATTAGGCGGCGGTACGGTCATTGTGCTGCCAGTTTTGCTCTCAATGTTTTTAACGCGATAGTACGGCGTCCTATGTCCAACATCATCAAATTCAGCGTGCTTCTGGTAGGCGCAGTCCTGATCGCGTTGATCGTGCGCGTCGTCGTGGTCAGTGCATCGCACTCGGCGGCCAAGCCGGTCAGTACAGAAAAGGTCCTCGTCAGCGCAGCCGATCTGCCGCAGGGGTTATTGCTGCGAGACGAAGACCTCACGTGGAAAAAGTTCCCGGTCGAAAGCATTCCGCCCAACGCGATCATTTCCGGTGCGCCGGGCGCCGCTGACCTCAAAGGTGCATTGCTACGCCACCCGGCAGCGATCGGCACGGTCCTCGTCTCTGACGATGTCATCTTGCCGAACGCACCAGGCTTCCTGGCGGCGACGCTCAAGCCCGAGATGCGCGCCGTGTCGGTCGCCGTGGATGACGTATCGGGAAACGCCGGTCTGATCCAGCCCGGTGACTACGTAGACCTGTTGCTGACGCAGCAAATGGAACGGCGCACTGATTCGCCGGACCTCGCCGTGTCGAGTGAAACGGTGGTCGAGCGTGTACGCGTCCTCGCAGTGGGTTCGGAAATCAAACGTCCCAAGACAGGAGATGCGCCTGACATCAACAACCGCGCCCGCACGGTCACCCTGGAAGTGACGCCGCGCATGGGCGAAGTCGTCGCGGTTGCCGCGCGGCTCGGCAGCCTGTCGCTGGCGTTGCGCAGCTTCGCCACCGTTACTCGCGACACGGCGGCGCCGTTTGCAGGCAGTGCCGCGACGTCAGCGCCGGTGTGGGCCGGCGACATCTCGCGTGCGGTACGCGACTTGCCGCGAGCGCACGTCATCCCGGCCACCTCGTCGATATCCACTGTGTCGGTTTCGGCCATGCCCCGCGCGGTGACGATTTACAGAGGTTCCGAAAAGGCAGACGCGACAACGAGCGTCGCTCAGGCCAACGGCACACCGGCGCCCGGCGATGTGCCGCCACTGCCTGCCGTACCTGCACCGCGCTGATACACGCCCAAATCGGTGGGATCAAACCCACTTGCCAGGATAGAAAGTCATGAAAACGCAGTTCGGTTCGATTCGAAAGGAGCTCGGGGCTATCGCCTTTGCCGCCGCATGCAGCGGGACATGTGTCGCGCCCGTATTTGCTGCGTCGCCCGTGTCGTCGTCGCAGGCCGCGCATGAACTCGCGCGCACAGGCATGCCCCGCTCCGCTGCTGCACCGGCGAACGCTGACGCCAACTCGCCTTTGGCACCGACGCAAGGCACGCTGGAAGTGGGCGCAGGAAAAGGCGTACTGGTTCGACTCAATGAGGACGCGGTGTCCGTGTTCGTCGCCGATCCGAACGTGGCCGACGTGCACGTACCCTCGCCAAAGGCGGTGTTTGTACTGGGCAAGAAGGCCGGCACCACAACGCTCTATGTGCTCGGCGCAAACAACAAGACACTGGTTCAACGCACCGTGTACGTGGGACGCGATATGGACTCGTTGCGCACCATGATCACCGCGCGTTTTCCAAACCTGAACGTGCAATTGACAACCGGACAGGGTTCGCTGATGGTGACGGGACAAGCTCCAAATTCCACCGATGCCGACGCGGTCGTGGATTCGCTTACGCCCTATCTCGCAGACAAGGAGGTGCTGGTCAATCGCATGACAATCGATCGTCCTTTGCAGGTGCAATTGCGCGTGCGGATCACGGAAGTGGATCGTAACGTCACGCAGCAATTGGGAATCAACTGGCAGGCAATGGGCAATGCCGTCGGCAATATATACGGCGGAATTTTCAGCGGCCGGTCGATCTATAACCTCAACCAGCCGCTGACCAACGCAGCCGGCGGCACCACGTACCCCGTCAATTTGCCGACCAACAATGCATACTCGTTGTTCGGCGCGTTCAAGACGAACAATGTCGATATCCGCGCGTTGGTCGACGCGCTGAATCAGGAAGGCCTGCTGACCGTACTGGCAGAACCGAACCTCGTGGCACTCTCGGGACAGACAGCGAGCTTTCTCGCGGGCGGCGAATTCCCGATTCCGGTATCGCAGACCAACGGCGCGATTTCGGTTGAATTCAAGCAGTTTGGTGTAAAGCTAGATTTCACGCCGACCGTGTTGAACGATCACCGCATCAGCCTCAAGGTACGTCCGGAAGTCAGTCAGATCGATACGTCGGTGAGTGTCACCACGGGCGGCATCACGGTGCCGGGACTGAGCGTTCGTCGTGCCGATACCACCGTGGAACTCGGAAGCGGCCAAAGCTTCGCCATTGGCGGGCTGCTCCAGAGCAATACAACGGACATCATTTCCCAGGTCCCGGGCATGGGCTCGATTCCGATTCTGGGCAAACTGTTTTCATCGACGAACTATCAGAACAACAAGACCGAGCTGGTCATCATGGTCACGCCGTATCTGGTCGAGCCAACGGACCCGTCGAAACTGCGCTCGCCGCTGGAATCGCTGACGTCGCCGAGCAATGACGTCGAATACAGCTTCAGCCGTCAAGCCGGCGCACCGGCCGACGCCGCACAACCGCGTCTTGTCGGCGCAGCCGGTTACGTTTACTGAGCCAGACACCATGAAATCAGCCCGCCTTCTCACCCTTGTTCTCGCGTGCACCTTCGCTGTCGGACTCAGCGGCTGTTTCAAGCCGCCGCGCGGCATGCCGGACCAGACAACTATCGGCTTCGACGGCAAGTCGGCGCTGCCGCCGGACTGCGACAGCCTCTCCCGACCCTCCCTGCTCACGGACGCCGGCTGGCATCGGCCGGACATGCAATGGGGCTGCGCGACCTACACCAATCTGGCTGCTCAGATAGCGAACCCGAAGGACCTCGTCGCGCCTGAAAAGCTCGGACCTGCCGACGCAGCTGTAGCTGCGGGCGCCGTTCACCGGTACAAGAACGGCCGGGTCATTCCCCTCGACACATCGACGTCGCGCGATTCCAAATGACCCCGGTCAGCGACACCTTCGAGAAGAGCACATGAGCACAACAGAGTTCAGGGTATCAAAAGCGAAATCGGGCGCGCGCGTTGCCGATTTCATCGCGTTCGTGACGGATCGGACGACCGAGCAGATCCTCAAGAGCTTCGTCCTCGAAGAGGCAATGCCGCACGTGCATATCGTGCTCGGCAACATTGACGAAGCCATTGTGTATCTGTCGAAGATAGAACGCTCACCGCAATTCCTGCTCGTCGACCTGCATGGCTCGACCATGCCCTTGTCAGACCTCGGCCGGCTCTCCGAAGTCTGCGAGCCATCCGTACAAGTGGTCGCGCTTGGTGAGCGCAACGACGTAGGACTGTTCCGCAGCCTGCTGAAACTCGGTGTGCGCGATTACCTGGTCAAGCCGCTGACCGTTGAACTGCTCAAGCGCACCTTCAGCATGCAGGATGGAAAGGTCAACCCCGTGACGCTGGCGCGTGCTGGAAAAACCATTGCGTTCGCGGGCGCACGCGGCGGTGTGGGCGTCACCACGCTCGCGCTCAACGTAGCGCGGCACCTTGCCGAAGAGACACATCGGCGGGTCGCCTATGTCGACCTGAATATTTACGGCGGCGCAGCGAACAGCATGCTCGGCATTCAGAGCAACAATGGCCTCACCGATGTACTGCATAACGTGAACCGGCTTGACCCGCAATACGTAGAGCGTACGCTGGTCGCGAAAAGCCGGCGTCTGTTCGTATTGTCTTCGGAACTCGATCTGGGTGCGGCCGCGCCGTTCGAGGCGGCTGCTCTTCCGCGCGTGCTGGACCTGCTGTGCGACAGTTTTCACTACGTGATACTGGATATTGACGCACCCTCCACAACGCTCGCACAACAAGCTTTCGACCATGCAGCGCGCGTTTATCTGGTCGCGGACCGCACCGTGCATTGCACGCGTGAAAGCATGAGGTTGCTGCGGTTCATCGAAGATCGCGATAACAATCCGCCGACTTCGATCTTGCTGAACAATCCAAACTCTGCGACGGCCGGCAAGGTTCAGCCCGCAGATTTCATGCAGGCTGTGGGCCGCTCCACTCTTTACGAAGTTCCGTTCGAGACGAAAGCCGTATCGATTGCGGAGAATCTCGGCGAGCCGGTCATGGAGAAAACGCCCGCAGGGTTCAACCAGACCATCGCGCGCATTGCACGGGATCTGACGGGACAGCACTCCGCTGCGAAACTCACGTTCTTCCAGAAACTCAAGTTGAGGAAAGGCTGATGTTCGGTCAGAAACAACTCGTCCAACCCGGCCCCAAGCTCGCGGATAGTGCGCTTGTCGATCCGCTGGCGTCGCTCGAGGCCGTCATCGCCGCGGCTACGCAGTCGACTGAGGCACCGCGTCCCGCTCTGTCTTCATCCCCCGCTCCGGCGGCTACCGACGGCAACGAGATGCTGGTCCGCTCGGAGCTTTTCAAGACCATCCGCGCGGCCGTGTTTGCGTCCATGAACGCCTCGGCCGTAGTCGGCAAAGGCCGCGAGCAAATGAAGCCGGGCGTCGATAAGCTGGTTGGCGAGATTGCCGAACGCGAGCGTCTGAATATCACGGTCACCGAGCGTGGGCAGATTGTGGGCGAATTGCTCAACGACATGTTCGGCCTCGGTCCGATCGAACCGCTGCTCGCCGATGAAACCATCACGGACGTGCTCGTCAACGGTCCAGACCAGGTCTATGTGGAGCGCCATGGCCGCCTTGAATTGACGCCATACAAGTTTCGTGATAACGCGCACGTGGTCAACGTGGCGCAGCGCATAGCGGCAGGCGTGGGTCGACGTGTCGATGAAAGCAGTCCGATGGTCGACGCGCGTCTCGCCGACGGCAGCCGCGTAAACGTCGTATTGCCCCCCCTCGCCATCCATGGCGCCACCATCTCGATCCGGAAATTTTCAAAGCGCAACATCACGCTGCACCGGATGGCGCAGCAGGGCAACATGTCGGCGCAAATGGCGAACGTGCTCAAGCTCGCGAGTACCTGCCGCCTGAATATCATCGTGTCGGGTGGCACGGGTTCCGGCAAGACAACCTTGCTCAACGCGCTTTCGCATTTCATCGATACAGGCGAACGCACCATCACCATTGAAGATGCGGCCGAGCTGCAACTCGTGCAGCCGCACGTGGTCAGTCTTGAAACGCGACCCGAAAACGCCGAAGGGCTTGGCGGCGTTGCGCAACGCGATCTCGTTCGTAATGCGCTGCGGATGCGTCCAGACCGGATCATCCTCGGCGAAACGCGCGGGCCTGAAGCGTTCGACGTCCTGCAAGCCATGAACACCGGCCACGACGGTTCGATGACCACCATCCACGCAAACACGCCGCGCGACGGCATCACGCGACTGGAGAGCATGGTCATGATGGCAAACGGCAACCTGCCGCTGTTGTCGATCCGCCGCCAGATTGCGAGCGCCGTGCACATGATCGTGCAGATCGAGCGGATGCGCGACGGCATGCGCCGTGTCACACGTGTTACCGAGCTTGTCGGCATGGAGGGCGACGTCATCATCACGCAGGACCTCTTCACGTTCCGCTACGACGCGACGGCCTACAGCGAAGAGGTCAAGGGCGTGTTCGAGGTGGGCGCCATGCGTCCGGCTTTTATCGCGCGGGCTGCTTATTACGGGCTAGAAGACGCCCTGCTCGATGCAATGAAGTCATGAGCACTGTCGACCTCCTGACCATGTGTTCGTTCGCCGCCGCCCTGCTGCTGGGCGTGATGGTGTTCACGCTCCAGGACATTCGCAAGAACCAGCCGGACGCGCGCGTCAAGGCGCGCATGCGCCTCGCATTTGCGGTAAGCGCCGCGAACAAGAAAACACCGGGCAAGTTCGAAACCGACTTCTTCAACGTGATCCAGAGCGACAACGCCATGACGCGATGGACCCGGCCAAAGCTCGCGCGGCTGAACACGGTGGCCGGGGCCAAGGGTTTGCGCATCGTGATAGCGGCCACGATCGCAGGCGAGTTGCTTGCGCTGGCCATGACAACTTTCATGCCGTTGCCGGACATCGCAACGCCCATCCTGATGACCGCATTGCCTGTGCTCGGCGCAATGCAGGCGTATCGCTTCCTGATTGACCGCTTTCGCAAACGCTTTCTCGATTCCTTCCCCGATGTGATCGACATGATCGTTCGCGCAGTGCGTGCCGGCGTGCCTGTCACGCACGTGATCGGCACCGCGGCCGATGAATGCCCGGAACCGTTGCGGCGCGAATTCAAGCGCATGAGCGACGCGCTCCAGGTCGGCCTCGATCTAGAGGAGGTGCTGGCGGTCGCGGTCAGCCGTATCGAGATCGCGGACTTCTCCTTTTTTTGTGTATGCCTGCTCTTGCAACGCGAAACTGGCGGCCAGCTCGGCGAGACGCTGGAAAACCTGGCAGGTATCGTCCGCACCCGGCGTGAAATTCGTCAGAAAACCAAAGCGCTCACCGGGGAAGCGCGCATCACGACCAAGATCCTGGCGGCGATTCCCGTGATCATCATGTTGAGCATGTATGCCCTCAATCGCGATTATCTGATGGTGCTGTTCGGAACGCCTGCGGGCCACAAGCTGATGACGTTCGCGGCCATCTCGATCTCGATCGGACTCATGGTGGTGAACAAGATGTCCAAACTGGATACATCGCGATGAGCAATGAAAGCATTGAAACACTCATCAACCTGACGATGCTGCTCGCGCTATTCGCGGTCCTGGCGATATGGTGGGCAACCAAGCATGGCGGCAAGCGCGGCCGCATCGCCGAGCGGGCCCGCACAGCCGCGCTCGAGCTGCGGGTGGGCCATAGTCGTGGCGCCGAGGAGGACGAGACGCCGGCGAAACGTGCGAAGGCCCTGCTGCGGCTTGCAAGGATTGGCGACAGACTCCCGCTCTTCGACGCGAAGTACCGGATGAAGCTGAAAAAAACCATGGTGCGTAGCGGATATCGCGGCCCCCGCGCTGTCTCCATCCTGCTCGCCGTGAAGTTTGTCTTCGGTCTGACATGTGCGGCGCTGACCGTCATGCTCGGGTCGGATATCCCCGTGCTCGGCGCGTACCCGGCGTTCCGCGGCATCCTCATGCTGGCGGTGTTCATCGTCGGCATGATCGTGCCGGAATATTTCGTTGCGTGGCGTTCGTCGCGGCGCCGCAAAGCGATGGCCGGATGCCTGCCGGATGCGCTCGACCTGCTCGTGATCTGCACGAACGCGGGCAACAGTCTGGGCGTCAGCATCCGGCGCGTCGCCGACGAACTCGCGATGATCTGCCCGCCGCTCTCTGACGAATTCGCCCTGACCGCCGACGAACTCAAGCTCTCTGGCGACAGCACGCGCGCACTGCAGGAACTGGCGGAACGAATCGACCTGCCTTCCATTCGCGCGTTGATCTCCACGCTTACGCAATCGCTGCGTTACGGCACGCCGATCTCATCGGCATTGCGCACCCTATCGCGCACCGAGCGGCTTGCTCACATTCTCTCGCTCGAAGAAAAGGCCGCGAAGCTCGCGCCGAAGATGGTCGTACCCATGATGCTGTTCATCCTGCCAGCGGTCGTCGCGATCGCGGCTGGCCCCGCTGTCATCCAACTCCTTGCTTATGTGGCCACCCAATGAAAACCGATAAAGCTCCCGACGCCACGTGCCTGTCCGCCGCTGGCGGCGCGGCCCGACGTTTTTATGCGCTGGCTCTGGGCCTCCTGACCCTTGCAGCATGCGCCGCCTGCACCACCACGACACGGCAAGTTTCCGAAGTAAGGCCCGTCCTCCAGAACAACATGCCGAGCAGCATGAGCGAATTGCGGCTCGCGGACTCCGCACTCGACTCGGGCAATATTGAACTCGCGACCACGTTGTACAACAAGGTGCTGCAGGCAAACCCCAAGTCGGTCGCGGGGATCACTGGACTCGGTAACACGCTTTACGCCGTGGGCGATTTCACGCGGGCGGGTGTCTACTATGACCGCGCAATCAAGATCGATGCGGATGCGGTGACGCCCATGATCGGGGCAGCGCGCGTGGCGATACACCAGCGCCGTTTCAACGACGCGATCAAGACATATCGCGACGTACTCGCCCGCGCTCCGAATGACCCGACAGCGTCTGCCGGGCTTGGCGCCGCACTCGACCTGAACAACGACCACGCCGGCGCTCAGGCCGTCCTCAAGCAGGCTCTCGTCGCGAATCCCGGCGATCCCATGCTGAGCGTCAATCTTGGCTTGTCGCTGATTCTCGGCGGCAATCCACGCGAAGGCGCCAACGTGCTGCTCGATGTCACGCGTTACCCGGGCGCTCCGCCACAAGCACGCCAGAACCTCGCACTTGCCTATGGGCTGATGGGTAACAGCGAGGCCGCCGCAGAGATTCTGGGCCACGACCTGCCGAAGGCGTCTGTACAGGACAACCTCCGTTTCTACGACATTCAGCGTGCGCATCTGCCGCAAGCCGGAGGTACAGCGCCAGCAGCGTTGCCCGTCGCGACCGTTCAGCGTGTCCCGGCGGTGGCAATCCAGTCGGCGAGCGTTCGATGAAAGCGCGTGGACCACACCGGCCGCTCGCGCCGTTTGCGCGAATGCTGGCGGACAGCCGCGGCGTTTCGGCCATCGAATTTGCTCTTGTCGGACCGGTCGTCTTCATCCTTATCCTCGGGACGCTGGAAATAGCGCTCGACATGTTCGTGGATGCATCCGTTCAACTTGCCGCACAAGCCGCTTCGCGGGTCGGACTGACTACCGTGGACCCGGCTTCGGGAACCCGCGCGGATCAGGCCAAACAAATTGTGATGGCCACTCTCGGACGCTGGCAGAAAATAGGTGCGACCGTGACCATTGCGACGCTCGACTATGGATCCTATGGCAATGTGGGCACCAGCAACTACACCAGTGACCTTGGCGATTTCGGCAACGTGGTGTCCTACAACATTACCGTGAAAATGCCTGGATTCTCCGGGATTCCCCAGTTGCTCGGCGTTAGTACGCTGACCTTCCAGCGCAACTACATCGTCCAGAACGAAAAATGAAAAATACGTTCAAGAGCCGGCGGCCGCTCTCGATCACACGCGTTGGTTCACATGCACGATTGCGCCGCTTCCTGCGTGCAGACGGCGGCAGTGTCGCGATCGAGTTCGTGCTCATTGTTCCATTGATGTTCCTCGTGCTGCTTGGGTTCACAGAAATCTACCTCTATATGCGGGCAGTTAGCATTGTCGAGCGCACGGCATTTACGCTCGCCAATTCGGTCGGTCAGATGACCCAGGTCATCAACGATCCATCTACCGCCACTGCCAGTAATCTCGGCGCAATCTGGCAAGCGGCGAGCGTGATCGCCGCACCCAACGACCTCCAGGGGAAAGGTGGCGTGATACTCACGTCCATTTGCGACAACACTAACAACTGCGGCGCGAATGTGGTGCAGTTGATCCCGCCCACGAAAGGCTCGCCAACGATTTCATGGTCCCAGAAAGCCTCCTGGATGAGCAAGAACGGACCATCTTCAAAAATCACATCGTCCAGCATCCTGCCCAGCGGCTGGCCATTCTATGCGGGTGATTCCGCCACTGCCGTCGAGGTCTTTTACACTTACACGCCGTTCGCGATGACCGCTCCCTTCTGGAGCAATGCGCCGCTCACGCTAACCATCTACAAAGTGGTTTATGTGCGCCAGCGTTCGGGCCAGCCGCTCAAGCTTGCTGCGTCCAGTTAGCCGCGCGGCGCTCTGGAAACATCCAATGATACCCATCCCCGATTCTTGCGCGCCAGCCGCGCCTTCACCCTCTGTCACAGCGCTCATGACTGGAGACAGCGGCGTCGTCACGATGATGTTCGCAGTCTGTGCAAGCCTGATGTTCGGCGCAATGTGCACGGCGCTTGATCTGATCGACTACGAAATGACGCAAGCGCGCATGCAGATGGCCCTTGACGTGGCGACGATTTCCGCAGGCGTCGATCTCGCGCACTATGCCGATCCGGCCGGCAAGGATTCGTCGGCATGGAAGGCGGACGCACGCGCGTTTTATAACGGTAACATGCCGAAGGGCTACCTGGGCCTGACCATGCCCGACGCCAACTTCAAGGCTGCGGTCAGCGGAGCCCCGGCGACTGGACAGACTATCCAGCTCACGGCTGCTGGCTCGATTCCGTTGCTCGCGCCGTATTTCTTCGGGAACGCTGCGGGTAGCGGAAGTAGCGGGACGGGTTCCGGGTCAGGGTCGTCGAATACACCGACAACAAGCACCGTGTCCGCCGCCAACTCCGCGTTTCGCTTGCCGCAAAGCACGCTGGAACTTGCGCTCGTGCTCGACAACACCGGGTCGATGGCCGATTACGCCAGCACCGACCAGAGCCAGGGAACCAAGATCGCGGGATTGCGCTCTGCGGCAAACACGCTCGTCGCAAGCGTGCTCGGCCAGTCCGGCAATCGCTCGTATGTGGGCCTTGTTCCGTTCACGACCATGGTCAACGTCGGTTCATCATTGTCAGCATCCGGCAGTTGGCTCACCCCCGCGGCCAGCGACAAAAACAGCTACAACTCGGCGGGGATTTCGTCGAAGTATCAGTCGTCGGGAACGGGATCGGGCTGGGCCGGATGCCCGGTAGAACCGCGGGTCGGGAGTGCGAAGCAACTGTTTCCGAAGGCCTACGCACCAGCCGATTCGCCAGGCTTCACGCCGTTCTACTACAACGTGCCGCCACAGGGCTTCAAGATCACCAACTACGACAGCAGCAAAACCAAGTGCGCGGTAACCAGCGTCAACAGCGTGCTTAATGTACCCCTGACCTACCAGACCAACGGTTCGGCCAGCTACTGCGGCACGGTAAGTGCAACCCCTGTCTACAACGCGTGGGGACAGCCGGTCGCCACCGGCAGCACGCTGCCCGCAACGACCACGTGGGATCAAAACGGCACCTCGGGATCGCGGCCGTGTTCGATCCAGCCAATGCAGTTCCTGACGCAGGACATCAATACACTGAACAGCGCGATCAACCAGATGCAGGCCAACGGTTCGACCATCATCCCTACCGGCTTGCTGTGGGGATGGCGCATGGTCTCTTCGGCGTGGTCGCCGCAAGTGTCAGGTTCAAACGGCTGGATATCGTCCGATGCCAACCTGCCCCGCCCTGAAGCGACCACCCAGGGATTGCAACGCGTGGTGATCGTCCTGACCGATGGTGAGAACGACCCGGGCACGGCAAACGGCATCATGCCTTCCCCGTCGTTCAACGGTCTGTCCGGCGTCGGGAACAGCACGCTGACAGCGCCAACAGGCGGCCCGACCAACGGTTCGATGACATCCGTGTCGGACATCAACACGTTCCAGCTTTCTGTCTGCAACGCGATGAAGAACGAAGGCATCACCATTTATTCCATCACGTTCGGGACCTACGGGACCGACTCGGCAAGCAAGCAAGCGCAGCAGACCATGCAAAGCTGCGCGTCACCCGGTAACTACTACCATGCGCCGACCAACGCGGCGCTCACCTCGATCTTCCAGCAGATTGCCGGCAATCTCGGCATCCTGCGGCTGACTCGCTGAGCTTCATGCGGGCGATGCCAAGGCGTCGCCCGTTTGCCCGAAAAATTCAGGTAGTACTTAGGTTTCCTGATGTATATCACTCTGACCAGCGAACTCTCTTTCGTTTCAACACGCTGCTTCTTGTCGGTTAATTATTCTGCCTCGAGCACAAACACAGGCTTACCCACCGGCATCTTTTTCTGCTTGTGCTTGATCCCATTTCAATAACTGCCGTACACCCGTCAACAAACTCATCTGACTATCAAGATTCTTCTGGCCAGGCCGTTAGAAGCCACATACAACCCGCAACGTAACGTCTTGATGATGAGTAGAAACCGCCATTTGCATCAGTGGATCACCGGCACCGCCAGCATCGCCGCGATGGGACTGCTTTGCGCTTCGTACGTCTCTTCTGCCTTGGCGGAGGACACCCCGGCTCCGGACAACGCACAGCACATGTTCACGCTGAGCGGCTTCGGAACGCTCGGCATGACCCATTCGAGCCTGGACACAGCCGACTTCACGAGTACCGCATTCGAGCCGAACGGTGCCGGCCATAGCCGCAAGTACGACTTCGCCGACGACAGCAAGATCGGCCTGCAGCTCACCGGCCAGTTCACCGACAAGCTATCGGCTGTTGTCCAGATTGTGTCCGAGCATCGCTACAACAATACGTTCGTGCCAACGCTCGAGTGGGCCAACGTAAAGTACGCCATCACCCCCGACCTGAGCGTGCGCGCCGGGCGGATCGAACTGCCCACCTTCCTGAACTCGGATTACCGAAACGTGGGTTATGCAAATCCCTGGGTGCGGGTGCCGATCGAGGTGTACAACACTGTGCCGATCACCAATAGCGACGGCGCGGACATGTCGTACCGGTTGCGTCTGGGCGCTGTCGCGAACACTGTTCAGCTGCTCTACGGCTACAGCTCGTTTCACGTCAACCCGGGCATGCTCAAGGCATATGGAACCGCGATAACCGGTGTGTTCGATACCGTCGAATACGGCAACCTCACGCTGCACGCCGGATATCTTCACGCCAACGTCAAGCTGGATTTCCTGCCTGAAAAAGAACCGGTGAATGTCTACAGCATCGCCGCGGCCTACGACAGTGGCCCGTGGTTCGTTCAGGGCGAACTCGCACGCGTCACCGTGAACCAGGTCACGCCGGGCTACGTGAGCGGCTATGTGACAGGCGGTTATCGCCTGGGCAAGTTCACGCCGTTCGCCACCTACTCGCAAGCGCATTCTCTTGACCGCCCCACTCTCGCCTACAACTACAACATGGGGCAGAAGGACATTTCGTTCGGGTTGCGCTGGGACGTCGTCAAGAACGTGGATCTTAAAGTGCAGTACGACCATGTCTGGCTGCCCGCAAACTCAACCGGCTCATTCATCAACTTCCAGCCGAACTATCAACTCGGCAGCGGCACGAATGTGATCAGCGCCGCGCTCGACTTCGTCTTCTGATGAGTGCACCGTGAAAAACGCCCACCAATACATCAGGTCAGCATTGATCGCCATGCTTCTCGGGTTGTCCGGGGAGTCGGCAATGGCCCAGCTCATCGTGGTCGTATCCACCAAGAGCACGCTCACGGCATTGAGCGAACAGCAGATCGCGGACATCTTCCTCGGCCGCGCGGCCTACTTCCCGGGTGGCGGCAGCGCCATACCCGTCGATCTGCCCGAGGATGCAGCCGCGCGCAGCGAGTTCTACCGCAGGATCACGGGGAAGTCCTCTTCGCAGATGAAGGCTTACTGGTCCAAGCTGATTTTCACCGGCCGCGGCCAGCCGCCCCGCGAAGTGCAGGACCCTGCGGCAATCAAGCGAGCGCTTGCCGAGACGCCGAACGCCATTGGATACATGGATTCCCGCGATATCGATGCAAGTGTCAAACCGCTGCTGACGCTCAACTAGCGCAAGCGGCACGGCATGATAAAGGCGCTCACAAGGCGCCTTGTCCCCCATATATGCAGAATGCGATTTTTTCCATATCGCGCAGTGAGATACCGGAATTGGCACGATGAACTTCAATCGCCGAGAGTCACCCGCGAAACGCGGTACTTCAGATCGACAGCCGGAAAGTGCCAGCGATGCAGGCAATGCTGCCGCGAAACGCGCGCAATTAGTCGTGCGGGGAACGCGTGCAATCGTGAAACGGCTTGCCGAGGCCTACATCCTGATACCCGTTTTCACGGGCCTGCTGCTTTGCATTGCGTGGGCAGCGGTGTTCCATCTGATTTCGGTTGAAGGCGATGTTGCCGAAGATACGGCTGCGCAGTCGAGCCGTGAGATCGCCGACACCTATGAAGCACAACTGTGCGCAACCTCAGTTCAATCGACCAGACGCTCAAGACGGTCAAGTACGCCTACGAAACCAAAGGCGGCACAGCCATGGACGAGCTGCAGGCGAAGGGCCTGCTGCCGCCGTCCATCGTTTTCCGAGTGTCGGTCGCGGGGCTGACGGAAGCGTGTTTGCAGCGTCCGGGTCGCATGGGCCCTCGAATGTCTCGACGGACCCGTGCTTCGCGGCATTGCGTGCGCAGATCGATGCATCGATGCCCTGCGTGAGCCGCGTCAGCCTCAATCACGATACTGACACGCCCGAGATCACCTTCAGCCGTCGCCTGGAGCACGCCGATGGCAGCTTCAACGGCAGCGTGATGCTCGCCATGGACCCGGCCTATTTCACGAGCGGTTATGAATATGCCCGCATGGGCGACAAGGGCATGCTGCTGCTCGCCGGGACGGACGGCGTCGTGCGCGCCCAGCAAACGGGCGAGTCCACGTCGTGGGGCAGGTCGATATCGACCGTGGCAATTGCAGTCGCGCAGCAGGCGCTTGTGAGCGGTGCGAGGGTCGGCCCGTGGGACCAGGGCGTGCGGCGTTACACCACCATCCGCGCAATCCACGGCTTTCCGCTGATTGCGATGGTCGGGCTCAGCCAGGGCGAGCAGTTATCGGTTTTCCGCAAGCACAGGCACAACTATGTCCTGTGGACGGCCATTGCCAGCGCCTTGCTGATCGTGCTTGCCGCTGCGCTCAGCCGGTCGAGCTGGCAGCTTGCCAACAGCCGCCGCCGCGCACGGCAGGCGCAGCAGACCTACTACGCGGCATCGGAAAGAAGCCTCGACGCGTTTTTCGTCTTTCGTTCGGAGCGCGATGGCGCCGGCAATCTTCTCGGCTTCGTCATGACCGACGCCAACCGGCGTGGCAGCGTCGTGCTCGGACTGCCCCGCGAGATGCTGGTTGGCCGCAGTCTCGACGCGATCTTCCCCGACGCGCGCCAGAACGGCATGTTCGATGAATTTGCGGCTGTAGCGGAAACCGGAACGGTCCACGAACACGAATGGATGCACCTGTGTACCGACGACACGAAAGTATGGCTCCAGCGTCAGGTAGTGCGCGTGGACAACGGCGTGGTGGCGATCATGCGCGACATCAGTTCGCGCAAGCGCGCGGAAGTGCGCCGCGCCGAGCACAATCGAGTGCTCGAAATGATCGCGACCAGCACGCCGCTGGAAGAGGTCTTGTCCTATCTTGCAAGCCTGCTCGAATCGCAGATCTCGCGTGTTGCGTGCGTCGCGTTGCTGCGTGACGACGACGGCCTGCATCTGAAACTGGGCGCCGCGCCGGGGCTTTCCGAGCTGTACCGGAAGCGGATCAACGGCTCGCCCGTGAGCCTCGATGCAGGTCCGAGCGGCCGGGCAATTCACACACGCCAACCCGTCTACATTCCGGACGCAAGCAAGGACCCGGCTTTCATGGAGCAGATGCAGGCGTATGGCTTGAGCGGCTTCCAGGCATGCTGGGCGATTCCCATCCTCGCGCACGACGGCAGCGCCTTGGGCGCGCTCACATTGTTCGCCCAGGACGCGCACGAGCCCAGTGCGATCGAATCGCAAGTCATCGCAATGGGAACCCGCATTGCGGGCATTGCCATCGAACGGCATCGTGCCGAAGAGCGTATCCGGCACATGGCCAATCATGACGCGCTGACAGGCTTGCCCAACCGTACCTTGCTCTCCGACCGCCTGAATCAGGTACTGCTGCATGCGCGGCGATACGAGCGCGGCGTCTCGGTGGTGTTCATCGACCTTGATAACTTCAAGCTCATCAATGACAGCCTCGGGCATCGCGCGGGCGACGATCTGCTGCGCACGGTCGCGGCTCGCATGTCCGATTGCCTGCGCGCAACGGATACGGTGGTTCGTCTTGGCGGCGATGAATTCGTGATCGTCCTGTTTGACGAAGAGCAGAATGGGCCGGGCATCCACAAGACCATCGAGAAGATCCGCGAACGGATCATGGAACCGGTCGAACTGAACGGCGAGCAATATCGGGTGACGTGCAGCATGGGCGTGGCGAGCTATCCGGCCGACGGCGCCAACGCCGAAAGCCTGCTGATGAACGCCGATGCCGCCATGTACCGCGCCAAGGAACTCGGGCGCAACAACTACCAGATGTACACGCACGAGATGAACATCAAGGTGCACGAAAAACTGCGGCTGCAGGAGCAGTTGCGCGTGGCGTTATCGAACGGGGAGTTTCATCTGGAGTATCAGCCGCAAGTCGACCTGCGCACGGAAAGCGTGTTCGGGGTAGAGGCGCTGCTGCGCTGGCAGCATCCGACCGACGGCAACATCTCGCCCGCCACGTTCATTCCGGTTGCGGAGGAGACGGGCCTCATCATTTCCATCGGCGACTGGGTGCTGCACAAGGCCTGCATGCAGAACAAGCTGTGGCAGGACATGGGCTTCGCACCCATGACGGTGTCCGTCAACGTATCCGCGCGGCAATTCCTGCAGAAGGAACTCGTGTCGCGCGTCGCGCATGCGCTCAGCGAAAGCGGCCTGGATCCTCAGTATCTCGAGCTGGAGCTGACTGAAAGCGTGATCATGCAGGATCTCGACGGCGCCATCGCGACAATGCGGCAGTTGCAGGAGATGGGTGTGCGGTTGTCGATAGACGACTTCGGCACGGGATATTCGAGTCTCAGCGCGTTGAAGCACTTCCCGATCGTGCGCCTCAAGATCGACCAGTCATTCGTTCGCGAACTGCCGGCAAGGACGACGACCGCGCAATCGCAATGGCCGTGATCTCGCTTGGGCGCCAGTTGAATCTCAAGGTGATCGCGGAAGGTGTGGAAACAGAAACGCAACTCGCCTTCCTTCGCGACAACGCCTGCAACGAGATCCAGGGTTATCACTACAGCAGGCCGTTGAAATCGCACGATCTGGAGCAGCTTCTCAGCCAGCCGTTCGTGTGGCCGGTCGCGGCTGCAGCGCTGGTGGATTAGCGTAGTGCGCCGTCTTGGCAGGTGCCTTGAGCACGGTCAGGATGACGGGTCCAGCGCGACACCTGTCCCCGCCTCCGCCTCCGCGCGAAGGAAATCGATCAGGGTATCGAGCATCCTGTGGCGGCGGGTCGGTCCACGGCGCAGGACAAACCGCCACGAAGCCGGACGTGAAAGCTCTGGAAACAGGCGCACCAGCCGGCCGCTGCGCAGTTCCGGCTCGATCAGCGGCGAGCGGCCAAGCGCGAGTCCTGCGCCGCCCACTGCCGCGCCGATCACCTGACTGAAGCTGCTGTAGCGGACAATCTTGGTATCGAAATCGTCAGGCAGCCCGAACTCGGCCGACCAGTTCAGCCAGTTGAGTTCAGGGAAATTTTCGTGCGCCTCCTGCAGCAGGCGGCAACGACACACCGCCGTGGATGCAAACGGATGCAACTCGGGGCTGCATACCGGAAAGACGTCCTCTTGCAAGAGGACGATGTCATCGGGACGCAACGCGTGATCGGCGACATGCACGACAGCGAGGTCTATGTCGTACCGGGCAAAATCCGGCTCGCCATCCTGAATGATGGCGTTGAGCGGCGTCGCGGGATTGGAACCCGAAAACTCGGCAAGACGGCGCGCAAGCCACATGGCGGAGAACGGTGCGTTGGCCGAGACGGTCAGTCGCCTCGCGACGCCCTTGATTTCCGAACATGCGTCTTCCAGCAGTGACAGTGCGCCGCTCGCTGCAGGCAGCAGGCTCGCCCCCGCCGCCGTCAGGCGAATCCCGCCGATACCCGTGCTGCGCTCGAGCAGCCGCACGCCCAGCGTATCTTCCAGGCCACGTATCTGATGACTCACCGCGCTGGTCGATACGTTCAGCTCGGCAGCCGCGCGAGCGAACCCGCCGAGCCGCACCGCCGCCTCGAAGGCCCGTAGCGCTGTCAGAGAAGGAATATTGGACATCGGGGTATTGTAGGATATTCAACACCCCTTGAAAAACCATCTTTTGCCTCGCCCTGCGGCCCAAGGTAAGGTCCTATCGACCGAAGCAGTGACCAACCGGAGGCAGGGATGTATTTCGATGGCAAGTTATGGATGATGATGGCAGGGCTGCGGCTGCGTGTGGCCGGCGCCGTGGCCCTTGGTTTGATCGCCATGGGATTTGGCGTCCTGCGCTTCGTCTTCCTTGGCCGCGTGCTCGCGCTCGCGCTGGAAGGCGCGCCGCTCGGACAAATCGCCCTTGCCGCAGCCGGCACGGTCGCCTGCATGATCCTGCGGGCCTGGCTCGACCATCGGCGGGTCGTGCTGGCGCAGGGCACGGCCGGACGGGTCCAGTCGGTGCTGCGCGCCCGGCTGTTCGACCGCATTGCCGAACTCGGGCCGGCGTGGTTCGGCGCCGAGCGCACCGGCGGCGTGATGCTGGCTGTCATCGACGGTGTGGAGCAGTTGCAGACCTTCTTCGGCGCGTACGTGCCGCAGCTGATCATTGCCACCTGCGCACCCGTGGTGATCTTCGCCGTGCTGGCCTGGTGGGATGTACCGACCGCAGCCGTGCTGCTGGTTGCCGCGCTCGCCACGCTCGCGCTGCCCATGCTGATCCACAACGCCGACAAACACGCGGCCATTGCCCGCGCCGCGGCGTTCAAGTCGTTTGGCGAAGAGTTCCTCGACGCAGTGCAGGGCCTGCCGACGCTCAAGGCGTTCGGCCAGAGCGGCGCCTTCGCGCAAAAGCTCGCCGGCCGCGCGCGGGCGCTGTCCGACAGCACCTTCTGGGTGCTTGCGCTTGGCCTGCTCACCCGGTTCTTCACCGACCTCGGCACGGGCCTGGGCGCAGCGGCCGCCATCGCACTCGGCGCCTGGCGCGTGAGCCACGGCGAAATGAGCCTGGAAGCGTTGCTGATCATCCTGATGGCCGGCACCGAGATCTTCCGTCCCCTGCGCGACCTGCGTTCCGTGCTGCATCAGGGCATGGTCGGACAGTCTGCCGCGAACGCCATCCATGCGCTGCTGGAAGCGCGCAGCGATGCACCGGCTGCGGGCGCGCCACATGTGGCCGGCCTTGCTGCGAGCATCGCGTTCGATAACGTCGGTTTCGCTTATCCCGGCCGTCGCGCCGATGCGCATGCCGCGCTGAGCTTCGAGATCGCCGCCGGCGAGACGGTCGGGATCGTCGGACCCAGCGGTGCGGGCAAGTCCACCATCCTGCGCCTGCTGCTGCGCCAGCACGATGCGCAGGCAGGCGCGATCCGCATCGGCGGCCATGACATTCGCACCCTGGACCCCGATCAGGTGCGAAGCATGATCGCCATCGTGGCGCAGGACACCACGCTCTTCGATGGAACTATCGCCGACAATTTGCGGCTCGGCCGGCATGATGCGAGCGACGCCGACATGATTGCAGCCGCTGCGGCCGCCAACATTCACGACTTCATCGCCGGCTTGCCCGACGGCTACGAGACACGCATAGGCGAGCGCGGCGCCACGCTGTCCGGTGGGCAACGCCAGCGCATCGCCATTGCCCGGGCGCTGTTGCGCGATGCGCCCATCCTCGTGCTGGACGAAGCACTTTCCGCCGTCGATGCCGAAAACGAAGCGGTCATCCAGCAGGCGCTCGACCGGCTCATGCGCGGGCGCACCACGTTGATCCTGGCGCACCGGCTATCCAGCGTGATCGGCGCCGACCGGATTCTCGTGCTCGATCACGGGCGCGTGGTGGAGAGCGGCACGCATGCCGAGTTGATCTCCCGTCCCGGGGCGTATCGCCGCCTGATGGGTCCGCAGGCCGGCGCGGCCGGCCAGCGTCCGGCTGCGGTGGAACGGTTGGTCGCGGCGCCTGCGTCATCGTCTTCAGGTCCGCAACAACGGGCGCTTGCCGAGGATGCCGCCGAAATCGGCTGGGCCGATACCTTGCGCACCCTGTTGCGCTTCGTGCGGCCGTGGAGAACGAAACTGGCGCTGACCGTGCTGTGCGGTATCGGGCGGGTGCTGAGCTTCATTGGCGTCGGCGTGCTGGGCGCGCTCGTGGTTGCGGGTGTGGCGTCCGGACGGCCGGTCTTCGGGCTGACCGTCGGGCTGCTGATCGCGGCGCCCGCCGCGGCAACGCTGCACTGGCTGGAATCCTGGCTTGCGCACGACATGGCTTACCGGCTGCTGGCGGAAATGCGCATCGCACTGTTCGCCAAGCTGGAGCGCCTCGCTCCCGCCTACCTGCTGCGCCGGCGCTCCGGCGACCTCGTGGCGCTGGCGACCCAGGACGTCGAGACGGTCGAGTACTTCTACGCCCACACCGTGGCGCCGGCTTTTGTCGCCATCGTGATCCCGGCCAGCGTGCTGGCGCTACTGGCATGGGCGGCCTGGCCGCTCGCGCTCGTCCTGCTGCCCTTTCTCGCCTGGGCCGGACTGACACCGGTATTCGCACGCAGCAAGATCGACCGTCTCGGCAGCCGGGCGCGCGCAGCATTGGGACAACTCGGCGCGCATCTCACGGAGACGATCCAGGGTCTCGCGGAACTCGCAGCCTTCCAGGCGACCGGCCGCCGTCGCGCCGTTTTCCTCGCCGACATTGAGGCATACCAGCAGCAGCGGTCCGCCCTGCTGGACGATCTCTCGCGCCAGAGCGCCGCGCTGGAAATCGCAACCGGACTGGGCGGCCTGGCGGTGGCCCTGACGGGCGCCGTGCTCGCCGCGAACGGCTGGTTTGCGCCCCAGTGGCTGCCGTTGCTCGTGCTGGTTTCCGTGGCCGCCTTCATGCCCGTTGCCGAGATCGGCCAGGTTGCACGCCAGTTGGCCGATACGATCGCGTCCACGCGCCGCCTGCATGTCGTCGAAGCAGAGACGGAGCCGGTCACCGATGGCGATTTGCCGGTCCCCGCAAACCCGCAAGTACGGCTCGAGTCGGTGAGCTTTGCGTACCCGGGCCGCAGCGCACCGGCGCTCGACCGCGTGAGCTTTGCCGTGCGTCCCGGCAGCACCGTGGCGCTGGTCGGCGCCTCGGGCGCGGGCAAGTCGACGGTAGCCAATCTGCTGCTGCGTTTCTGGGATCCGCAGCAAGGCGTCATCACGCTGGGCGGCGTCGACTTGCGCCGGCTTCGTCTCGCTGACTTGCGCAGTCATATCGCGCTGGTGGCGCAGGACACGTATCTCTTCAACGATACGCTGGAGGCCAACATCCGTCTGGCCGGCCAGGATGTTTCAGACGCAGATGTACGCCGCGCGCTGGATCGTGCCGCGCTGAGCGATTTCGTCGACCGGTTGCCGGATGGCCTTGCGACCCGGGTGGGCGAGCGCGGCGTGCAGTTGTCGGGCGGGCAGCGTCAGCGGGTGGCGATCGCCCGCGCGTTCCTGAAGGACGCGCCGATACTGATCATGGACGAAGCGACTTCCCATCTCGACACCATCAGCGAGCAGCAGATCCGCACGGCCCTTGGTGAACTGATGAAGCAACGGACCTCGATCATCATCGCGCATCGGCTGTCGACGATTCAGAATGCCGACACGATTCTCGTGATGGACGGCGGCCGGGTCATCGAGGCCGGCAGCCATGCCGAACTGCTCGCTGCGCGCGGCGCATATGCGAGACTGGTTGCGCATCAGTCGGGCGGGCTCGCCGCGTAGGGCATCGGCGGTGGATGCAGGGGTTGCTGCGCCCCATTTGGCAAAACGGCGCGCGCCGCAACGCTCACGCCCGATACCACTTGGGGTAGAACTCCCTGACGGCATCGCCATCGGTTCTCAACGCATGGCAGCCGTCGAGCTGGAATGGTTGCTGGCTGTTCGACGCGTTGATCTCCTCGCTCATTGTCTGGAACGCAGCCGTCGCCACGCCGCCGATCAGCTCGGTCAGATGCGTGCAGCCCTTCGTGCCGCCAAACAGCGCACGTGTCTCGCGCGTGAAGCCGGCCGCGAGCTTGAGGCCGATCAGCTTCCTGTACTCCGGCCCGATAACATCGCAGAAACCAGGATACGGCACGACTTCGGATTCCGCGTGTGCATCGACGATCAGGAAATCCGTGTTGACCGTGATCCGCAAGCGCATCTGGTGGATCGCTTCACCGGCCAGACGCACGACACCGCTCGAATGACGATCGTAGGTTTTCGTATCGCGCAGCACACCTTCGATGTCATACAGCCCGTCTTCGCGCCGATAGCCGCTGAGTTCGATACGCCGCACATGCAGGAGTTGACGTTCCATGGGCTCAGCGCGTGAAGCTCGCAATAATGCGTTTCGCCTTGTCGACGATAGGTTTGTCGACGAGCTTGCCGTCCACGGCGATCGCGCCCCTCGGATTCTCGGCGAGCTTTGCCAGCACGCGCTCGGCCCAGGCAAAGTCCGCATCGCTCGGAGCGAAGCCGCGATTCACTGCCTCGACCTGCTTCGGATGAATGCACAGCTTTGCACCAAAGCCGAAGCGCCGGCCGGAGGCGGCATCGGCGGCGATCAGGTCGGCATCGTCAATCGATAAAGTCACGCCGTCGACGGGCGCCGCGAGCCCCGCATAACGCGACTCGATCACGAATTGCGAGCGCACGTAGTCGAGCTCGCGGCCGCTGTCCTCCACACCTGCATCGACGCAATAATCGAACGAACCGAATGCAAGCCGTGACACCGCCTTTTCATGCGCGATCGCCCGCATCTCCACCACGCCCGCCACGCTCTCGATCAGCGCGATGAGCGACACCGCCTTGCCGCAGCGCGACGCAATATCCGCCAGTTCGCTAGCGGCTTCGGCCTTTGGGACCATGATGCGCGTGACCGATGACTCGCGCAGCATTTTCACATCGTCCTCGTGCCAGGGCGTGCCGTATGCGTTGACACGAATCACGACGCGTTCCTTGTCGATATCCGGCAAGCCATCCCGCAGCCACTTCGATAAACCCTCGCGCGCCTGGATCTTGCCCTCGGGCGCGACCGCATCTTCCAGATCGATCACGACCTGATGCGCGGCCGTTGCAAGCGCCTTGGAAAACCGCTCCGGACGATCGCCCGGTACGAAGAGATAACTATGAAGCGGCATGCATGTCTCCTGACTTGAGCATCAACCGGACGTCCAGTCGCGCTGGAATGTTTCCGAATAACTGAAACGGTCGGCCGGATGGATGCTGAACGCGGCTTCGACAATCTCGCCGCGCCGGTTGAGATATCGGCGGCACAACCAGAGCGCGGGTGAACGCGCCTTTGCGTTGACCAGCGAGGCGATGGCCGCCGGCAAGGCGATCGCCCGGATCTCCTGCTGCACTTCCACTATCCGCTCGCCGAACTGTTTTTCGATAAGCGTATAGATCGGCACATGCGATTCGCGTTCGCTCACCACGAGCGAACGAAATGCCGGTTGAATGAATACTTCGGTATGGCAGATCGGATCGGGGCTGTCGCCCGAACGGCGCAAGCCCGCAATGCGCAGCCACGTCTCGCCGGGGCCGGCCTTCAGCAGCTCGCAAACGGCGGGGTCGCGCACCTCGGTCGTGTCCTTCGTCAGGATCTCGAGAACGGTGTCCGCCGTATAGCGATGCAGGTCGCTCAACTGCTGCATGACCTGCCGATACCCGCCTTCGGATCGAACCGCCTTGACAGTCGTGCCGACCCCCGCCTGCCGCACGACCATGCCGAGTTGCACCAGTTGCTTCACGGCCTCGCGCACAGTGGAACGGCTTGCGCCGAACTGCTCGCATAGCTCGAACTCGGTCGGTATTGTCGAGCCCACCGGAAACCTGCCGCTCTGAATTTCGTTGACGAGCGTCTGCGCCAATTGCACATAACGCGGTTGCTGACCCAGGACTGTGACCATCGGCTCTTGCGTGAGTAAGGGTGAACGGATTAAACGGGGTGAATGCGCCCGTTCGGACCCGTCACGCAAGCCTTCGGAGCTCATTGCACGACGGCCTTCTCGCGAAGCGAGGCGATCCGTTCAGCATCGTAACCGAGTTCCGCGAGCAGCCTGTCCGTATCCTGGCCCAGATCCGGGGCTGCGCGCAGTGGCAGCGCCTCATCCACGCGCACCGGCGCCGCCACGCCGCGGATCTTCCCGAAGCGCGGATGCTCGGCATTGACCACGCCCTCGCGCTCCGCCACGAAAGGATTGTCGAGCGCCTGCCTGACGTCGTAGACCGGCGCCGCGGGCACACGGCCCCCGAAACGCTTGAGCCACTCTTCGGTCGTTGCCGTGGAAAGCGCGGTATCGAGTTCCTTTTCAAGCAAGTCCCGGTTGAGCAGCCTCGCCTTGAAATTGTTGAAGCGTTCGTCCGTGACCCACGACGGTTTGTCGAGGACCTCGGCCAGCACGCCCCAGAATTTCTCCTTGTTGCACATCAGGAAGATCCAGCCGTCCTGTGTCTTGTACAACTGGCTCGGCGTGAGCGAAGGATGCGCCGAGCGGCGATCGCGCCCCGTCACCACGTCGCCGTTCAGGTACCACGTGGCGACATAAGCGAGATTGTGCATGGCGACATCGAAAAGACTGACGTCCATGTCGCGGCCGATGCCGGAAGCGCGCGCCTGCACGATTCCCGCAAGCAGCGCCATGGCGGCGGTCGTGCCCGTCATCAAGTCGATGATCGACAGCCCGAAGCGCGCCGGCGGACTGTCAGGCTCGCCGGTGACCGACAGATACCCTGCTTCCGCTTGCATCAGGTAGTCGTAACCCGGCCACGACGCACGGCTTCCGGTGCGCCCATACGCCGACAAGTGACCGCAGACGATCGCCGGATTCGACTCTTTCAGCTGGTCGTAAGTCAGCCCGAGCTTTGCGGGCAGATCGCCGCGCAGGTTGTTGAAGACCGCGTCGCTTTTCTTCACCAGGTCGAGAAGGACGCCGCGTGCTTCCGGCTTCTTGAGATCGAGCGTCAGGCTGCACTTATTGCGGTTGAACGCCTCGAAAAAGTGGCTGTCGCCTTCGCCAAAAAAATATGGACCGACCGCGCGCCCGACATCGCCGCCTTCGCGGAAATTCTCCACCTTGATGATTTCCGCGCCGAGATCGGCCAGATGCTGCGTCGCGAACGGACCCGCGCCGTACTGTTCGACCGCGACAATACGCACGCCTGAGAGCGGCAAAGTCATACCGGATTCCTCGCAATAAGGTTCTTGGCGATGATGATTCGCTGCATCTCGTTGGTGCCTTCGCCAATGCACAAGAGCGGCGCATCGCGGTACAGGCGCTCGACGTTGAACTCCTTCGAGTAGCCATAGGCGCCATGAATTCGCATGGCCTCGATGCTGTTCTCAAGCGCAGCTTCAGTGGCGAAGTATTTCGCCATGCCGGCTTCCATGTCGCAGCGTTCGCCGCGGTCGTAAGCAACCGCCGCCGCTTCGGTCAAAAGACGCGCAGCCTGCAAGCGTGTCGCCATCTCGCCCAGCTTCAGCGCAATCGCCTGATGTTCGCAAATCGGCTTGCCGAAAGTCTTGCGCTGCTGCGAATAGGACACGGATTCATCGAGCGCTGCCTGCGCCACGCCCACCCCACGCGCGGCCACGTTGATGCGCCCCAGTTCCAGGCCGCCCAGAATCTGTTTGAGTCCTAGTCCTTCTACGCCGCCGATCACCTGCGACACCGGCACGCGAAAATCCGTGAAGGTCAGCTCGCACGTATCGATACCCTTGTACCCGAGCTTTTCGAGCTTGCGGCTCACTTCGAAGCCCGGACCCTTTTCGACGAGCAGGAGCGTCATGCCCTTGTGCCGCGGCTCCGCCTTCGGGTCGGTCTTCACGAGCAACGCCAGGACGTTCCCATGCAGGCTGTTCGTGATCCACGTCTTGTTGCCATTGACTACATACTCGTCGCCCTCGCGCCGCGCCACCGTGCGGATCGCCTGAAGGTCCGTGCCGCAATCCGGCTCCGTCAGCCCGATGCCGCCACGCAATTCGCCGGTCGCCATGCGCGGCAGATAGGCACGCTTCTGTTCCTCGGTGCCGTTGCGCTGCACGGTCATCGCCATGATCAGATGCGAGTTGATGATGCCGCTCACCGACATCCAGACCGCCGAGATCCGGTCGACAATCTTCGCGTACGTCGATGTGGAGAGACCCAGTCCGCCGTATTCCTGACTGATCAGGCATCCGAACAATCCCATGTCCTTCATTTTCTCGACGATCTCGTGCGGGTACTCGTCGGCCGCTTCGAGTGCGTGGACATACGGCTTCACTTCCGTCTTGAGAAAACGATCGAGCATGTCGAGGATCAGCACCTCGTTAGCCTTCGCCTCTTCTGCTGTTTCAATCGTTTCTACATCGATGGTAGCCATGAAAATCTCCTGCCCTGACGGGCCCTGAATGCATGCAGCAACAATTAGCCGGGACGGCGCAGCACGTCTGCGAGCGTGGATACGGAAGACCGTTCGAGATTCAGCACGGCGTCGCGCACCTGCGCGGCGCGATCGCGCGAGACCACGCGCTGCGCGTTATCGAAGAACTTGGCGACGATGTCGTCGTTGGTCAGCGGCCGATCGGACGAGCCGCGATTGATCGCCTCGCGATGCGCAAGACGGCGGCCATCGCGTGTGAAGACAATCACTTCGCCGGTGTAATGGCGCGGGAACGTGGACTCGTGATCCACTTCGTAATTGACGCGTTGCGCCAGGGCCAGCACGGCGGGATCGGCGAGCGCCGCGTCGTCGAGGTCATCGAGCGTGAAGCGTCCCTTGAGCAAGCCTGTCGCCACGATGTACGGAATGCTGAACTGCGCGTCGTAGCTGTTCGCCGGATGCTTCTTGTTCGCGACCGGCTCGCAGATCACGTTCACGGTCGCACCCGGCACGCGCACGACGACGTTTTCGATTTCATCGATGCTGAGGCCATGCTGCTTGTGCAACTCGACCGCGGCATCGGACGATGCATGGGTGAAATGGCATGCGGGAATCGGCTTGAGCGCAACATGGTCGATCTCCCATTGCTCGCCGAGCCCGTTCGTCGCAATGGAAAGATCCGGCGTGGCATCGTCATTCAGGTGCAGCGAATAAAGCCCATAGCGGCCTTCATAAGGCGCGCCGGGACCCACGAATCCATGCTTTGCAAGCGACGCCGCAACCGTGCCGCTGACCGCGGCCCAGCCCGGATGCAGACGCTTGGTCCACGCGCCGTCCTGCAGGAATTCCAGGCTGCCCGACGCCATGGACAGCGCAATGCCCTGCGCATGCGTCGCGCGTGCTTCGTCGAGACCCAAGAGACGTGCGGCCGCCAGCGTGCAGCCGAACGCGCCGGCCAGTCCCGTGGGATGAAAACCCGTCTTGTGGAAACCACCTTGCGCAACGGCGCCCACCCGGGTCGATACTTCCATCGCACAAAGATAGGCGGCGAGCAGATCGGCGCCGCTTGCGTTCTCGCGCTCGCCGAGCCCGAACACGCAGGGCAAGGCGCTCGCGGTCGAATGAATGACGCCGCGTGCGTGGGTATCGTCGAAATCGAGGCCGTGGATCAGAAGGCCGTTGAAAAGCATTGCGTCGCGCATGGCAAGCCGCTCCGAATGCGCGAACACCGACGCGTGGCCGCTGTCGAGTTCCTGCATGGCGGCAAGCGTCGCACGCGAATAGTTGAACGTGGTCGTGGCAAATGCGAGACCGATGCTGTCGAGTATCAAATGCTTGGCGCGTTCGCGGACGGCCTGGGGCACATCGTCGAGCCGCAGGTTCGTCGTGAAGCGGGCAAGCGCTGCGGAGATGGAAGTTGAGCTCACCGTGCAATTCCTCCTTGCTTGAAATCCAGTTGGGTATCGAGCGCATCTTCGTCGGGCGAGGCCGCTTCGAGCGAATACTGGTTGGCATCGACACCCAGTGAAATGACCGCCACGATCAGCAGCACCAGCACGCCCGAGACCATGCCGAGCACCCCGAATAACCCGAACTGCTGATACAGCAGCACGGCGGCGTACGACGTGGTCATGGACGCAAGCCGGCCGCATACGCCCGCGGCACCCGTTCCCCGCAAGCGCAAGGCAGTCGGGAACAACTCGGGCACGTAGCCGAAAAGGCCCAGCGTGACGATGGCGAAGATGCAACTCACCAGGACGAAGCCAACGCACGCAATCGCCACGTTCGCAACCATCTGCGGATAGATGAAACCGAGCACGATGGTCATCGCCGAGAAAAACACGAGACCCTTGGCGCGGCCCAGCCGGTCGGCGCTGAGAAAGCCGAGCACCGCGCCAAACGGCGCGCCGAACGACATCAGCGTGGTGAAGCCCAGCGATGTCACGACGTCCCGGCCTTCCCTCACGAAGAAGGTCGGCAGCCACGCAACAAAGCCGTACACCGCGACATTCACCGCGACCGCGGTAAGCGCCGCCGTCAGCGTGCGGCCGATCATGCCGCGCCGGAACAGTGCGCTGAACGGCAGTTGCGGGACTTCGAGATTCTGCGTGCGCGCGCATTCGGGCAACGGCCCGCGCTGCTTCGCCACCTCCGCTTCGATTGCGCTGACAGTACGCTCCGCTTCTTCAAGGCGGCCGACCGATTCGAGCCAGCGCGGCGACTCCGGCATGCTGTGGCGCAAGGCCCAGACGATCATCGCGCCGATCCCCGCAATGCCGAACATCCAGCGCCATCCGAACATCGGAATCACGACATAGCCCACACTCGTGGCGATCACGAGCCCGGAGTTGACGATCAATCCGAGCAACGAGATCCATCGTCCGCGATACGCCGGCGGAATGAATTCGCACAGCGTGCCGGCCGCAACCACGAGTTCCGCACCGAGCCCGATGCCCATCAGGAAACGGCAGCCGATCAGCCAGTAGATGCTCGGCGCGAACGCGGCGGCAATCGACATGACGCCGAACAGCGCGAGGTTGAACTGGTAAGAAGAGCGGCGTCCGAACCGGTCGCCGAGATAACCGGACAAGCCCGCACCGATCACCATCCCGAAAAATCCCGCCGATACAAACAGCGCGTTCAACTGAAGCGTCGAGAAGCCCTGCTTCATCATCGCCGCGGCAACGCCACCGGCGAGATACACGTCGAATGCATCGAGGCACGCTCCCGCGCTGATGAGGCCGAGGATCTTCCAGTGGAAGCGCGCCATCGGCAATCTGTCCAGGCGCGCGCCTGAGCTTACGAGTTGATTCACAGTCGTCTCCTTACTGTGAGAGTGAGTTGAAACGCCGTTCGTTCTTGGGCCGAATCGTCATCTCCTGCGGGTTGAAACGGTGTTCTAATCCCCCGTGCCGTGACCGCGTTTCGCGATCAGCGCGGTGCGCACGAAGTCCATGACCGCGGTGCCGTCCTGCTTGAATGCACGCGTGTGAACCGTGACGATGCCTTGCGTGGGACGGGATTTCGATTCACGCTTTTCCAGCACTTCCGACTCGGCATACAGCGTATCGCCGCAAAACACCGGACCTGTCAGCTTGATCTCTTTCCAGCCGAGGTTGGCGATGGCTTTTCCGCTGACATCGTTGACGGACATGCCGAGCACGATCGCAACCGTCAGGCCGCTATTTACCAGCAACTGGCCAAATTCGCTTTTCGCCGCGTGAGCGGCGTCGCAGTGCATCGGATGAAAGTTCATCGTCAGCAAAGAGAAATGGATGTTGTCGGCCTCGGTGATCGTGCGGCCCGGACGATGTTCGTAGATATCGCCGACCGTAAATTCCTCGAAATACCGGCCATAGCTTGCGCGATACCGCTGCTTTCCCACTTCTTCGGCTTGCATGCTCGATGCTCCCGTCTCAATTGTTAGTTTGTACGGACAAAGTATCGGCTTGAAGTCGGGCAGCGTCAATCGAGGGTATTCACCGACGACGTTCCTTGCTTTTGACCACAGCGCGGGGGCGTGGCCTGGTGGCTGGCGTTGCGGGCTCAGGCTGCGTTTGAAAGACAGTCATCCGTTCCAGGATCCACTTCAGCAACTCTTTGGCGGCTGCGGCGAGCGGCCGCCCTGATTTCACCAGCACCCGCGCCTTCGCTGCCTCGAAGACCGGATGCCTGATTGGCAGCGCCACCAGTTCGCCCGCGGCAATTTCCCGATACACCGAGAACGCGCCGATCAACGTCGCGCCCTCGCCGCGCTTCACGAAGTGACGTAACACCGCCAGCGAATTCGTCGTGAGTGTCGGGCGAATTCGCAGATTCTCTGCATACGCAAGCAGTTCGACCACTTGACCGAGACCGAAGGCCGGCGGCATCAGGGCGAGTGGACACTGCAGCATCTCATCGACGGTCACGGGACCGCCGCGCTGTGCGAGCGGATGCTGTGCATGGACGAGCAGCACGACGGGCTGCGACGCGGTTGCCCGGTATTCGATCTCCGCATGCGCGGGCGGGTTATAAGCGAGCCCGATGTGCGCGCGACTCTCCGCCACCTCGACCTGCACGTTGTTGACCGGCAAGATGTCGACGGCCACGTCCAGGTTCGGGTATTGAATGCAGAAGTCCGTGAGCACCTGCTCCATCAATCCGTCTATGTACCCCTCGCTGATCGCGAGCCTGATCTGCCCGCGCTGCAGGCCACGCAGTTCCTGTAGATGGTCTTCGAGTTGTTCCTGCTGCGACTGGCAGCCGCGCCAGTATTCAAGCAGATGCGACGCTGCGTCGGTCGGCTGAACCCCTCGGGCCTGACGCTCGAAGAGCACCGCGCCGATCTCTTCCTCGAGCAACCGGATCTGCCGCGTGATGACAGACGGGGCCGTGTTGAGACTGTCGGCTGCCGCACGGATCGAGCCACAGGTAAGCACCTCGTAGAAATAGCGCAACCGCCGTTGATTCAGTTCTCGCATTCGCTCCTCGCCGGTCAGATGCCGCGTGTAGGTCAGTGTTGCCCGCAAGGCAACGATAGCCAACTTCGGTTGCTCTTGCTCGCCTAATTTTGGATGCCGACGATTGGTTTTGCAACGTTTTCGCGCCGTGCGCGCCCCATGTCTTCCGGAGACTGCCTTGTCCGCCATCCCTTCCACGCTGACCGACGACCGGCATGCCGCCTTGTACCGCAAACTGAACTGGCGACTACTTCCGTTCCTGCTGCTCTGCTATACCTTCGCGTATCTGGATCGGGTCAACATTGGCTTTGCCAAATTGCAGATGCAGAGCGATCTTGGTTTCTCCGATGCAGTTTATGGACTCGGCGCAGGAATCTTCTTCCTCGGCTACGTGCTGTTCGAAGTGCCGAGCAACCTGCTGTTGCCGAAGATCGGCGCACGCAAGACCATCAGCCGGATCATGGTGCTATGGGGGCTGACATCGGCGGCCATGCTGTTCGTGCGCAACGAGCCGATGTTCTATGCAATGCGTTTCCTGCTCGGCGTCTTCGAAGCGGGCTTCGCCCCCGGCATGATCTTCTACCTGACCTACTGGTACAGCCGCGCACGCATGGCACAGGTCATGGCGATCGTGATGCTCGCGGGCCCGTTAGGCGGCATGTTCGGCGGCCCGCTTTCCACCTGGATCATGACGTCGTTTTCCGGCGCGCACGGTCTCGACGGCTGGCAGTGGATGTTCCTCGTCGAAGGCTTGCCCTGCGTGATCTTCGGCATTCTCGCGCTGTTCGTCCTCGACGATCGCCCCGCCGATGCCCGCTGGCTGAACGACGCAGAGAAGCGTCTGCTTGCATCGGAAGTCGAATCGTCGAGCACTCATCATTCGTTCGCGCAGGTCGCGAAGGACCCGCGTGTCTATCTGATGGCCGTGCCGTACTTCTGCTTCATCTGCGGGATCTACGCGGTCAGCTTCTGGTTGCCGACGATCCTCAAAGCCGATGGCGTCACCGACACCATGCAGATCGGCCTGTATTCCGCGATCCCATACATTGCATCGGCGATTGCGATGACGGTTGTCGGACGCAGTTCCGATCGCCGCGGCGAGCGCCGTTATCACAGCGCCATTCCCGCGCTGATCGGTGCCGTGACGCTTGCGATCGCCACGTTCTACGGCGGCCAACTCGCGATCTCGCTCATCTGCATCACCATCGCCACCGCAATGATGTGGGTTGCCTACACGGTGTTCTGGGCGATGCCGCCGGACTACCTCAAAGGCGATGGGGCCTCGGGCGGTATCGCCCTCATCAACACGATCGGCCTCACTGGCGGCTTCCTCAGTCCCACGATCATCGGCTGGGCGCGCACCGCGACGGGCAGTCTCCAGGCCGGTCTGTACGTGATGGCCGGCTTGCTCGCGTTCGGTGCGCTCGTGTTGATCATGATGCGCCCGGCGGCCGCGCCGGCATCGCGCTGACGCCTACTTTCTTCGAGAGGTCTTATCTTGTCTCATCAAGCACGCACCATCCTGTTCGCAGGCTTCCAGCACGAAACCAACACCTTCGCTCCATCGAAAGCGGCCTACGAAAACTTCGAGCGCGGCGAGGGATTTCCGCTGATGTCGCGCGGTGCAGACGTCCTCGGGCTGCGCGACGTCAACATTCCCGCAGGCGGTTTCATCCGCGCGGCCGAAGCGGCCGGCCATACGCTCGTGCCGGTGATCTGGGCGGGCGCGAGTCCCTCGGCGCATGTGACCGTCGACGCATTCGAGCGGATCACCGGCGAGATCGTCGAAGCGGCCCGCACACGCAAGTTCGACGCGGTGTATCTCGACCTGCATGGTGCGATGGTGGCCGAGCATGTCGATGATGGCGAAGGCGAACTGCTCGAGCGGGTGCGTAATGTGATCGATGTGATCGACAAGGTGGCTGGCAAGCACGTACCGATCGTGGCGTCGCTCGATCTGCATGCAAACGTGACTGAGCGCATGTTGCGCTCGGCCGATGCACTCGTCGCGTATCGGACGTATCCGCATGTGGACATGGCCGATACCGGCGCGCGCGCCGCCGCGCTGCTCGAGCGGCTGATGGCAGGCGAGACCCTGCACCGCGCATCGCGGCGCCTTCCCTTCCTGATTCCGATCAACGGCATGTGCACGTTGCTCGAACCATCGCGCGGCATGTACGAGCATGTCGGTGCATTGGAAACCGGCGAGGTCGTGTCCGTGTCGTTTGCGCCGGGCTTTCCGGCGGCCGACTTTCCCGAATGCGGGCCTGTCATCTGGGCTTATGGTCATACGACGCACGCAGCGCAAGCGGCTGTCGATGCACTCTTTAACCGCATGATCGATCAGGAAGCCGCATGGCGTGTGCCGTTCTTGTCGCCCGATGAAGCCGTACAGGAAGCAATGCATCTGGCCACCGGGGCGAGCCGTCCGGTCGTTATCGCCGATACCCAGGACAACCCCGGCGCCGGTGGCGACGCCAACACCATGGAGATGCTGCACGCGCTCGTGCGGCATCGCGCGCAAGGCGCAGCGTTCGGCCTCATCTGCGATCCCGAAGCGGCGGCAGCGGCGCATCGGGCCGGCGTGGGCGCGCGACTCGATCTGTCGCTCGGAGGCTGGTCGGGCGTACCGGGCGATACACCGTTCAACGGCAACTTCGAAGTGATGTTCCTCTCCGATGGACGTTGCCGCTACGATGGTCCAATGATGAACGGCATGCAAGCCGAACTCGGTCCCGTTGCGTGCCTGCGAGTCGACGATGTGCTGGTCGCCGTGAGTTCGTCCAAGGCGCAGATGCTCGATCGCAATCTGTACCGGGTAGCCGGCATCGAGCCGGAATCCATGAAAGTGCTTGTCAACAAGAGTTCGGTGCATTTTCGTGCCGATTTCGAACCCATCGCCCATGCGGTGCTTGTCGCGAAGGCGCCCGGACCCATGACCGCCGATCCCGCCGATCTGCCGTGGAAGCGCCTGGCGAGTGGCATGCGCACGAGCCCTTGCGGCCCCGTGTTCGTGCCGGAGACGGTTGATGAATAAAGCCGGCAGGCAGTGCAGGCCTTGTCCAAAGGCCTGCGGCAGGCGGTAAGGCCCCGGAGCGGGAACTGCCTCCCCTGTCACGAAACCCGCACCAACCGTTCGCGCACATATCGGGCGAACTCCTGCGCGATGAAGGGCGCGACCGATGGCAAGCGCAGACTGATCGCAAAGTTTGGCAAGGCCGGGAGATCATCTTCGCCCCGCAGGATTGCGAGGTCGCCGGGAATCGTCGATGCAAGCCATGCGGTGACCGCCATGTCGCTGCGCACGGTGGCGGTCGTCGCCTCGATGTTGCCGCTCTCGAACACGGTGCGCCATTCGATGCTCCGTTCCCGCAGCGCTCCAAGCACGACGGGCCTGAAGCAACACGAATCGGCGACCATCGATATAGGCAGCGGCCGCCTGAGATGCGCATTCCCGCCGCGCGCGCCGACCCAAACGAGTTGCTCGATGCGCAGGCATTCGCCGCTCGCAGCGTCGGCGGTCTCCTCTACCACGGCGAGGTCGAGCGAGCCGGCGCCGATCGCATCGATCAGTTCCGGTGACGTTGCGCACATGAGTGAAACCTCGACGTTCGGATAAGCCTCGCTGAACGCCTTGAACACCGGCGGGAAATGGGTCCCGACCAGATCGTACGGCACGCCGACCTTCAGCTTGCCTTCGAGCGGGCGGGCCGTCATGTCGTTCCAGATCTCGTCGTTCATGCCAAGCAGCAGCTTTGCCTTGCCGAGGAAACGCTCGCCGACGGGCGACAGTTCAAGCCGCCGGCCGTCGCGCTCGAACAGGAGGCAATCGAAAGTTTCCTCAAGCCGCTTGATTTGCTGACTGACTGCACCCTGCGTCAGGTGGAGTGCATTAGCTGCAATGGTCATACTGCCGGTGTTGGCCACCGCCACGAATGTGCGGACGAGCGTAATGTCGAGATTTCGGTTCATAGGTGCATTATGTCTCGTAATGGACGCCATCATGATTCGTCGTTTCACTAATGGACAGCAAGTGCTTACACTCCGGTCTCCTGCAAGGATGGCCATGTCTGCCCACTCGATCGCCCCACTCGCGTTGTTTGTCACGATTGCCACGCTATCGCCCGGCGGCGCAACGACGCTCGCGACCGCATCGGGCGCGCGCTTCGGATTCATCCGGTCAACGCCGCTTTTGGCCGGCATTGCAGTCGGGCTCGGTACGCTTGCCGCTGCCGCCGCAGCGGGTCTGGCGGGCATCCTGCTCGCCGCGCCCTCGTTGCAGACCGGCATGAAAGTCATCGGCTCGGCTTACCTGCTGTGGCTGGCCGTGAAAATTGCGCGCAGCGGGCCGCCGGCGGCGGGCAAAGGCAGCGCGGTGCCCGCCACGTTTGTCGGCGGTGCCTGTTTGCTGTGGCTCAACCCGAAAGGCTGGGCCATGGCGCTTGGCGCGGCGGCGTCCTTCGCCATGTTGTCGGACGGTCCGCTGCACCTCGCGGCGCTGCTTGGAGGCGCCTTCGCGTTGGCCGCGTGCGTGTCCTTGTCTATCTGGTGCGCCGCCGGCGTGATGTTTGCACGCTTATTGAAGACGCCGCGACAATGGCGGCTTCTGAACGGGTCGATGGCCCTTTTGCTAGCGGTATCGATCATTCCAATGTGGAGATGAAAAATGAACACGATGTTGTTTGCCGAATCCTTCGACCTGATGTCCGCCTTCGACGCAATTCAGGACTTCTGGTCGCCGAAGGTCGTGGCCCAGGTCAACGATCAATACGTCAAGGTGGCGAAAGTGCGCGGCGAACTGGCATGGCATAGCCACGAGGGCGAGGACGAGTTGTTTTATATCGTGCGTGGCAACCTGCGCATGGAGTACGAGAACGGGCGTGTGGTGCCGCTGGCGCAAGGCAGCATGCATGTCGTGCCGCGTGGCGTGCTGCACAACCCGGTGGCGCAAGAGGAGTGCTGGATCGTCTTGATCGAGCCGGTCACGACGTTGCACACGGGTAACGTGGATACGCCGCTTACAAAGACGCTCGCTCAGCAGCTTTCCTGATCCGTCACGGTCGCCACGCCTGGCGCGTGGCCGTCGCCGTCAAAACCATCGCTTTTGATTCAATGCTTCATCATCTCTTCCCGTTACACGCATCACTCCAATAAGTTCCATTGATTCGCTTTCCTTATTTTTCCGTAGCGCAATGCTTTGAAAACCTCCGCGCGGTTGGCCGAGATCGACTTGCCTATGCACCAGGCTGTTTTTACGATCGCACCAAATATCACACTTATCGCCAAGATTGACTTGACCTTATAGGGGCTGCAGGGTGTCTACTGGATGCACGATTCCAGCAAGGAAGTCACCATGTCCGATACAAGTTTCAAGCCCGATCGCCCAACGCAAAAGCTCGACAGTCCGCAGCAAGCCGGCAAGAACGTTCGTACTCCGATCCGTATCAAGCAGATGGATTGTTCGACGGAAGAAGCATTGATTCGAAAGAAGCTCGGAACAATGAAATCCGTCGAAGGCATGGAGTTCAATCTCATTCAGCGCGTCATCACGGTCGAACATGCCCCGGACGCACTCGAGTCCATTGCGGACGCGATCCGGTCGCTCGGATTCATTCCTGAATTGCCGAACTCGACTGGCCGGCTCGACACCGCGGTGGCCGCAACCAGCAAACCATGGTGGCCTCTCGCGCTGGCCGGGGTTGCTGCCATCGGCTCAGAAGCGGTGGGCTGGCTGGGTGCGTCGATGTGGTTATCCGCGGCCCTGGCAATTCTTGCTGTCGTTGCCTGCGGGTTGACCACGTATAAAAAGGGCTGGGTCGCCCTCTCCAACGGCAACCTGAACATCAACGCGCTGATGAGCATCGCCGTTACCGGCGCGCTCGTACTCAGACAATGGCCCGAGGCCGCGATGGTGATGGTGCTCTTCACCGTGGCCGAACTCATCGAGGCGAAAGCGCTCGATCGCGCGCGCAACGCCATACAGGGTTTGATGCAACTCACGCCGGCCAAAGCGACGGTGCGCCAGCCGGACGGCACCTGGGAGGACATCGATGCCAAGGCGGTCGTCATAGGCGCGATCGTTCGGATCAAGCCCGGCGAACGTATTGGTCTGGATGGCACGGTTGTATCCGGACGGTCAACCGTCAATCAAGCCCCGATCACCGGCGAAAGCTTGCCTGTCGACAAGACCGAGGGTGACTCCGTATTTGCGGGGACCATCAACGAAGCGGGCTCGTTCGAGTTCCGGGTCACGGCGATCGCCGGCAATACGACACTTGCGAGAATCATCCATGCAGTGGAAGAAGCCCAGGGTGCGAAAGCGCCGACTCAACGCTTTGTCGATCAATTCGCGCGCATCTATACGCCCATTGTGTTTGCGGTCGCGCTCGCCATAGCAATCGTGCCACCGCTTATTTCCGGCGGTAGCTGGCAAGACTGGATTTACAAGGCGCTTGTATTACTCGTGATCGCGTGTCCGTGCGCGCTCGTCATCTCGACCCCCGTCACGATCGTGAGCGGCCTCGCCGCAGCAGCGCGCAAGGGCATTCTGGTCAAGGGCGGCGTCTACCTCGAAGAAGGCAGGAAGCTGACGTGGCTCGCACTCGACAAGACCGGAACCATCACCCACGGCAAGCCTGTCCAGACCGACGTCCAAACGGTCGATGACCAAGCCGATCTCGAACAATGCAGGCGGATTGCATCCAGTCTCGCCGGCCGGTCAGATCACCCGGTCTCCCTGTCGATTGCCAAGGCAGGAGATACCGCCGGGTTCATTCGCATGCCGGTCGACAGTTTCGAGGCGATTCCCGGACGCGGAGTGCGTGGCGTGGTGGAGGGAAAAACTTATACGCTTGGTAATCACCGGCTCGTTGAAGAGCTCGGACTATGCTCGCTTTCACTCGAGGCAACCCTGGAGTCGCTGGAACGACAAGGCAAGACCGTTGTCATGTTGAGCAGTCCGACCCATGTGCTCATTCTGTTCGCAGTCGCCGATACGGTGAAAGAAAGTAGCCGGGAAGCGGTCGAAGACCTGCACGCGCTCGGCATCCGCACCGCCATGCTGACGGGCGACAACCCGTACACCGCGAACACGATCGCAAAGCAGGTCGGGATCGATGAAGCGCGCGGAAATCAGTTGCCTGAAGACAAGCTCAAGGCGATTGTCGATCTCTCCGCGGACGGGTCGGTGGTCGGGATGGTCGGCGACGGCATCAATGACGCGCCTGCTCTTGCGCGCGCCGACATCGGCTTTGCAATGGGCGCCATGGGAACCGACACGGCGATCGAAACGGCCGACGTCGCGCTCATGGACGATGACCTTCGCAAGATCCCTGCCTTCGTGCGTTTGTCGAAAGCGACTCATAGCATCCTTGTGCAGAACATCACGCTCGCGCTTGGCGTCAAAGCGGTTTTCCTCACATTGACGCTGATGGGAATGGGCACGATGTGGATGGCGGTATTTGCTGACGTCGGCGCAAGCCTGCTGGTTGTCAGCAACGGATTACGCCTGCTGCGCAAATGACTCGCGGGTAATTTCTGCACGCGAGATGCAAACAACTGAAAACGGAGCACGATATGGGACTTCTGGACAAGCTATTGAGCGGTTATCGCGCTGGTCACGGCGGGGGTGGGCATGGCGGAGGCCACGGTGGAGGTCACGGCCGCAATCGCGACGGCCACCACGACTCTGGTCAGGGATGGGGAACAGATGGAGGGAACCGTCCGGAGTATCGGGAGTCCCCTCGGGCTCCGGCCGACAGCGTTCGGAACAAACCTGATCCGGGACAGGGATGGGGCCGGGACACCGCGCCAGGCGTAACGTGCCCCAAGTGCAGCGCCGCTAATCTTGCCAATGCGAAGTTCTGTTCGCAGTGCGGAGCATCGATCGCACCTTCTGCCTGCTCCAAGTGCGGCGTTACACTGCCTCTCGGCGCGAAGTTTTGTAGCGGGTGTGGAGAGCAAGCCGCCTGAGACCGGATGAATCGGCTCAAGTGCTTACTTGCAACAGCATGGCGCATGCCGATCAAAGCTGGCCGCGCGCTGTCAACGATGTCTCGCCCGATCGGACAGCACCATTGTTCGGGAAGATGAGTCTGAACGTTGTCCGGACATTCGGGATGCTCGTGACAGTGCATTCGCCTCCGTGCTCCTGCATGATTGAACGCACAATGGCAAGCCCAAGTCCGGTCCCCGTCGCGGAGCCATGCCGGGATGGATCGACCCGATAAAAACGATCGAAGATACGATCCATGTGCTCGGCGCCAATGCCCCGGCCAAAGTCGGTGACACTGACTTCGCTGGACGTTCCGCGAGCCTCGCAGCGTATCTCTACCGCCGTGCCGTGGGGCGCATGAGCAACTGCGTTGGAGACCAGATTACTGATAGCCCGCTGAACGAGCAGTGGGTCTCCAGGAAACTGCACTTCCCCGGTCACATCGATGTTGACGCCGGCATCCTCGGCCGAAATCTCATAGAAGCCCGCGATGCGATCCGCTTCCCTGCGGCCATCGATCCGGACGAAGACAAGCTTTTTCTGCGAATTGTCGCAACGGGCAAGGAACAGCATGTCATCGATCATGCGCGACAGCCGCTGGCACTCGTCAACGCTCGATTCAATGACCATACGATATTCGTCGCCGCTACGAGGCTGCGTCAAGGCAACCTGCGCTTCCGCCAGCAAATTGGTCAAGGGCGTCCGCATGTCGTGTGCAAGATCTGACGAAAAGCGGTTGAGGCGGCCAAAGGAATCATCGAGCCTTGCGAGCATGCGGTTGAACGCCTGACTGAGTTCCTTGAGCTCTCCCGCCATGCCTGCCTCGGCCAACGGCTGCACCAGCCGGCTACTCGAAACCGCTTCGGCTTTTGCCGTCAGCCGGGCAAGCGGACGAAGGCCGATGAAAGCGATCATGTAAGCGACTGCGGCCGTAACCAGGGTGCCGACCACCACTACGAACAGCACACTGAGCGCATACGCTTTTAAAAGCGCGCGCTCACTTCTTCCGTCGTACTGGACCGCTACGCGCACGACCGGCCCTTGCACGCCGTCCAGGGGCACGAGCGCAACGAGATACTTGAGGGTAGTCCCCGGAATGGAAATGGCTTTGGGCGCAACGCCGGGTTTCGCAGCAAGAACCGCGCTGTTCGCGCGAAATCCACTGGTACCTGTGAGTCTTCGCCCCTGCATGTCGTAGAGCGCCAGATCCACATTCTGGTGACCGTGAAGGGGCGCGGCCAGTGGAGCGCCTTCTGACGCAACCTCCTCGATGGTCCTGATTTCACTCAGGTGCGAGCGCGCTGCCGTCAATGTCGTCGTCATTTCCTGTTCGGACATCGAGGCGATGTTGGTCTTCAGTGCCTGGTAAAGCAACAGCCCGCTGACAGCCAGAAGCATCGACGTCGAGACTGCAAAAAGTATTGTCAGGCGAGCACGCAGTGTTCGAGGCAGCAGACTTGTCATCATTCGGACGGCCGCGCTCGCTCTTCAAGGACATAGCCCATGCCACGAACCGTGTGAATCAGCTTTGGCTCGACGTCGTCGTCGACTTTGGCTCTCACCCGGCGGATCACGGCGTCCACCACGTTTGTGTCGCTATTGAAATTCATGTCCCAGACTTGCGACGCAATGGTGGAGCGCGGCAGGATCTCGCCCTGGCGCCGCATCAACAGCCAAAGCAACGCAAACTCTTTCGCCGTCAACAGAATCGTCTTGCCGTGCCGCGTCGCTTTTCGGCGGGTCACGTCAAGTTCCAGGTCCGCCACTTTCAATGTGGACGAGTCGCGACTTTGCCCACGGCGCAAAATGGATCGCACTCGCGCCACCAGTTCGACAAAGTCGAACGGCTTCGCAAGATAGTCGTCCGCTCCCAGCTCCAGCCCTTTCACTCGATCGCCCACATCATCACGCGCCGTCAGAAACAATACCGGCGTGAGACGCGTCTTGCGCAATTCTTGGAGAATGGACCACCCGTCCTGCCCCGGAAGCATTACGTCCAGGATGATCAGGTCGTAGTCTTCCGTTTGGGCCTGATGCAGACCGCTCACGCCGTCGGCCACCCAGTCCGCGACGAACCCCGTTTCATTCAGGCCCTTGCGAAGGTAGATTCCCGTCTTGGCCTCGTCCTCTACGATCAGGATTCTCATATGCTTTCCCCAGCCGACTGACCAAACCGGCGACGCAACCGCGCTGGAACCAGCGGACGAAGCAGGTCGATTGCCGCCCCCCGGAAAGACGTGGAGTGACACGCCCGATACAACACAGGCAGCACCAGCAAAGTCAATGCGGTAGACGAGATAATGCCGCCGATCACAACAGTCGCAAGCGGCCGCTGAACTTCGGACCCGGTCCCTGTGGCGAAAGCCATGGGCAGGAAACCAAGCGAAGCCACCAGTGCGGTCATCAGAACCGGTCGAAGCCGGGTGAACGCACCCTCTGTCACCGCGGTGTCGAGGTCTCGTCCTTCTTCGCGCAAACTACGAATAAATGCAATCATCACCAATCCGTTCAGAACGGCCACACCGGACAGTGCAATAAACCCGACCGCTGCGGAAATGGATAACGGAATACCGCGCATCCATAGCGACAGCACGCCACCGCTCAATGCAAACGGAATCCCGGTGAATACCAGCAGGCCGTCTTTGACGTTATCAAACATCATGAAGAGCAGCAAGAAAACAAGTAACAGCGCAACCGGGACCACGAGCTTCAACCGTGCGGTGGCCGTTTGCAACTGCTCGAACTGGCCGCCCCAGGAGACCCAGTAGCCTGAGGGAATCTGAACGCCCTGCTGCAACTTCTCTTGCGCCTCAGCCACGAATGATCCCACATCCCGTCCGCGGACATTTGCGCTGATGACGATCCGGCGCTTGCCGTCCTCGCGGCTGATCTGGTTCGGTCCGGGCGAGACGTCGATGTCAGCCAGCTCTGCAAGCGGTACATACGGGGCTTGTACAGGTACTGCGCTCGCGCCTGCACCCGAACCGATCGCGGTGGTTGGCAAGGCGATCGGCAATCGCTTGATCGCTTCAATATCCGTTCGCAGGTCATCAGGAAGCCTGACGACAATGTCAAAACGCCGGTCACCTTGAAACAATGTTCCGGCCGTCTGTCCGCCGACTGCGGCTGCGACCGTGTCCTGAACATCGGCAATGTTCACGCCGTAGCGCGCGAGCTTCTCGCGATCCAGGGTGACGGTCAGCACAGGGAGGCCCGTGGTCTGCTCGACCTTCACCTCGGACGCACCGGGCACTTTCTGCAATATCGCCGCAGTTTTCGAGGCGGTGGCGTTCAACACGGCCATGTCATCGCCGAATATCTTTACCGCGACGTCGCTTCGCACGCCCGAGATCAACTCGTTGAACCTGAGCTGGATCGGCTGCGAGAACTCGAAGTTATTGCCAGGGAGCGTCTCGACCACCTCTTGCATTTCCGCGAGCAGCGCCTCACGCGATTTTTTCGGATCTGGCCATTGATCCGCCGGCTTCAACATGATGTACCCGTCGGAGACGTTCGGCGGCATCGGGTCGGCGGCAATCTCCGCGGTCCCGGTTCTTGCAAACACGCGCTCGATCTCCGGGAAGCGTTCCTTGAGCGTCTTCTCGACCGCTTTCTGCATCGTGACGGATTGAGTCAAGCTGGTACTCGGGATGCGCACCGCTGCAAGAGCCATGTCGCCTTCGTTCAGACTGGGAATGAATTCGCTTCCAAGCCGCATCGTGAGCAACAAGGTCAACATGACGATGACGACCGCTCCCCCCAACACCCGCTTGGGACGCGCGAGGAATGCGTGCAGCGCCGGCTCGTATGCACGTTTGGCCCAGCCCATCACGCGGCTTTCCTTCTCGGCGACGCGGCGGCCGATGAACAGCGCCACCGCAGCCGGAATAAACGTCACCGACAACACCATGGCGGCCGCCAAAGCGATGACGACCGTGATCGCCATCGGGTGGAACATCTTCCCCTCCACACCTGTGAGGGCAAGGATTGGCAGGTAGACCACCATGATGATCAACTGGCCGAAGATCAGGGGCCGGCGCGCCTCCTGAGAGGCAGCGAACACCTCTGCGAATCGTTCTTCAGGCGAGAGTGGCCGGCCCGCTTTGGTTTGCGCGTGCGATAACCGTCGAATGCAATTCTCGACGATCACGACCGCACCGTCGACGATGATGCCGAAATCGAGTGCACCCAGACTCATCAGGTTTGCACTGATCTTGCCGTTCACCATACCTGTGAACGTGATCAGCATCGAAAGCGGAATCACGGCTGCCGTGATGATCGCCGCCCGAATGTTGCCGAGGAACAGGAACAGGACCGCGATCACCAGCAATGCGCCTTCAAACAGGTTCTTTTTGACTGTAGAGACCGCTTTCTCGACCAGGACGGTACGATCGTAGACAGTGATGGCACGAACTCCGGCAGGCAGCGAGCGATTGACGTCCTCCATCTTCTTCGCGACTGCTTTTGCAACCTTCCGGCTGTTTTCCCCCATCAGCATGAACACCGTGCCGAGGACCACTTCCTCGCCATTGGCCGTCGCGGCGCCCGTTCTCAACTCGCGGCCAATTTCGACCTGGCCGACGTCCTTGATACGCACCGGCACGCCGCCCACGTTGGTCAGTATGACGTTGGCGATGTCGTCGATCGACTTGGTCTGTCCCGGCACACGGACAAGGTATTGTTCCCCTCGCTTTTCGATGTAGCCGGCGCCCACGTTCGCATTGTTGCGCTCCAGCGCGCGAACCACGTCGCCAAGCGAGAGACCGTATGACATCAGCTTGGTCGGGTTGGGAGCGACTCTGAATTCCTTGACGAAACCGCCAATCGAATTGACCTCGGTCACGCCGGTCACATTGCGAAGTTGTGGCTTGATCACCCAGTCCTGCAATTCCCGCAGGTCCGTTGGTGTGTACGCGGTTCCATCGAGCTTGCGCGCGTTTGCATCTGCTTCGACAGTCCAGAGATAGATTTCGCCGAGGCCGGTCGATGTGGGACCCATAGCAGGTGTTGCGCCGGGCGGGAGCTTGTCTTTGGCCTCCTGCATCCGCTCATTCACCAGTTGCCGCGCGAAATAGATGTCGGTGCCTTCCTTGAAGATGACGGTGACTTGCGAAAGTCCATAGCGGGAAATCGAACGCGTCTGCTGGAGATTGGGAAGACCGGCCATGGCCGTCTCGACCGGAAACGTAATCCGCTGTTCGGATTCGAGCGGTGAATAGCCGGGTGCGGCCGTATTGATCTGGACCTGGACGTTGGTAATGTCCGGGACCGCATCGATCGGCAGCTTTTGATAACTGTAGACGCCGAGTGCCGCGGCGCCAAAAACCGCGATCATCACCAGCCAGCGGTGCACGATGGCAAAACGAATCAAACGCTCAAACATGGTACGTGTCCTTCCCGAAGGCCGTGAGCCGTCAAGTTGTTGTCGGGGTCGATGACCGTGAGGCGGGAATTGGCTCAATGCCCTTCGGCACTGCCTTTTTCAAGTTCGGCTTTTAAAACGAAGCTGTTCGCAGCGGCATACCGCTGACCCACCTTCAGCCCCTTGGTGATTTCGACAAAACGGTCGTCACGGCGGCCCAGTTCGACGCCTTGCGCCACGAATCCTTTCGAGGTCTGAACGAAGATCGCAGGCTTGCCGTCGATGTCCTGCAACGCGTCGGTGGCGGCTGCAACAGGCGCGTCCTTTGAACCTGCAGTTACCGAGACATTCACGAACATGCCGGGGCGCCATGATCCGTCTGGATTGGCGAGCACGACCCGCGCGGGTGCGGTTCGGGTCTGCTCACCAAGCAGCGACCCGACATACGCGATTTTCCCCGAGGCTTTCGACTCGAACGCCGCCGCACTGATCGTGGTTTCCCGGCCAACCTGGACTTCGTTCAGCCGTTGTGCGGGCACAGCCATCTCGGCCCATACCGTGTTGAGGTCGGACAGGACCAATACATTCGCGTCAGCCGCAACCGCTTCGCCAACAGTGACGTGCTTTTCAACGATCGTGCCCGTAAATGGCGCCCGCAATTCATAGCGACTCAGCGCGCCAGTGGCAGCAGAAGCATTGAGCGCCAGTAACTTCTGGCGAGCACTCGCAGTCGCGATCTCCGCTTCGCGCAACTGTGTCTCGGCCAGCAGATAGTCCTGCTCAGCCGATATTTTTTCCAGCCACAACGTTTTTTCCCGCGCATACGTGGCCTGTGCGGCCCATAGCCTGCGCTCGGCTGTCAGCAATTCGCTGCGGCGATCTGCAAGGTCAGTGCTCGCAATGAGCGCCAGCACCTGGCCTTTCTCGACACGCTGACCCAATGACACGGAGACCTTCTCAACGATTCCGGCGACGCGAGGCACGATATGCGCGGTGGCATCTTCGTTGAATCTGATTTCGCCGGGGAGAACAAACGAACTGGCGACCGACGCCGGCCCCGAGTTTTTCATCGCGATGCCGGACGCCTTCAACTGCTCCGGCGACAATCGAATTGCACCGTCTGCGCGAGACACCTCATAGCTCGCATTTGCGCCGGCGGCACGGACATTCAACAAGACGTCGAATACATGAGGCTTCGCAATCGGTCCGGGCAAAACAAATTTTTGTCCGGATGCAACCAAATCGACCAGTTGCTGGCTGCCGTCATAGCGCTTTATAACGCCCGATATGGAAACACCGGCGGGACCGATGGGCTTGCCTTGGGAAAGGGGATATACCTCAAGTTGCACGGCGTCCCCCTGCTCCACAAACACGACCTCTATGGACTGTGTCCCGCTTGTCAGCACTGTGCCTCCCCGGGGACCCGCGGACGGGTCGGTCGCGGGTGCGGCATTCGCTGCGCTTGTGCCGTTGATGTCCGCGCCGAAGTAGTTCGCTGACAACAACAGGAATGCAACTACGACGGCAGATCCGCCGGCAGCCAGAACCAGACTTTTTTTGCTTGCCATGACGTGCCTTAGGGTTGTGCAGAGGGGGGTAATGACGATGCCAGTTCGATATTTCCAACGAGGCGCTCGAGGTCGGCGTAAGCCTGTCGCGCCGCGATCAAGGCCTTGAGGTACTGCGATCGTGTCTGGAAGAGCGTGCGTTGTGCATCGAGGACATCTATGAAACCGAACTTGCCCAGGTCGAATCCGCGTGACGTGGCGTCCAGCGCCTGCCGAGCGGCTGGGAGCACTTCGCTCTTCAAGCGCCGCGCCTCTGAGCTCGCCGCGTCATAGCTCGCGTAGGCTTGAGCGATGTCCATGCGCATTTGCGCGAGCGCCCCGTCACGATCCGAGCTGGCTTTTTCCGCACGATGCCTGGCCTCGATCACCGCGCCTCTATTGGTATCGAAAATGGGCAACGGGATCGAGATACCGACCACAGCCTGATTGCTTGATATCCCGCCTGCGACGATGCGTTTCATGCCGGCGCTCACGGTGATGTCCGGCGTGCGCCTCGCGCGCTCGAGGGACAGGATCGCGTTGGAACGGCCTATCTCTGCGAATGCTCGACGGGCCGCCGGCGAATCTTCGATCCTCTGTTGCAGCGCCGACAAGCCGATAGGCACCTGCAGCGCTTCGGCGTCCCCAGTCACGACTCGATCCGTCAAATCAGGGATTCCCATGGTCGACGCAAGCTTTACTCGCGTAGCCGAAACGAATGCGTTCGCGCTTGTCAGGGCAATTTGAGCTTCGGTTGCCGCGACCTGCGCCCGGGTTGCTTCAACCGGGGAGACTTTGCCCGCTGTCGCACGTCGCTGGACCAATTGCGCCGAGCGGGTTGCAATGTCGGCCGAGTCCCGGGCGAGTTCGACTGTCTTTTGCGCGAACAACACCCCGTAAAACGCTGTGCTCACATCGGCGTGCAATACGGCGACCCGTCCATCGAGTGATGCGAGAGCACCCTGCCGCGCGTATGAGGCAGCATCCAGGCGGTAGGACCGTTGACCCGCAAGTTCGATGCGCTGGCTCAAGAGCCCTGTCGAAGTCCGTTCGGCACTCTTGAATCCCTCTTGCAGGAATGACACTTCCGGATTCGGGCGAGCACCGGCCTGCATATATGATCCTGCCGTTGCGTCTGCTTCCGAGCGAGCGCTTAGCAGCAGCGGATTATTGTCGAGCGCGATACGCTGCGCTTCGTCCAGCGTCAACGGCACTGTCTGAACCGTGTTACCTGCGGTTTGCGTGACTGCATCAAAGCGCAGCGGCGGAGAACTTTCTGTCGCCGTGGTTTGTGCTGCGACCGTGCCGGCAAGCGTGGCCGATACGGCCACTCCTAAAAGGCGTATACGCATTTTCTTTACTCGATTAACTCTTGAATATGTGGGGTCATCATACGAACCGGCTACGCTGCCAAGATGAGATGAACATGAGATTTTTGTCATGTTCGTGATTGATCCCCGGGTGGTCTCTTTAAACGATAATTTCCGCGCGAAACTCAGCGCGGGGGACACGACGGCAAGCGAACGTGCAGGTTCTGACACGGATAGTCCGGCCTCAGTTGAGGCGTGCGCTTTTTGACTGCAGGGGTCGCTGACGAGGCGCTGTTCTTGTGACCATCTGCATCGAAAGACGAGCAACCCGTCAACATGACGACCGCGGCCAAGACGATGGAGACGCTCAAGGCGCGGATCGATCGCAATGGCCGCGCAGACGCTGCAGCACTGTCTTTACGGTCCGGATTCGGCTTGATTGATTTCACGATCAGCACCTTTGGTTAATAGTGCAACGAGTTGATGAACGCATGACGCGGCAAGTGCGGACGCGCGATTCCCCAAACGCCCGTGGCCGATCGATTTTCTTGGACGCGGGCGGTGGCCTCAACCTAGTAACGATCGTGCAGGGCGTGTGAAATCTTTGGCGGGGAACGCGTTTCGGCCCCTGGTATCAAGGCCCGACCCTGTGAATCAACTTGCTGACAGAGGGATCGGCACTAGCACCATCGACCTTTTCCTGAAGTGCATCGTCAGGCATCGCTTTTGAAGGCAGCTTTTCGGTGGAGGGGTCCGTTCGGCCGGCATCGGGCGTCTGCGCGGGATAACTCGGTCTGTCGAGGATACGTGGCGGATAGTCGTGCCCACCATCTGCGAAGCTATTCGAGGAAAGGGTTACCGCAAAAACGGCGATCAGAATGAGAGCTGGCTTCATGAGAAATACCTCCAGACAATGCGGACCGAAGCGGTCTTCGATTGATCCCAGTCTGAGGCGTTGCTTCCCATGTGAACATGACGACCAGATGATTTTTTTGTCATCCGGATTTAGAAGTCCGAACTGTATTAAATGGTCTATAAGTTTTTTCTATATGACAAAATTATCATGGCGCGATCATGGTCGTGCACCGTCGGCCGTACAAACTTCTCTCCAAGCCGCCACATCGGCGGTCCTTAATCGAGAGAAACCAAATTATGAAAGCGTCGAAAAATATTCCCGCAGTTCTGGTTTTGACATGCGCGTCAGTGGTTGCGTTTGCTCAAACGCCGCCAAGCGGAAAAACTCGCCAGCAAGTGCAGCAGGAACTGGTACAAGCGCGGCACGATGGCATCATTCCGACTACGAAGAACGACTATCCGCCCAGCGCGGCCACCGTTGCGCGCAATCAGGACGTCCATGCTGTAACAAAACATCCGGGTGAGCGAGTGCCGGCGCAAGCGGACCTTCACGACACTGCGAAGTGACGTGAAACATGCAAAAGGGTCAACGCGAACGGTAGCTACGCTTCCGTTCGCGTTGGGCGTCATGACAAGGCCGTTTCGGCGTAGTCTCAGCTGGGGCCGCCCTCCGTCAACAAGCCCAAGGATCCCCATCACGAAAGTTAAACTAACACGAACCCCGAATAAATCTGGATTGCTTGCGGGCCACACGATCGATATCCTTCCGTGGCGCATTCACGCGAAATCCGCCACGCTCCGGCCGGAACAATTCATCCTCAGGACGGCGTCATGCTCAAGAACATTGCAACCGGTTTGCTTGACATCGCTTACGAAGAACAAGGCGATCCCAACGGATGGCCGGTGATCCTGTCGCACGGCTTTCCATACGATATTCACGCCTACGACGACGTCACACCGCGCCTGACGGCCCAGGGCGCCCGGGTCCTGACGCCCTATCTGCGGGGCTACGGACCGACGCGCTTTCTTGCGTCGACGACACCCCGGTCAGGTCAGCAGGCAGCGCTCGGGGCGGACCTGCGGGCGCTGCTCGACGCACTTCAGATCGAACAAGCCGTGCTCGGCGGATACGACTGGGGCGGCCGCGCGTCGTGCATCGTGGCAGCGCTCTACCCGGCAAGAGCGCGAGGTCTGGTTTCCGTGAACGGCTACAACATCCAGAATCTGGCTGCCGCTACGCAGCCCGAAAGTCCAGAGAAGGAATACCGGCTTTGGTACCAGTACTATTTCCACGGCGAACGCGGCCGGGCCGGACTGAGCGAGAATCGTCGTGAGTTCTGCCGGCTGTTATGGTCATTGTGGTCGCCGACCTGGCATTTCAACGACGACACGTACGCGCGTTCAGCCGCTGCATTCGACAATCCGGATTTCGTCGATGTCGTCATCCATTCGTACCGGCATCGCTATGGACTCGTCGACGGCGATCCGCAATTCGACGACATAGAGCGCCGCTTGGCGGTCATGCCATCCATCACGGTGCCGGCCATCACGCTGCAAGGCGATGCCGATGGCGTCAGTCCTCCAGGCGGCAGTCAGGCCGGCTTGAAGCGGTTCACGGGCCGTCATGAGAACCGCGTGGTTCCGAATGCCGGTCACAACCTTGCGCAAGAGGCGCCGGATGCGTTCGCCGACGCGATTCTTGAGGTCAATGCCTGGGCGGGATGATCGGCGCATGAAGCGGAACAGGATCCGGATGTTTATCGTCACTGCTTCTGCTGAGCGGCAAAGCGCGGTTTGCTCCTCTCCCCCGCGGCCCGCAAAACGAAAGCGAAGGCGGTGAACACGAACCCAACCGCACAGACGCCGGACCATCCGGACAGCGCCCAGGCAGCGCCTGACAATGCGGCGCCGAGCGCGCCGCCGACAAAGAATATCCCGACGAACAAGCCATTCAGTCGCCCGCGCGCAGTCGGGTCCATCAGGTTGATTGCCCGCCGGCCGAGCGTCTGGTCGGTGACAACACCGGCATCGAGCGCGCCCGCGCCTACGACCAGCATCGCGACAGCCAATACCGGATGCGCCTGCGCCGAAAAGCCTCCCCAGCCGGCACCGGCCACGCCGATTACCAGGAGCGCAACGAGCATCGTCAGATGGCCGGCCAGCAGCATCTTGCGGCTCCATCCCCGGTCGCCCGCACGACCGGCGAGCGGTGTCACGATCGCTCCTGCCGCACCGGCGAGCGCAAACAACGCAATGCCATTCATGCCGAAGCCGAACGGCGGTTGAACGAGCCGCAGGCCGATCGCGGTCCAGAACGCGCTGAACGCACCCATGACCAGTGCCGCCGATGCAGCATTGCGTTGCAGCACAGGCTCGGTGCGCACCAATGTCCAAAGCGAATACAGGAGAGCGGAATACGATGTCCGGTTACCAGGCGTGCGCACGGGAAGCTTCAGATACAGCACGACGGCGACCAGCGCATCAGTAAGCGCGGCGAGACCGTAGAAAGCACGCCAGCCGACTGTCCCCGCTATCAGGCTCGCGGCCGGACGCGACAACAGGATCCCGAGCATCAAGCCGCTCATCACATTGCCGACCGCGCGTCCGCGATGAATTTCCGGCGCCATTGAAGCGGCCATCGGGACGAGCATCTGGATGGCGCTGGACGCAACGCCTGCCAGCAATACAGCGACGAGAAACAAGACGCGCGAATCGGCGACCATCGCCATTGCGAGAAAGACGGCCCCGCAAGCCAGCGTCCACACAATAAGCCGACGGTTCTCCAGCAGATCGCATAGCGGCACGAGCAGCACCAGTCCGATTGCGTAGCCAAGTTGCGGCAGCATGGCAGCGAGGCCGGCGAACTGCGGTGCAAGGTGCAGGCTCAAGCCGATCGCGCCGGTCAGCGTTTGAGCGGCAAACAGGTTCATCACCATCACGCCGACTGCGGTCGCGAAGAAAACGGTCAGCGGGACAGTGAGCGTAGGCGTGGCGTCGGCTTTCGGCACCCTACTGACGACGGGGGTGGTTTCTGCGGTGGGAAGCATCGAATGTTTTCTCTGGACTGGATCAGAGAAGCATCCTAACGATGCGAACGTTATGCGACAATTGAAAAATGTTGATAATGATTATGCGAGTTAATTGTGAACACCCGGGACTTGCAGGCGTTTGTCGCAGTCGTAGAAAGCGGTTCGATGGTTCGTGCCGCGGAAAAGCTCCATCTTACGCAGCCGGGTTTAACGCGGCGCGTGCAAAACCTCGAGACCATGCTGGGCGTGGAACTGCTCGAGCGTCAGAGCAAGCCGCTGAAGCCATCGGCTGCCGGCAACGAGGTGTATGCGCTCGCGCGAACCGTGCTGCGCGCGGTGGACGACTTGTTGTCGGTTGCATCGCTCGACAGCGAACCGTCCGGCGAAATGCGGATCGGGATGCCGCCCTTTCTCGGCAAAGTGGCGCTGGAGAAGCCCGTTGACCGTCTGCGCTGCATGTTTGCGCGACTGACGCTGCGTGTCACGGCGGGCTGGTCGCCATCACTCGTGCAAGGCGTCGAACGCGGATCGCTCGATGCAGCAATCGTATTGATGCCACCCGGCTTCGCGCCGCCGGAGGCATTGCACGCAGCACGCCTCGCGTTCGTGCCGACGGTGATTGTCGCGGCGCGTTCTCTCGGGCTTCCTGATGTGCCGGCAACGCTCGCAGAGTTGAGCCGCCACGAATGGGTGCTGAATCAGGATGGCTGCGGAATGCGCTCGGTGTTGAGGCGCGCGCTGCAAGCTGCCGGCCTGCCGTTGAACGTCGCGGTCGAAGCGTTCGGCTCCGAACTTCAACTGTCCCTTGTTGCACGCGGGCTCGGTATCGGGCTTGTCACGCCGGACATACTGGAGAGGAGTTCGCACCGGGCGGCGCTGCAGATCATCGATACCACCGATTTCCGCACTGGAGTGGATGTGTGGTTCGTCCATGGTTCCGTTCCGGGCCGGTTGATGCGGGCCATCGACCTGTTGCGTTCTTCATTGGACGACGTGCTTGCCGAACGCGGCATCGCGCCGCTCGCCGAAGAAATGGAACCGGCCGGTCAGGTCGCTCAGTAAGGGCTGTGTGTTGACCTGGGTCAACCGGGGAGTGGCGATGTGGACTACCTTCAAGGATGGTCCTCATTCGTTCATCGCCGGGCTTGATCCAGCGCGTGATCGACCTCCTCCTCTTGGAATCGGAAAATCATGCCAGGCAACCGTACAGAACGGCGACACGCCGTTCCATCGAACCTCGCCGCAAGCTCGAGCAGGGCCCTGGGCACGACTGACTCGTGGAGCATCCCTTGACCGTCTCTTCGCCCGGCCCGGCCGATGACAGCATCACCCTTTCGGTCCCGCAAGCGGGTGCACCGAAGCTCAAGACAACCGGTGCCGCCGGCCTCAGCACGGCCGAAGCCGCGCTGCGGCTCACACAAAACGGTGCGAACGCCGTCGCCGATATCACGCCTCACCCGCTATGGCGCGCGGTCCGGAAATTATGGGCACCGGTTCCGTGGATGCTCGAAGCGGCAATCGTCCTGCAACTGGGACTGGGCGATTATGTCGGCGCGGGTATCGTCCTGTTGTTGCTGCTCTTCAACGCAGGGCTCGGGCTCTTCCAGGAAGGTCAGGCGCAAGCCACCGTCGATGCCCTCAAGTCACGTCTCGCGCTGATCGCGGCCGTGCGTCGCGACGGCCAGTGGACCACCGTCCCCCGGCGCTTGCGCTAGTGGCGGGCGATATCGTCAAGCTGTCGCTTGGCACCGTCGTTGCCGCCGATGTCCGGCTGAGCGCCGGCTCCGTCCTGCTCGACCAGTCGATGCTCACCGGCGAATCCGCCGCCACCGAATCCGGCGCGGGATCGCTGGCCTTTGCCGGCGCGCTGGTGCGTCGCGGCGAAGCCGTGGCGGAAGTGATCGCAACCGGCGAGCGTACGAAGTTCGGCCGCACGGCGGAGCTGGTGCGCACGGCCAAGGTCGAAAGCTCGCAACAGAAGACGGTCCTGCGTGTCGTGCGTAATCTGGTGTTGTTCAACGGCGCGGTGACCCTGCTTCTTGGCATCTATGCCTTTTCGGTTTCCATGCCGATCGGCGAGGTCGTGCCGCTGCTGCTCGTCGCGCTTTTATCGTCGATTCCCGTGGCGTTGCCTTCCATGTTCACGCTCGCCGCCGCGGTCGGCGCACGCTCGCTCGCAAGCCGCGGCGTCTTGCCGACAAGCCTCTCAGCCGTCGATGAAGCCGCCGGCATCGACATCCTTTGTTCCGACAAGACCGGCACGCTGACACGCAACGAACTCGCGGTGATCAACGTTCGCGCGCTGCCGCCCTACGACGAAGCCCACGTCCTGGCACTGGCCGCGGCCGCGAGTTCGGACGGCGGCCGGGATCCCGTCGATACCGCCATCCGCCGCGCATCGGCAAGCCAGCCGGTCAAGGACATCCCGGCGTTGATCACGTTCATCCCTTTCGATCCCGCCCTGAAACGCTCCGAAGCCACAGTGCGCGGTGCAGACGGCGCGCAACAACGCGTCCTGAAAGGCGCATTCCCGACCATTGCGGCACTTGCGCAGCCGAGCGCGAATGCTGCGCCAATCGTGGATGAATTCGAGGCCAAGGGGTTACGCGTACTGGCCGTCGCGGCGGGAACATCCGGTGCCCTGACGATAGCCGGGTTTATCGCCCTGAGCGATCCGCCCCGCGACGACTCCGCTGCGCTGGTCACCGAACTCGACGGGCTCGGCGTGCGCACGGTCATGGTGACGGGCGACGCGCGCAAGACCGCGGAAACAGTGGCGGCATCGGTTGGCATCAAGGGCGCTGTCTGGGACAAGAGCCCGATTCCCGCCGACATGAATGCGCAAAGCTACGCGGTCTTCGCGAGCGTGCTGCCGGAGGACAAGTACCAGCTCGTCAAGTCACTGCAGCAGCGCGGACATATCGTGGGGATGTGCGGCGATGGCGCGAACGACGCGCCCGCGTTAAGGCAGGCGCAGATGGGCATTGCGGTATCGACGGCCACGGATGTCGCGAAATCGGCCGCGGGCGTCGTGCTCACGGAAGCGGGCCTTGGCGGTATCGTCGCGCTGGTCAAGGAAGGCCGGACCACGTTCCAGCGCATCCTGACCTACACGCTGCGCTCGATCATCCACAAGATCGTGCAGGTCCTGTTCCTTGCCGTCGGCCTGATTCTGACGGGTCACGCGATCCTCACACCGGCGCTCATGGTGCTGATGATGGTGACCGGCGACTTCCTGGCCATGTCGTCTTCCACCGATAACGTGCGCCCCTCGCCACGCCCGAACATCTGGCGCATCCGCAACCTGACCATCGCGGGTATTGTGTTGGGAATCGTGGATCTGCTGTTCTGCGTTGCATGCCTCGCGACGGCGAAATTTGCACTGGGCTTCGACACCGGCATGCTGCGCACAGTGGCAGTCGTGACGCTCGTATTCAGCGGTCAGGCGGTCTTTTATGTCGCGCGGGAACGGGAACATCTTTGGAGTTCGGTGCCGGGGAAATGGCTGATCCTGTCGTCCATGGTGGATCTGACGTTCATCAGCATCCTGGCAATCAACGGCGTTCTGATGGATGCCGTGCCGCTCGTCGTCATTCTCGGCTTGCTGGGCGCCGCGGCGGTGCTCGCCCTCGTACTCGATTCAGTCAAACAAGTCTTGTTTCATCGAATGACGGTGGCGTGACTTCAGACGCGCGGGCCGAACGTTCGATACAAACGAAAAACCAGGCACCAGGCCATTATGAATAAGCCCTTACCGGATTACGATGCAGAAGGTCCCGATCCCGTAATAGGCCCGACCAAACCGCATCTGCTGGGCGTGCTGGGTCCCGGCCTCATTACAGGCGCCTCCGACGACGACCCCAGCGGCATCGCCACGTATAGCCAGGTGGGCGCGGCCTTCGGCTATGGGCTGTCGTGGACGCTGCTCTTCAGCTATCCGTTGATGGTCGCCATCCAGATGATCAGCGCCCGCATCGGCCGCACTACCGGCCACGGCATTGCGGGCGTCCTGCGCCGGCACTATCCGGCATGGCTGCTGCAATGGATCGTCGTGCTGCTGCTGATTGCGAACATCGTCAACGTGGGCGCCGATCTGGGCGCCATGGCCGATGCACTCTCGCTTTTACTGCCGGGTCCCAAATGGCTGTATGTGCTGCTGTTCTCAGTGATCTGCGTCGCCATGCAGTTGTTGCTGCAATACACACGCTACGTGGCCGTGCTCAAGTGGTTCACGCTCTCCCTGTTTGCTTATTTCGCCGTGCTGGCCGTGGCGCATGTCGACTGGTCCCGGCTCGCAAGCAGCCTGTTTATTCCGCGTCCGCTCTGGACATCGGCATATCTGACTGCTGTTGTTGCCGTGTTCGGAACCACTATCAGCCCCTATCTGTTTTTCTGGCAGTCCGGCGAAGAAGTCGAGGACATGCGCGTGCATCCGCGGCGCGTGGATCTCTTCGATGCACCCGAGCAGGGTCCGGCGGCGCTGCATCGAATAGAAGTCGATACGATGGCCGGCATGGGGCTATCCAACATGGTCGCCCTGGCGATCCTCGCGACCACGGCGGCGACGCTGCACGCGGGCGGCATTGTCGATATTGAAACCTCCGCGCAGGCAGCCCAGGCGCTGCGGCCGATTGCCGGCCCGTTCGCTGCGCTGTTTTTCACGGTTGGGCTGATCGGGACCGGCTTCCTGGCCGTGCCGGTGCTGGCCGGATCGGCGGCTTATGCGATCGGCGAGGCGCGCGACTGGCCGGTGGGTTTCACCCGCAAGATGCAGGAAGCGAAGGCGTTTTACGCGACTATCGCGATTGCCACGCTGATCGGCATGGTCATCAATTTCACTTCCGTCAATCCAATCAAGGCGCTCTACTGGAGCGCGGTGCTCAATGGCGTGGTCGCGGTGCCCGTGATGTTCGTGATGATGAAAATCGCGTGCCGCCCGGACATCATGGGGAGATTCGCCGCTCGGGGCTGGCTGCGCGCGCTCGGCTGGATTGCGACGGCCGTCATGCTGGTGATTTCGGTCGCCATGGTGGTGACGTCGATTTGACGAATGTGTGCGCGGCTCGCTGAAGTCGCGTTAGTGCGCTTGGAATGGGTATTGCTGAATTGTCGTGGCCGACAGTGAGACGGCTGAAGGGTGCTCACGGATCCCGGCTAACGAACATTCAGGAGCTGCAAATGAGAGCCTTGCGCTGGCATGGAAAACACGACATTCGATGTGACACGGTGCCCGATCCGGTCATGGAAGAGGGGCGCGACGCGATCATCAAGGTGTCGACTTGCGCGATCTGCGGCTCCGACCTGCATCTGTTCGACGGCTTCATGCCGACGATGGAAAGCGGCGACATCATGGGCCACGAGTTCATGGGCGTAGTGGTCGAAGTAGGCAAGGACAACAAGGCGCTCAAGGTTGGCGACCGGGTCGTGGTTCCCTTCACCATCTTCTGTGGCGATTGCGACCAGTGCAAACGCGGCAACTTTTCGGTTTGCGAACGCAGCAACCGTAACAAGGACAAGGCCGACAAGGTGTTCGGCCACACCACGGCGGGGCTGTTCGGCTACTCGCACCTGACCGGCGGTTATGCGGGCGGCCAGGCTGAGTACGTCCGCGTGCCCATGGCCGACACGACCCACGTCAAGATTCCGGACGGCCTGACCGACGAACAAGTCCTGTTTCTGGGCGATATCTTTCCGACTGGCTGGCAAGCGGCGGTCAATTGCGACATCCAGCCTGACGACACAGTCGCAATCTGGGGCGCGGGCCCGGTCGGCCAGATGGCGATACGCAGCGCCGTGCTGCTGGGCGCAAAGCAGGTCGTCGTGATCGACCGGGTGCCCGAACGCCTTGCCATGGCGAAGGCTGGTGGCGCAATCACCATCAACTTCGACGAAGAAAGCGTCCTCGACCGGTTAAAGGAACTGACCAATGGCAAGGGACCGGAGAAGTGTATCGATGCGGTCGGCATGGAATCGCATGCAACCCGTTCTGTCGATGCCGTCTACGACCGCGTCAAGCAGGCCGTGATGCTGGAGTCTGACCGTCCGCACGTGCTGCGCGAAATGATCTACGTGTGCCGTCCGGCAGGCATCCTCTCCGTGCCAGGGGTGTATGGCGGCCTGATCGACAAGATCCCGTTCGGTGCATCGATGAACAAGGGACTGACCTGGAAGATGGGCCAGACTCATGTGAAACGCTGGACGGACGATTTGCTGAACCGCATTCAGGAAGGCCAGATCGATCCGTCTTTCGTCATTACCCACACGGTTTCGCTGGAAGACGGTCCTGCGATGTACAAGACGTTCCGCGACAAGGAAGACGGGTGCATCAAGGTCGTCCTCAAACCCTGAGGGCAGGTAAGCCACCCCGTGTGGATTCGGACGGCTGTTCATATGACAATGTGGGCTCGATTCAATAAAGCGGCGCCGGCCCTGGCCGGCTGCACGCGCACAATCAACCCTGTTGCATGGGAGACAGCTTGATGAAATGCACGATCGTAGGATCGCGGTATTTCGGCGCCTTGGTGCTGGAAGCGTTTCTGGCCGATGGAATCGAGATCGCCGGCGTGGTGGCGCCCGCCGCCGACGACCGCCTCGCCGTGGCTGCCCGGGCGGCCAGCTTGCCGACCTTCATCCACGAGAATCCGAAGTTCATCGACGGCAGCGCCATTCCCGAAGACACTGGTCTGATCATCGCCGCGCACACTCATGCGCGCGTAAGCGACGAGGCGTTGGCGCGCTCGCGCCTGGGCGGTGTGGGCTATCACCCTTCGCTGCTGCCTCGTCACCGCGGCATTGCGGCGGTCGAGTGGACCATCCTGGAAGGCGACCCGATCGCCGGTGGCTCCATCTACCATCTCTCGCACGGCTGGGATGCGGGCGCGATTGCCGCGCAGGACTGGTGCTTCGTCAAGAAGGGCGAAACCGCACGGGAACTCTGGGAACGCGCGCTCGCGCCAATGGGGCTCGAGCTTTTGCTGCGCGTCGCCCATCACGCTCGTGAACATGGCGAGCTGCCGGCGAGCGTGCAGGACGCGCAGTTCGCCACGCGTGCGCCGATCATTCGCCGGCGCATCGACATCAGCGAGGAGCCGGCTGGACCGCTTGCAACGCTCGTCGTCACGGCGATCGGCGCGGATCGTCCGGGTATCGTGAATCTGCTCTCCGAGCGCGCGCGGGCTTTCGGCGCCAACTGGACCGGCAGCCGCATGGCGAGCATCGGCAGCCAGTTTGCCGGCATGGTGCAGTTCGAAGTTGCAGAGCGTCACGCCGATGCGCTGACTACCGCATTACGCGATCTCGAAAGCGCGGGACTGCGCGTCGTGATCGCACGCGGCGACCTGCCGCCGCTCGAAAGCGGCCGGCGGCGCGTGTCGCTGGAGCTGACGGCACCCGACCGTCCGGGCATCGTGCAGGATCTGTCGGCGAGTTTGTCGGCGCACGACGTCAGCATCGAGAAACTCACCACGGAACTCGCGTCCGGACCCGCGCGGGCGCATCAGTTCGCGGTCAAGGCAGTGCTCGCTGTGCCCGAAAACATGTCAGTCGACGCCCTGCGCGCCCTGCTCGAATCGCTGGCTGCCGACATGCTGGCGGACATGGCTCTCGGGGAAAGCGGCGCATAACCGCGTTGACCCAGCTTCCCCCGTTCCATCAGCGAAGATGCCTCCCGGCCGATACCCGCGGCACGGCGTTTGCTCCACGATGGGGCACGCCACTGCGCGCATACACCAGGACACATTCTTAACGCCTTCGGCTTCCGTTCAATCAGGAAAACTTATGAAACTGCTCAATACTCAAGACGGTCTGCCGCGCCTTTCATGGGGTTCCGTGATCGCTGGCGTGATTCTCTCGTCCATCGTCTATCTCATCATGAGCGTGCTTGGTGCCGCCATAGGCGCCTCACTGCTGTCTCCGTTGTCCCAGCCCAATCCCATGCACGGATTCGGCTTTGGCTCAGGCGTCTGGGTGATCGTTACAACGGTGCTCGCTGTTTTCATCGGCTCTTATTTTGCCGGCCGATGCGCACCCGTCCTTGGCTGGCTGCACGGTCTCCTTTCATGGGCCGTCATGACACTTTTGATTGTCTTCGGCATGACCTCGCTGATCGGAAGCGCCGTGAGCACGGTTGGCAGTGTCGCCGCCACGAGCGCGCAAGTCGGCGCGACGGCCGCAAACCAGGCTAACGCAGACCCCTCCATGATGAATTCCGCGAAGCAGCAATTGCAGGCTGCGGTTGCATCGGCTGCGTCCGCCGCCTCGAGCCCCGACGCCGAACAGGATGCAAGGCAGACCGCCGATACCGCCGCACGCGGTGTCGCTCGTGCAAGCTGGTTCTCGTTTGCCGCCCTCCTTGTTGGAGCAATCATCGCCATTGTTTCGGGCGGCGCGGGGTTCCGTCATCAGCCTCCGTACGAGGATGTGGGCGGAACGGCCGTAGGCAACGATGCAATTTCCGCACGCAGCCGCGTGGTGCGTCCAGGAACCGGAACGCTGTAAATCTTTGGGCCAACCTGAAGCGGGCCGAAGCAAATCGCTTCGGCCTTTTTCGTATGGAACGTGCATTGCTGCGTACTTGGCCGACGACCAATCGTTTTTTTCAATTCGCCGAGGAGCACGCATGAGCACCGAAAACCAGTACGCAATGCAGGACCCCACCAAGCAATATCCCCAGCCCGAATTCGATAAGCAGCCGCAGTCTGCTCCCGGACTCACCGCCGACATGAGCCCCAGGCCCGATCACGGCGAAACCAGCTACAAGGGTTTTGGCAGACTGGCCGGCCGGCGCGCGCTCATCACCGGTGCGGACAGCGGCATTGGCCGGGCCGTCGCGATCGCGTTCGCACGCGAAGGCGCAGATGTCGTGCTCAACTACCTGCAAAGCGAAGAGCAAGATGCGCGCGAAGTCGTGAGCCTTGTCGAGCAAGCCGGCCGCAAGGCGGTCGCACTTCCGGGCGATATCGGCGACGAGTCGTTTTGCAAGTCGCTCGTATCCCAGACGATCGAGCAGTTGGGCGGGATCGATATCCTGGTCAATGTGGCGGGCAAGCAGACGGCGGTCGAAGACATCGCCGATCTGAGCACCGAGCAGTTCGAAGCCACGCTGCGCACCAACGTTCTTGCCATGTTCTGGCTCTGCAAGGCAGCGCTGCCGCACATGCCGCCGGGCGCGACGATCATCAACACGACCTCCATTCAAAGCTACCAGCCAAGCCCGAGCCTGCTCGACTATGCGCCTTCCAAAGCTGCCATCACCGCATTCACGCATGCACTGGCGAAGCAAGTCATTGGCAAGGGCATTCGTGTGAACGCCGTTGCACCGGGACCGGTGTGGACACCGCTGCAGCCAAGCGGCGGACAGCCACAGGAAAAAATCGTCACCTTCGGTTCCGAAGTACCCATGAAACGCCCCGGCCAACCGGCGGAACTGGCGCCGGTTTATGTGTTGCTGGCATCGCAGGAATCGAGCTTTACGACAGGCGAGGTCTATGGCGTGACGGGCGGCAATCACTTGCCTTGAGCGTCATTGAACGAATCGTTGGACCGGGGTTTGTGCGGACTTGATGTCCGCGCGCCCGAATCCCGCACGACTCGAATGGGTCGATATGCTTTCGCGGACCGCCAGCAATGACTCGCGCTGAACAAAACGTTCAGGCCGACATCACGCGGCGCGGCGTTGCCATTGAGCAAGCACAGCGGGTAACTCAGCCATGTTCCGAAATACCTGGACCACACCCGTCTCGCGAAGCGCTCTCGGCTCGCTATGACCTTCCTCATGCGGGCTGTAGCCAAACACCGTGGCGCCCGCAGCAACGCCGGCAGTCGCACCCGTGACCGTATCTTCCACAATGGCACAGCGCGCCGGATCGACACCCAGCGCCCTGGCCGCCGCCAGATACACGTCCGGAAACGGCTTGGTGTGCGCCATTTCATGGCCGCTAAAAACCCGGCCATCGAAATAATCGATCATGCCGACCTTTGTCAGTTGCATCTCGACCTTGAAGCGGTCGGCGCCGGAGGCCACTGCAATGCGTCCATCGAGCGCCCGGTGCAGTGTTTCAACGGCCGAAAGTGCTCCATCAATGGCGACCAGCCCGCGCTCGAGCGCCATATTGCGCCGCTCCCGGAACTGCACGAGCCACTCCTCCGTGAGGGGCACGCCGGTATTGGCTTCGATCAGCGGCGCCTCGTCCTTCACGGCCTTGCCGATAAAGATCCGCATGGTTTCCTCGACGCTCAGACGCCATCCCAGTTCGCCCAGCAATTCGCTGAGTACGCGATTGGTGATGAGTTCGGAATCGACGAGCACGCCGTCGCAGTCAAACAGTACGGCATCGAAAGGAAGCTTGGACATGGGGGATAAGAGTGGTGGTCCGAGGAACAGGCAAGGATACCGCACCCCGCGCGCAGCTTCTGTGTGACTGACGTCAGCGCTTGCTGGTCGCGGGACTGCTACAATTCCTGTTCTTTTTGCCCGGACGGACGTAATGGGATTCGAACAGCTAGCAAAACTCAGGGATCAGCTTTCAAAATCGGCTAAGACGAAGGCCCCCGCGCGCGCAGACCGCAACCGGGTGCCGTCCGCCGTTTCGAAAGCGAAACCGGCTGCGGATGGCAAACCCGACGTCAGGTCCGATCGCAAGCCCCATCCGAGACCCGCGAAACCGGTATCGAAGGCTCCGCCGCAGCCGAAACCGCCGGTCAATGCCAAACCGGTAGATCCGGTCGTGGTGCATATCGGCCGGCTGCAAAAGCTTTTCCCGGAAGCGTTCCCGAAAAATCCGGCACCCAAGGTTCCGCTCAAGATCGGCATTTTCGAGGACCTGATTGCGCATATCGCGGAGTTGAAGGTGACACAGCCGGAACTGCGCGACGCCATCAAGGTGTGGTGCCGCGGCAGCCGCTACTGGAGCGCAATGAGCGTCGACGCGATTCGCGTCGATCTTTCGGGCGCAGAGGCCGGCCGCGTATCCCCGGAAGATGCGGTTCGCGCGCAGAAGCTCGAGGAAGCGCGGGTAGCCCGCGTTGCGGCCAAGGCGCAGGCGACGACTGCAGCACCCGCCGAAGCCGCGCCTGCCGAATCAGCGCCGGCAGCGGCTTCCGAGCCGAGCGAGTCTTAATCGGCTGGCGCGTACTGCATTTCACCGTTCCCGAACGACCAGTTCTCGCGCTGGACATCGATCAGACTGATCCACACGTCCTCGATCCGCACCCCCGCTTTTTGATGAACGCCTTCTGCAACCGCTTTGTAGAAGGCTTTCTTTGCATCGACCGAGCGCCCTGCATTCCACGTCACCTGTATAAAAACGATGCCTGGCGAATAATCGATGCCCAGGTATCCCTCCGTGGGATACACGAGCTCGCCCGGCGCGTGGCGCGTGATGATCTGAAACCGGTCGTTCGCCGGAACATTCGCAACGGCGAGCATGGCTTCATAGATGACATCGCTGATGGCTTGGACGCTATCAGCGGAGGCTTCTTTCGAGACGTTGATTCTGACCAAAGGCATATCGGCTCCTTACATGATCAAATGCATAGCAATGGATGTTGCTCGCTTGGATTATGCGGCAACTCCAAATTTTCGACACAACCGGCCGGCCACGAAAACGGGCGGCAGGCGATCCACAACAGAGACCGCGCGCCGCCCGCAAGACGTAAGGAACTGCTGTTTTTTCTCTTGCGACGTGACGTTCAACCTCCTGCTTTCGTCACGCGCCAGACGGTGTTGCCGGCATCGTCGGCGATGATGAGCGCGCCGTCCTGACCCTGCGCGAGCCCGACCGGCGCGCCGCGCAGCTCCTTCTCGTCGGCGGTCACAAAGCCCGTCACAACAGGTTTCGGCGTGCCGACCGGTTTGCCGTTTTCAAACGCCACATACGCGACCGCGTAACCGCTCAGCGGCGAACGATCCCAACTGCCATGCTCGCCGATAAAAGCCCCGCCCTTGAACTGTGCCGGAAGGTTGTCGCCGGTATAAAACAACAAGCCGAGCGGCGCAACGTGCGAGCCGATCGCATAATCCGGCGGGATCGCCTTCGCGACCAGATCGGGGCGTTGCGGCTGCACGCGCCGGTCCACATTCTGCCCATAGTAGCTGTACGGCCAGCCATAGAAAGCGCCGTCTTTCACCGAGGTCAAATAGTCCGGAACAAGGTCTGCGCCGATTTCATCGCGTTCATTGGCGACTGCCCAGAGTTGTCCCGTTTTCGGTTCCCATTGCAGCCCGGTCGGATTGCGTATGCCGGCCGCGAAGATGCGGCTGCCGCCAGTGGCGATATCCACTTCGAGGACGTTAGCGCGGCGGTATTCGACGTCGAGTCCGTTCTCGCTGGCATTGCTGTTCGATCCGACGCCGACAAAAAGCTTCTTGCCGTCCGGGCTCGCGAGCAGCGCCTTGGTCCAGTGATGGTTGACCCGGTCCGGAAGGTCGGTCAGTTCGACACCGGTCGTGGTAATGGCCGTATCGCCGGATTTGTACGGGAACTTGAGGATGGCGTCGGTATCGGCCACGTACAGCGTGTCGCCGACCAGTTGCATGCCGAACGGCGAATGCAGATGATCGATGAAGACATGCTTGTCCCATTCGCCGCTGCCATCGGTGCGCTTTCGCAGCAACGTGATGCGGTTGCCACCCTTCGCTTCCTTGCCCGAACGGCTCTGGACCATGCCCGCAATCAACTGCTTCGGCGTGGTTACAGGTTCGGCATCGGGGCTGCTGGATTCCGCCACCAGGATGTCGCCATTAGGAAGCCCATACACCTGCCGTGGATGTTCAAGCCCGGACGCGATCTTCTCGATCTTCAGGCCGTCCGCGACCTTGGGTGTTTCGTTGTTCTGCCATCCAACATGCTTGGGTACCTGCATGGGCGGCGTGAAAAAACTCTGAGCGCTCGGCAATGGCGGATTGGCGCCGGCCTGATGCGCGGAATCATATTTGGCTTTCTCGTCGCATCCGCTGAACGAAGCCGCGACGGCCACCGCGATCACGCTGGTCAAGATGGATCTATTCACGAGCCGTCTCCTTGAAATCGAACTTGTCGAACGCGAGCACGATTTGAGCAAGGATCAGCAACGCGACTGTAATGACTGAAAGAATGACGCTCAGCGGAACCTGGGCATAAGCATCGCGGCTATGAACGAATGCGTTCACGATTGCCGCGACGATGCCGAGCAGGTTCAGCCAGAAGGCCAGCCTCTCGCGATTTTTGCCTGCGTAGCGGTATCCGAACCAGACGTGGCCGAGATTGATGAAGCGTGGAATGATCGCGAAAATGAGTCCGACGGTTACGAGCCACGCAGCGCCTTTAGCCCAGAAAACATTTTCTGTTATCGCGTAGATAATGTCGAAGATCAGGGTGCCGACGAAAAGTCCGTACGGGATGGGATTTAAAAGATCGAAGAGTGATGTCGCCAGTCTTGACCGATATCTCGGGCTGGTTGGAGTCATGGGTAAGTCCTTCACTGAAGGTAAAGATGCGATAAACGATGCACCGGTGACAAAAGTCTAATCCACGGTGCATCGTTTTCCCGGCTCGTACCGCTCGGGCATCGCGTCACGCAACTCAAACCCCGCAGGGCATGCGGTCATCAGAGATGCGGCACGCCTTCATCGAAAGGATTTTGCAAGCGTTGGGATCCAGAACGATCCGAAGCTTGGGCGCAGGTCATGCAGGCAGCGTTTTCCAGTTGGACGAGCCCCATGCGTCACGCACATCACGTGCCCGAGGCTTTGGCTTTTAATTATTTTGCGTTCGGGGAAGGCAAAATACAGCCTCACGACTGTATCGAGGAATGACAGTCCACTGGCTGTATTTCTGGAGATACTACGCAAGGCAGGCGTGCTGAAGGCTTAACCCTTCACGCCTTCCCGCAACGCTTCGAGAAACCTTAAATACGCGGTAGCGCCCGGATCGGCATGTCCAATGCTGCGTTCCTGCACCCATGCCGCGCGTCCCTTTTGTGATTGCAGCCCCGCTGTCGCCTCCACGCGTTCCTGCGATGTCGCGATCATCGCGGCCAGCAACGCATCGGTATCGCCGTCTGATTTTTCGAGAGTATCGAGACTTGGAACGAGCGCGTCGAGCACGGTCTTGTCACCGACCTGGCTCTTCCCGCGTTCGATGATGCGCCCCGCAACCGCACGCCCGATGGTCAACGCCTCGTTCTTGCCGACCGTGTCCTTCCCCGCCATGGTCTTCGATGCCGCCAGCAATCCGCCGCCTATCAATGCCGCGAACGTGGATGGATTCGCGGTCGAAAATGCCTTCCCCGCGGCGAGCAGCACGTCGGCCACGGTCGCCTCGCCAGGCAACGCGGCAAGCGCCTTCACGACCGCCGCCGATCCCGCTTGCACGGTAATGCCGAGATCGCCGTCGCCGAGTGCGGCATCGAGTTCGCGCAACTCTTCGGCATGGCCCGGCAGCGTGGCGAGCGTGCGCGCGAGCACGTCGCGCAGTTCAGTGGAAGAAATACTCATGACGTCCCCCGTTCAAGCCTGCGACCATTCGCGAAAGAAAGGCGAACGCGCCGGTGCGGCAAGCAGCGCTTCGAGTTCGTCATCGACAAGCATGATCGTGATCGACGCACCCGCCATTTCGAGGCTCGTCACATACTCGCCCACATACGAGCGTGCGATCGTCAAACCCTGCTCGCCGATGATCGCAGCCGATCGCCGATACAACAAATACAGCTCTTCAAGTGGCGTCGCGCCGAGCCCGTTGATGAGCACCGCGACGCGCGATCCTTTGGGCGCATTGAGGTCGGCAAGGATCTCGCCGGTCAGGCGCGTTGCAATCTGATCGGCGGTTTCGAGTGCGCCGCGATGCGTGCCCGGTTCGCCATGAATGCCGATGCCGATCTCCATCTCGCCTTCAGGCAGCGTGAACGTAGGTTTGCCCGCAGCCGGCAGAATGGTCGGCGAGAGGCCCACGCCCATGGTGCGGCACTGGTTGTTCGCCTTCGCTGTGATGCGGGCGACTTCATCGAGTGAATCGCCTCGTTCCGCCGATGCCCCGCGCACTTGAACGCAAACACCATCCCTGCCACGCCCCGGCGTTCAGCACTGCGCGCGCTCGGTGCCGACGCCACGTCGTCAGTGAGCAGCACTGTCTTGATATCGATGCCTTCCGGTTCCGCCAGATCCGCAGCGAGGTCGAAGTTGAAGACATCGCCGCCATAATTGCCGTACACATACAGCACGCCGGCGCCGCCATCGACGGCTTTAGTGGCTTCGAAAATCTGTTCCGACGACGGCGATGAAAACACGTTGCCTACTGCCACGCCGCTGCACAAACCCTCGCCCACGTAGCCCAGGAAGCCCGGCATATGCCCCGACCCGCCGCCGGTCACGATGCCCACGCGACCCTGCTTCGGTGCATCGGCGCGCACGAGCGCACGGTTGTCAGCGGTCGCGGATTTGATCCAGCCCGGATGCGCGAGCAACAGCGCATCGATGACTTCATCCACGAACTGATCCGGCTGGTTGATGATCTTTTTCACGTGATGCTCCTTGAAAGGAAACTGCGATGGCTCACACCTTGCGGCGCTGGCTGAGCGCGTCGAGCATGACGGCGGCGAAGATGACGCCGCCCTGAATGAATTGCGTCCAGAATGGATTGACGCCGAGCAGCGACAGGCCCACGTTGATCACGCCGATCAGCACCACGCCAATGAACGTGCCAATGATCGAACCGCGCCCGCCGGCAAGCGACGTACCGCCGATCACAACGCCGGCAATGACCTGAAGCTCGAGTCCGTTTGCCGCAGAGGGCAGCGCCGAATTCAGCCGTCCCGCGAGCACGATGCCTGCAATCGCCGCCGTCACACCGGCAAGCGTGTACGTCAGGAAGATCACGCGCCGCACGGGAATACCGGCGAGCCGTGCGGCTTCCTTGTTGCCGCCGACCGCAAAGACCTGATGCCCGAAGGTCGTCTTGCGCAACAGCACATGCCCGACAATAAAAACGACCAGCATGACGATCATCGGCGCGGGAAGCCCGGCAACCGTCTTTGCCCCGAACGCGGTGAACGCGTTCGGGAAGTCGAACTTGGTGCGGCCATCGGAAATGGCGAGCGTGAGGCCGCGCGCCATCGCCATCATGGCCAGCGTGACAATGAACGGCACCAGCCTGAACCACGCGACCGAGAGTCCGTTCAACGCGCCCACGCACGCGCCCACGGCAAGCGCCACCGCAAGTCCGCCGATACCCAGCCCGATGTTCCCCGGCACCGATCCCGCCATGACCGTCGCTGCGACCATGCCGCTCAGCGCGACCAGCGAGCCGACCGACAGGTCGATCCCGGACGTGATGATGACGAACGTGCCGCCGACCGCCGCGATGCCCACCACGGAGACCTGCACCATGATGTTGGTGAGCGTGCTCGTCGTGAGAAATTCGGGCGATGCGATCGACAGCACCACGCATATGAGAATGAGCGCCGCGAACAAAGGTCCGATACCGCTGCGTAACTGCCGGATGAAACGGCGCGAGAGCGCCTCCTGATCCGCCTGCTTTGCTGCTGTCGACGTCATGCGCCTACTCCTGTCGTAGCCCATTGAATCACCGTCTCGGAGTCCGCCTTGTTGCGTGCGATCTCCGTGACGATGCTGCCTCTGTACATCACCAGCACGCGGTCGGACATGCCGAGCAACTCCGGCAATTCCGAGCTGACCATGATGACGGCCGCACCGGCGCGCGCCATCGATACCATGTGCGCATAGATCTCGGTCTTCGCGCCTACGTCGATACCGCGCGTGGGTTCATCGAGCATGATGACGGCCGGTTGAGTGGCCGTGGCGCGTCCCAGGATGACCTTCTGCTGATTGCCGCCCGAGAGATTGCCCGTGATCTGCATGACCGATGGCGAACGCACCGCGAAGCGCGTGCTCGCTTCCTGCGCGAGCCTGCGTTTTCTTGCGTTGCTGGTGAAGCCGCCGGTTGCAAGCGCCTTCAGGCTCGAAAGCGCGACGTTCTCCTCGATGCTCGCCTCGAGCACGAGACCTTCGAGCTTGCGGTCTTCGGCGGTATAGACGAGTCCGTGCCGGATGCCATCGGTTGGCGACTTGATGCTGACCTTCTTGCCGCGTATCAGGAGTTCGCCCTTCGTCACGGGCAGCGCGCCGAAGATCGCTTTCAACAACTCCGTGCGCCCCGCGCCCGCAATCCCCGCGATACCCACGATCTCACCCGCCCTCACGCTGAGGCTCGCATGCCGCACGATTGGCGGGCTCGCCAGATCGCGCACTTCGAGCACGACGGGCCCGTAGTCGCGCGGCTCCCACGGATAGAACGAATCGAGATTGCGCGCGACCATGGCCTGCACGAGCTCCTGCTCGGTCCACTGGTTCATCGGCCGCGAACTGACGGTTGCGCCATCGCGCATCACCACGGCCGAGTCCGCCAGCTCGAACACCTCTTCCAGATGATGCGAGATGAAGATGATCCCCATCCCTGCCGCGCGAAGCCGCCGGACCACGGCGTACAGATTGGCGATGTCGCCACGCTGCAGCGCTGCCGTAGGTTCATCCATGACGAGGATGCGGGCGTCGCGTGCCACCGCCTTTGCGACTTCCACGAGCTGCCGCTTGTTCAACGGCAGATCGCCGAGACGCATGGACGGCGAGACGTTATCCAGTCCGACTTGCGCAAGCGCCTGGCGCGCGTGTTCGTTGGCTTCGCGCCGCATCACGAAACCGCCGCGCGACGGCATGCGCCCGAGGAACAGATTCTCCGCGACGGTCATGTCGTTGATCAGCGACAGCTCCTGGTAAATCACGGCGACGCCGGCATCGATCGCCGCATTGGTTCCGCGTGCAAGCGGCACGCCGTTGATCTCGATGCGGCCTTCGTCCGGCTCATACGCACCCGACAAGGTCTTGATCAGCGACGACTTGCCTGCGCCGTTCTCACCGACGATCGCCATCACGTGACCCGCCTGCAACGACAGGCTGACGCCCCGCAACGCCTTCACGCCGGGGAAACTCTTGACGATGCCCTCCATGCGCAGCAGCGGCACGTTGCCGCTCTCCGGCGCCTCTTGCACGCCGCCGGAAAGATCGGGCGAACTCGTTTCGGCACTCATGATCGGATCTCTCTTGCGAGGCATGCGCTCCGCGCCATCGGAGACTTGCGGACACGCATGCGCTTGGTCGATTACGGCGATTACTGGCTGACCTGCAGCGACCAGAGACCGTATTTCTTGGTGGTATCGGAGTCGATATTCGACTTGTCGATCAACAAGGTCGGCCATGCGTAGTTCGCCGGCACGTCCTTCTTCGCCGTGTAGTCCTTGATGAAACTCAGCGCCTTCGCCGCCATTTCGATTGGGTTCTGCGAAATGGTTGCGTCCTGCTTGCCGGCACGAATCGCGGACAATGCCTGCGCCGTGCCGTCGGCACCGATCACCATGATGTGCTCCTTGTCGCCGAGCGGCTTGTAGCGGTTGGCGTTGTCGATAGCTTTTTCCGCACCCACGGTGTTGTCGTCGTTCGCACCGAAAACTGCATCGATTTGCGGGTACTTTTGCAGGATGTTCGTCATCGCGTTGAGTGACTTTTCCTGGTCGAACGCGCCTTCCTGGCGGGCCACGACCTTGATGTCCGGATACTTCGCGATTTCATCGGAGAAGCCTTTCTCGCGGTCGGTGGCAGCCGTCGTCCCGACCAACCCGATCAGGTCGACCACGTTGCCCTTGGGCGAGCCATAACGCGTCTTCAACTGATCCGCGATCCACTTTGCCGCCGTCGTGCCGAGCGCCACGTTGTCCGACGCCACGAACGACGTCACCTTGCCGCCATCGGAGCCGCGATCCAGCGTGAACACGGGAATGCCCATGCTGTTGGCCTTTTCGACCGCCGGAATGATCGCCTTCGAGTCGATCGGATTGAGCACCAGCGCAGTCACGCCCTGGCTCAGCAGGTTGATCGCGTCATTGACCTGCTGCTGTGCGTCGCCGTTTGCGTTCGTCTGGACCAGATCGAAGCCTTGTTCCTTCGAACCCTTTTCCACCCCGAGTTTCAAGCCGACGAAGAATGCGTTGTTCAGCGTAGACACCGAGAAACCGATCTTCGTCTTCCCGCCCGATGCCGCCGTGGCCGCGGGAGCAGCGCTCGCGACTGCGGCGGGACTTGCGCTTGCGTCGCTTGCGGCGGTGGTCGTCGAAGGCGATTCGCTTTTCGAACAGCCGGAGAGCGCGGCTGCCGCGCATAAGACCGCCGTTCCCGTACGTGCACCCAGCTTGCTCCATGCGTCAAATCTTCCTGAATTCCAGGCCATGACTGTCTCCATTTTTCAAGTTATAAAGGCGGTTCTGTTGCGCGCTGCGGGTACAACATTTGAAGAAACTTATTCAGGTATCCTTGGTTCTTCGTGGTCCGTAGTTCCTGAACTTGTCCACGACTTCGTTCATCTGTTCATCCGATAAGACGGGCGGCGTTCCCAATTGGCACGCCAGCAGATATTGCTTCGCCAGTACCTCGACTTCGTGTGCGAGCCATAGCGCACGCGCGAGATCCCGACCCAGTGCAATCACGCCGTGATGCGCCAGCAGACACGCTGTGCGGTCTTTCAGCGCCTGCATCGCGTAATCGGACAACTCCTTGCTGCCGAAGGTTGCGTACGGCGCGCATCGGATGGAATTGCCGCCCGCGGCCGCCACCATGTAATGGTGCGCGGGGATGCCGTGTGAGTGAATGGCGAGCGCCGTGGCCGAGCTGGAATGCGTGTGAACCACTGCGCCGATCTCCGGCCTCGCCTGCAAGATGTCGCGGTGAATGCGCCATTCCGACGATGGCCGCAACTGCGCAAACAGCGACGAGGAAGCATCTATATTGATCGGCAGGAACGCGATCGAGGCCGGGTCCAGTTGTGCCGACGGGATGCCGCTTGGCGTGATCAGGAAACCATCGCTGAACCGCGCGCTCACGTTGCCCGACGTGCCCTGATTGATGCCGAGACGTTCCATCTCGCGCGCTGTCTCCACTATTCCCGAACGCAGCGCGGCCTCGGTCATGCTGCGTCTCCTTCCATGGCGAACAACGCTGCCAGGTTAATATCGAACGGTTTTTGCACGATGCCCCGCTCCGTGATGAAACCCGTGACGAGATGGTTCGGCGTGACATCGAAAGCGGGGTTGCGGACCTTCACGTTGGCCGGCGCAACACGTTCGCCGTACAGATGCGTGATTTCGTCGTCGTGACGCTCTTCGATCACGATGTCACGCCCCGTCGCCGTGTGAAGGTCGAGCGTTGACGACGGACAGGCCACGTAGAACGGAATGTTGAAGTGCCGCGCGACGATCGCAAGCCCGAGTGTGCCGATCTTGTTCGCGAAGTCGCCGTTGGCCGCAACCCGGTCTGTACCGACGATCACCACGTCGACCAGTTCCTGCGCCATGATCGACGCCGCCATGCTGTCGGTGATCAGCGTGACATCGACGCCCGCCTGCTGCAACTCGTAGGCGGTCAGGCGCGCGCCCTGCAGAAGCGGACGGGTTTCATCGGCGTAGACGCGGAATGTCAGCCCCTCGCCATGTGCCTTGTATATGGGCGCGGTTGCGGTGCCAAGACCGGTGGTCGCGAGCGCGCCCGCATTGCAATGCGTCAGCACTCCGCAGCCAGGCGTGATCAGCGGCAGGCCATGCTCGCCGATACCATCACACAGCGCCTGATCTTCCGCGTGGATCGCAACGGCCTCTGCGATCAATGCGTTCAGAAGCGCGGCGGAATCATTGGCATCGCACGCCTGCGCCGCCTGCAACATCCGCTTAAGGCTCCAGCTCAGGTTGACCGCGGTGGGACGCGCGCTGTCTATATAAGCCGCCTGCTGCGCAAGCGCCGCGCGGAATTCATGTATCGGCAGATGAAGGGACGCGCGCATCGCGACGCATAGACCGTAGGCTGCGGCTACGCCTATTGCCGGTGCACCGCGAACCCGCAGTTCATGGATTGCACGCCAGACCTGTTCGGCCGTCGTCACGTTTTCGATGATGGTTTCGCGAGGCAAACGGGTCTGGTCGAGGATCGACAAGCTGCCGTTTTCCCACGTGATGGTCGCTGGAAGGCTCGAAAACAGCGGCGCCGATTTCATGCGTGCTCCGGTTGGTTATTGATTGTTGGTGGACTGAAGCGCCCGCGCCAGACGAACGACCTGTTCGATATCGGTCAGGGATTGCCTTTCGACCAGCAGCGTCTCGGCGCATTGCAGACAACGCACTTCGATCGCCGCGCGTGCCGTGTCGTCCGGAATGTGCGCGATCTCCGCAACCTTCGCCATGCCCACGATCCGGCGGATCATCTTGCAGCCAGCAAAGCCGAGGGTATCGGCGAGAAGCCGTTGCATGAAGCGCGCCTTGAATGCATCGGCGCAGGCGCGGTCCGGATCGTTACCAATGAACGAAGTCTTGCTGCGGCCTTCGTGTTCCCGCCATAGCTTCTGGAACTTGGCGGCGAACGCCGACCAGATCGTGCTGACCTGTTCCAGCAGCCACGCCTGATAGACTTCCGGCCGCCCGTCGTGAAGCCGGCCGTGCCAGTCGCGCGAGAAATAGGCCAGCAGAAGATTGGCGAGCACCGCGCCAATGTCGAACGCCATGGGACCGTAGAACGAGAACTCGGGATCGATCACATAGGTCTCGTCCGCGTTGACCATGATGGAACCCGTATGCAGGTCGCCATGCAGCAAGGTCTCGGCGTGGTTCATGAACGCCCATTTCATTTCGGCCGCGGCCACGCGCAATGCGGGCGTCTGCCTGAGGCGTTCCAGCGCCGCCCTTGGCAATTTAGCGCTATATACGTTCGATGGATGGTCCTCGAACGGATACGTGAAAACCAGGTCCTCGGTGATCCCGCACAACTCGCTGTTCACGGCCGCGCTCATCGCCTGTTTCTTGATGTCGGCGTTAAGAAAAAGATCCGAGCCGAAGAAAAGCGTGTTCGCAAGATACGTGGACAAGTGATCCGCAAGCCTCGGATAAACGACGCCATCCGTCAGCCCTTGCCGCAGGATCCGGTGAGTGGCAAGCCGCTGCATCACCATCAGGAAAAGCTGGCTGTCCGCGTGATAGACCTTGGGCACATGCTGCGGACATAGCGATCCAAAGCGCCTGAGCGCGGCGACTTCACGCTCCATGCGCTCGCGTCCAAGCGGCCATGTCTTGCCGACCAGCCGCAGAAACGGCGGTGCCTGCTTCACCACCACGCTTTTTTCAGCAGCCCCTGCGTTGCTCGCGAAGTAGACGTAGTTGAGATTGCCGTCGCCCACTTCCGCAATATCCAGTTCCGCCGGCTCGCCCAGCAACGCGTGCACAGCAGGAATGCCCCGCAGGTAAGCCGTCAGTTCCGAAGCATTCAACGCTTCGAATTCCATGATGTCTCCTCCGTGTCCCCCGGTTCTGCCCGCGTCTCAATGACGTTTGCGAACCAGGTCGAACTTGAAGATGCTCGTGTTGTAGTAGTCGTTGCTATAACAAAGCGGATCGCCGCTCTGATCGAAATCGACCTCATCCAGAAGCAGGAACAGGCCGAAGCCATCGCCCAGTTCAGGCAGGTCGCGCGGCGTCAGGATGGTCGGCTGGACGGACGTATGCGTGTGCGACAGCCTGCGGCCGGTCCTGCCGAGCATGGCGAAGAGCGATTCGCCGAGATCGTTGCCGACGGAATCGAACACCTCTTTCGAGACAATATCGATGCAATACGCCGCAATCGCATCGTTCGCCCGCCGGACCCGTTCTATGCGCACGCACGGATGGCCCACATCCAACGCCAGCTTTTCCGCCAGGCTTTCCGATGCCTCGATATTCTCGATCTGCAGCCTGCTTGTTGAGGGCACTGCGCCGACGCTCTTGATCATGTCGGTCACGGACATCAGATCATCCAGACCGCCCTTAAGCTTCAGCGAAATTTGTCTGATGAAGGTCCCGCGTCCCTGGACCCGCGACAGCAATCCATGCGAGATCATTTGCGCCACGGCTTCGCGCAAACTCGACCGCCCCACGCCCAGCAACTCGCACAACTCGATCTCGGTCGGAATCTGATCCCCTGGTTTAAGGCCTTTTTCGCGAATCATGGCCAGCAGCGATTCCTGGATCTTGTCGCTCATCGATTGTTCGACGCTCAAGCGCATGGGAGCCTTTCTCTCAAACTTTTTTGCAATATACATCAGACGTCTGATGTTTTTCTGGGATTTACCCTGATTTCACAGGGTCGAAGGCACCCCACTCGCGAGAAGGAAAACGCAATTCATGTGGCGCAACATGCGCGGTCGAAGCGAGAGCGGATGCGGTTACGAGACTGGCTGACCTACGGTCAGCAGGCTTGATCTTGTGCGATGCAATGTGCCTGTCTCCCGTCCGGAAACGGTCAGAAATCTGGAGCGGCCAGCGAACCTTCGGCCTTCACGAAGTCGATAAACGCCCGCAGCGGCGCCGGCAAGTGCCTGCGCCCCGGATAATAAAGAAACGGTCCAGAAAATTGTGGCCACCAAGGCTGCAAGATCGGCTCCAGCGCGCCGCTATCCAGATACGGCTGAAGCATCCCCTCGAAAAGATGGACCACTCCCACACCGGCTACAGCGGTGCTGATGGCGAGTTCGACCGCGGCGCTTGGCCTGACCAGAAGCGGTCCTGACGGGTCCAGCCGCACCACCTCACCGTCGCGTTCGAAGAACCACATTGGCATGGCGCCGCCCGCGAACTGGCCGCGCAGACACGCGTGCTCGAGCAGCTCGCGGGGATGCGTGGGCCTGCCGTGCGTGTCAAGATATTCCGGCGCTGCCGCGGTCGCGAAACGCTGCACGCGCGGCCCGATCGGGATGGCGATCATGTCCTGTTCCAGACGTTCGTCGTAGCGGATGCCGGCGTCGCAACCAATCGCCAGCACATCGACGAAACCATCCTCGACCACGACTTCCACCCGAATGTCCGGATAAGCCTTCAAAAACCGCGCGATGAGCGTCGGCAACACGATCCGCGCGGCGCTCGACGGCACGTTCAGCTTGAGCGTGCCCGTGGGTTTATCGCGAAAACCGTTCAGAACGTCCAGCGCCGCTTCCATTTCACTGAAGAGCGGCGACAGCTTTTCGATGAGACGCTCGCCCGCCTCGGTCGGCGCCACGCTGCGCGTGGTCCGGTTCAGCAGGCGCAGTCCGAGCTTGGCCTCGAGGCGCCGTACGGCAATGCTGAGGCTCGACGCCGATACGCCGCTGATGCGTGCGGCGTCCCGAAAGCCGCCGGCCCGCGCGACCGATACAAATGCGGCAAGATCATTGAATTCCATGGGGCATTGTTCAAAATAGTGCACGACCTGTGCAATCTAGACCCGATTATCGAACAGCGCAATCGGTCTCATACTGTCGTCATACCTTTCACGGAGATCATCATGTCGAACCTCAACACCACTGATACCTTTTCTCTCGCGGGCCACACGGTGCGGCGCATGGGCTACGGCGCCATGCAACTTGCCGGACCTGGCGTGTTCGGTCCGCCGAAGGACCGCGATGCGGCCGTGGCCGTGCTTCGCGAGGCTGTGGCGTCAGGCGTCAATCACATCGATACCAGCGATTTCTACGGCCCCCACGTCACCAACGAGATCATTCGCGAGGCGCTCCATCCGTATGCGGACGGCCTCGTGATCGTCACGAAGCTTGGCGCCGTTCGCGGCGCGGACGGTTCATGGAACGCGGCCCTCGAGCCGGAAGATCTGAAACGCGGCGTTCACGACAATCTTCGCAACCTCGGCCTCGATGCACTCGAGATCGTGAACATACGCAACATGGGCGACATCCACGCGCCGGCCGAGGGATCGATTGCGAAGCAGGTCGAGACGCTCGCCGAGCTTCAGCGCCAGGGGCTCGTGCGCCACATTGGTCTGAGCAACGTGACGCCGACGCAGATCAAGCAAGCGCAAGGGATTGCCGAGATTGTCTGCGTGCAGAACCATTACAACCTGATCCAGCGCAGCGACGACGCACTCGTCGATGACCTCGCAGCCCAGGGCATTGCGTACGTACCCTTCTTTCCGCTGGGCGGCTTCACACCGATCCAGTCATCGGCGCTTTCGACGATTGCGCAGGGCCTGGAAGCGACGCCCATGCAAGTCGCGCTTGCGTGGCTCTTGCATCGCGCGCCGAACATCTTGCTGATTCCGGGGACATCGTCGGTCACGCATCTGCGCGAAAACCTGCAGGCATCGCAATTGAAGCTGCCGGACGATGTGCTCGCGGAACTCAATACGCTCGGTGGGGTTCAGTCCGGGCATTGAAGGCGTTTGGCCGGCCGGCCCGCCGAATGACCGACAAAAAAAAGGCGCCTGAACAAAGGCGCCTTTTGTCTTGATCATCACTTCTGTCTGCTCTAGTTCGAAAACGTGCGCACTCCCCGACCGCGCCACGATATCCGAATCATGGCAATCACGGTGACAAGCTGAGCAACGGTGTCCTTGCAATGCATATCGGCGTGATCGGCGCATTCTTTAGCGATAGTTTTTCTATTGCCTTGGATAACTTATCGTAGATGGTCGGTCACTCAGAAAAACCGGATACTCCTGCCTCACAGCTTGACCCACCCAAACCCGCCAAGGATCAGGGACATGACATTGAGAGCAGGACGTCTGTTTGCAGCAATCGTTTTTTCGTGCATGGTTTCGAGCGTCGTTCAAGCCGCCGATAACACCATCCAGAGCGAAGTGGACGGCGTCATCCAGCCGCTGATGAAGCAATACGCAATCGCCGGCGTCGCGGTCGGGGTCATCGCCGACGGCAAGCCTCATGTATTCAACTATGGTCTTGCGTCGGTGCGGCCCAGGAGACTGGTGACGGGCAACACCTTGTTCGAGCTTGGATCGGTCAGCAAGACATTCACCGCGACGCTTGCCGCCAAGGCACAAATCGACGGTGACCTGTCCTTGTCCGACCGCACGAGCAAGTATCTCCCGTCCTTGCAGAACACCCCGTTCGGCGATGTGACCCTGCTCAATCTCGGCACGCACACGCCCGGCGGCCTTCCACTGCAAGTGCCCGACAACGTCAACAACATCGACGAACTGATGCAGTACTTCAGGCAGTGGAAACCTGCGTACGCGGCGGGGACGTATCGGACGTACACGAATCCAGGCATTGGAACGCTCGGCCTCATCACCGCGAAAAGCCTGGGTCAGGATTTCGATACGCTCATGACGCAGGGCCTGTTTCCCGCGCTGGGTCTGCAGCACAGTTACATCAACGTGCCAGCCGCAAGAATGAAGGACTACGCGCAGGGCTACACCAAGGACGACGCGCCCATCAGGATGAAGCCGGGTGTGCTCTCGTCCGAGGCTTACGGCATCAAAACCACCGCTGCCGACATGCTGCACTTCCTCCAGGCGAACATGAACCTGGTCAAACTCGACCCGAAGCTTCAGCGCGCAATAACCGATACCCACACTGGCTATTTCGACGCAGGGCCAATGACGCAAGACCTGATCTGGGAGCAATATCCCTATCCGGTCGCGCTTGAAAATCTGCTGGAAGGCAACGCGCCTGCGATGATCATGAACGCGACGCCGGTCACCCAGCTCAAACCGCCGCAACCGCCGCGCGACGATGTCTGGATCAACAAGACCGGCTCGACCAACGGCTTTGGCACGTATGTGGCGTTCATTCCGGAAAAACGTCTGGGGATCGTGATTCTCGCGAACAAGAACATCCCGAACGGCGCGCGTGTCACGGCGGCGTACCGGATCCTCGAGTCGCTGGCCGATAAGGCGCAGACGCAATAATGTTCCATCGATACATGGTGGTCGTCGTGAGCGCGGCGATTAGCGTGCCTTCATTCGCAGCCGGCTCGGCGGCTGCCGCCAAAGACACGGTCGTTCTGCAACGCGTGCCTGTTGCAGGCACTGATCGCGAGATGGGCATGGGGATTTCGGAGTTCCCGCCGAACGCATCCAAGCCGAGACATAAAGCCACGGGACCGGAACTCGCTTACGTGCTGGACGGTGAAGTCACGGTGCAGGTTGTTGGTCAGCCGGCGCACGTCGTCCGCGCCGGTGAGAGCTGGGCAATGCCGGCGAATGTCGCCCATGTCACGACCGCAGGGCCTGCGGGCGCGAAGGTTTTGGCGACGTGGGCATGGGTGCCGGGAAAGCCGTTCAACGTTTCGCATTCGAAATAAGCCTTGCCCAGCCCTCACCTCTCGGCACTCTCACTCTTACGACAAGGCAGCAGCAACGGCATCGAGATCATCTACGCCTGATCCCGATGCTCGTCATCAGACCTGACAAGCGACCAGCCGGAATCACCAATCAACTGGGCATTGCCGAACGACATTCGTCTGATCACCCGGCGAATCCAGCTCAAGAACATGATGTCTCCGCCGTGGCGAATTCGTTTCTATAGATCGAGCACAAGTTCCCTGCTCGTTGCCCTCGATACACACGCGGTCAGGTATACGCGCTTTTCGTCGTCGCCGAGAATGCAGTCGTTGTGCTCGACTTCGCCCGACAAGTACCGCACCTTGCACGTGCCGCACAAACCCGCGCGGCACGATGTCTCTATCGGCACGCCGGCTTCGTCAAGTGCGTCGGCAATGCTCTGGTCGGCTGTGACCGGAATCATCTGCCCGGTGCTCGCAATCTTCACGATGAACTCGCCCACCGCGCCCGCAACCTCCTGACTCAAGTCCCGCTCGGGCGCCTTGAAGTGTTCGAAGTGAACCGTGCCCGACGGCCAATGTTGCGCCGCGGCCGCGCACGCCTTCATGAATCCGGCAGGGCCGCAGTAATACAGGTGGGTATCGGCGGCAGGTTCGCGCAACAGTTCGCCGATGTTCAATCCCGCCGATGGGTCGCCGTTGTCGAAATGAAAATGCAACCGGCCTGCGGTCTTGATGCTTGCCAGTTCATCGGTGAATGCCGTGCAGCGCGCGTCCTTCGCGCAGTAATGCATCTCGTAGTCGATACCGGCTTCCTCTAGCCGGTGCGCCATCGCTTTGAGAGGCGTCACGCCGATACCACCGGCCAGCAGCACGACCTTCTTGGCGTCGGCGGCGAGTTCGAAGTTGTTGCGCGGCGCGCTGACCTTCACGCGATCCTGAACGCGCAGCGTGTCGTGCACGGCTTTTGATCCGCCGCGCCCGGCTTCATCGCGCAGCACGGCGATCACGTAGCGATGCCGCTCGCTCGGTGAATTGCTGAGCGAATACTGGCGGACGGTACCGCCTTTCAGATGGATATCGATATGGGCGCCTGCCGTGAATGGCGGCAACGTGGCGCCCTCCGGATCGACGAGCTCATACGAGTTGATGCCTTTGCCTTCGAAGCGAATCTGCCGCACCATCAGGTCAAGGGGGCTGTCTGGACTTGCCATGAACATTCCTATTGTTTTCCCGGGCCGCGCGTGCAGACAAACGCTCATCGAGCACGCGCGGTCCCTTTGCCTTCACGCCTTCATCGACGCCTCGAGCGACTCGAACTTCTCGCGCACGAATTGCGCACGCTCCTCGCCCTTGAGCGCCTCGCTATCCGTCAGGATCGCGACCAGCTTCTTCGTCAGCGCGCGCCGGTTGGCGACTTCCTGCTCGACAGTCTCCGCTTCCGGCAGATCGAACACGTTGCCCGAGCAGTAGCTATTGGGCGAGCCCGCGTTCGCTCTGAACCAGTCCGCGAAATTCTCGGCCGATGCTGCCGGGTTCGTCCCGCGAACCGCATCGCGCAGCATCTTGCGGAAGAGGAAAAGACCGGCGTCGAACTTGGTCGGATTCTCGAGCGAATGCACGGCGATCGGCCGCTGGCTGATGATGGCCTCGTAATCGCCGGGCGCGTATTGCGCGTCCTTGTAGTGCTCGCGTTCACGATGATTCGTCGGGATCGGCGGCAATTCTTCGAGCTTGTATTTGCCGAAGCGCTCCGGACGCCGCATCGCAACCTGTCCTTCGAGGAAGTCGATCGACTCGTAACCGACCAGCGATTTATCGCCGATGCCGCGTGTATCGATTCCCGGACCCATCACGCGCCAGCCGATCATCTTCGAATTTTCATCATCGACGGGAACGGTCCAGCGAATGATGTGAAAGCGGCTGAAGAGCTTCTTCTTCGCGCCATCTTCCGACGTGTACGCATGCAAGCTCAGATTCGGCAATACCTGATGCTGAACGCGCACGAACATGCGGTCCTTGTCGACGCGGCGAGCACCCGCGCACGCGAGGCTGCGTCCCTGTTGCACCGGCGCGAAATGCATGTCGGGAGCAACTTCCATGGACTTGGCGCCGACCTCGTCGAAAGTCGTGCCCTGATACTTGCCGTTGACCACGTTCTTGCCTGCGTGCAGCGCGGTCGGATGATAGTTGTCGGCGGCGTTGTCCTGCACTTGCAGCCAGTTGCAATGCTGGAAATTGCTGTAGGGCACGAGTTCATCGGTCGGGGCTACCGTGAAATCGCCTTCCCATTCCGGAAACGGCGGCTCGTTGTCGGGTGGTCCCATGTAGGCAAACACGAGTCCGTGACGCTCGACGGCTTTATATGCGCCCTGCTGGATCGAACACGCGTATTTCTCGGCTTCCTTTTCTTCGCCGTTCGGAAACGGCACGTGGAGACAGGAGCCGTCGACATCGAAGACCATGCCGTGGTAACAGCACTTGATGCCATGCTCCTGGATCGCGCCATATTCCAGCGATGCCCCGCGATGCACACAATGCGCATGCAGCACGCCTACGGCGCCGCTGCCATCGCGGAATGCGACCAGTTCTTCGCCGAGGATCTTCAGGAAGCGCGGGGTATCGGTGAGCTCGATGGCCATGCACACCGGATGCCAGAACGCGCGCATGTATTCGCCCATCGGCGTGCCGGGGCCGGTTTCGGTCAGTTCGGGATCGTGACCCGGAACCTTGTTGGTGTAGTAACCGCCGAAGGGCACCAGTTTCTTCTGGACCGCGCCGCCAGCGCTGCTTTTCTGCCCTTCCGCCTTTTCTGACTTGATGTTCATGTGTGCCTCTGCTGGGTGTATCGATAAGGGGAACTGCGTTTTTGTCATATTTTTAAGATCGGTTTCTGAACTCCGAACTCTGTATCCAAAGATTAGTTTCGCAATGCAGCCATGTCTCTACAGGTAAACGCTTGGGCGCAGAATTTTCCTTTCCGTTTGCACCTGCCCGACACTGCCTGTACGCTCTTGAACTCTGTATCCAGAAATTACGAGAGCAATCATGGCCGCCAAACTTCTGAAGCTCCAGGCACGCACCGACTATGTCGATGAAGTCTACAAAGTGCTGCTCGACGCCATCAGCGAAGGCTCCCTCGCGCCCGGCGCACGCATCACACAGGAAGAGATCGCGGAGCAACTGGCGGTATCGCGTTCACCGGTGCTGCAGGCGCTGCGCCTGCTGAAAAAAGACGGTCTCGTGCAGGACGCGCCAGGGCGCGGCCTGCTCGTCGCGCCGCTAGACGCCACCTGGATCGCGCATCTCTACGAGATCCGCGGCGCGCTCGACTCGCTCGCGGCGAGCCTTGCGGCGCAACGCGGCGCGGTGCTCGACAAGACGCTGATCTCGAAGGGCCGGCGTGCATCGAAAGGTGACGACGTCAAAGCCATGATCGATGCGGACTGGGCCTTCCACTCCGCCATCTACCGCGCTTCGGGCAATCCGCTGATCGAACAGACTGCGCATCTCCACTGGGTTCACTTGCGCCGCGTGATGGGCGCGGTGCTGCAGTCGTCGGCGCAACGCAAATCCATCTGGGACGAACACGCGGCGATCTTCGACGCGATCACCGCCGGCGACGCAGCCGCCGCCGTCGAACTGACCAATCTGCACACGCACCGCGCCCGCGAAAACCTCGTCAGGCGCCTGGGCGAAGTGCTGGCCGACGACGCCGGCAACGCGTCCGCTCATGTTCGCGTCTGAGGACTGGCATCGAGCACCGGTCGAGCGCTCGGCGGCGTTTCCCGCCGGCGAACGTTCACCAGTTTTGCGGGCACCGTGAAGACCAGCACACTGCCTATCACGAGACTCACCGCGAGTCCCAGCACGCCATTGCCGGTCGATCCCGTCGCGGTCTGGATCAGCCCGATCACATAGGGACTGACGACGCCCGAGATGCTGCCTACCGAGTTCGCAACGGCAAGTCCCGCCGCCGCTGCCGCGCCGCTGAGGATGGCCGGCGGCAGTACCCAGAATTGCGAGATCGTGGTCATGACGCCCATGGTCCCGATGGTCAGCGCGACCATCGCGATCGGCGTGGAATGGGCGTAGGACACGCTGAAGTACAAACCTGCCGCACCGATGATCCCCGGCAAAGCAAGATGCCAGCGGCGCTCGCCGCGCAGGTCGGATGAATGGCTGACCAGCACCATCGCGATTGCTGCCGCGGCGTAGGGGATGGCGCTCAACAATCCGATATCCAGCGTGTTCTGCACGCCGCTCGCCTTGATCAGCGTGGGCAACCAGAAGCTCACGCCGTAGAGGCCCATCGTGAAGAAGAAGTAGATGAGGCTTAGCAGCAGGACCTTCGGATGCATCAGGCCGTCTTTCACCGAATGCAGCAGATCAGGCGAGCGTTCTTCATTCAGCGCGCGTTCCAGAAATGCGCGTTGCGGCGCGCTGAGCCAGCGGGCGTCGCTGACTTTATCGTTGAGATAGAAGAGTGCGATGAGACCAAGCAAGGCCGTGGGGATGCCTTCGAGAACGAACAGCCATTGCCAGCCTGCAAGAGCGTGGAGGCCGCCCATGTGAGTCATGATCCAGCCCGAAAGCGGACCGCCGACAACGCCGGACATCGGAATGCCGGTCATGAACAGCGCGGTCACCTTGCTGCGCCGCGATGCCGGAAACCAGTAGGTCAGATAGAACAGGATGGCCGGAATGAACCCCGCTTCGGCCACGCCCAGCAGAAAGCGCATGATGTAGAAGCTCATGGGCGTGGTCACGAACATCATGCCCGCCGAGATGATGCCCCACGTGATCATGATCCGTGCGATCCATCGGCGCGCGCCGACGCGAAGCAAGAGCAGATTGCTCGGCACCTCGAACAGCAGATAACCCACGAAGAAAACACCCGCACCGGCGCCGTAGACGGCGTCGCTGAAATTCAGGTCCTTGAGCATCTGCAGCTTTGCAAAGGCAACGTTGATGCGGTCCAGATACGCGCAGAGATAGCAGAGAAACAGGAATGGCAATAGTCGCCACGTGATCTTCGCAAACGTGGCGGCTTCGTCGCGTTTGCTGAGGGAAACCTTACTGGCGGGAATCATGCTTGTCTCCTGGGGGCGGATTGGAGCGGGACGCCGGCCGTTCTAGGTGGCCGTGTCGTCCTGCACTTCTTGTGCTGAAGCTTGATACGGGTCAGTCGAACATGTCCGGCTGGGTTGCCACGAGGTCGTTCCAGATCGTCTGGAAATGCAGCCAGCCGATGTACTCGCTGCCCACGTGTTCGCGGCTATAGCGCGCCCGGTCCGGCGTGACGAGCTTCGGCGTGATGCCGGTTGCATCGATCAGAAGCTGCTGCTGGCAGCAGCGTTCCAGCGCGATAAACCAGAAGGCCGCAGCTTCTATGCTGTGCCGGCTTGCCGTCAGCAAACCGTGGTTCTGGTGAATTGCCGCCTTCACGCCCTTGAACGCGTTTGCCACCTTGTGGCCCGCCTTTTTCTCCACCGCGACTTGTCCGGCTTCATCGCCGATCACGACGTGGTCCTCGAAGAACGCAGCCGCGTCCTGCGTGATCGGCTCGAGCTTCTTGCCGAGAGAGGCGTAGGCCGTGCCGTAGACCGTGTGCGCATGGCACATTGCCACGATGTCCTGATGCATCTCGTGCACTGCTGCGTGCAGGACGAAGCCAGCACGGTTGATCGCATGATTGCCCTCCACCACGCGCCCTTCATGGTCCGCGCAGATCAGGTTCGAGACCTTCACTTGCGAGAAGTGGATGGCCATCGGATTGGTCCAGTACAGGCCTGGATTTTCCGGATCGCGCACCGTCAGATGCCCGGCGAACCCATAGTCGAAGCCCTGCAGCGCGAATGCCCTGCATGCGCCGACAAGTCGCTCCTTCAAATGTTGCCGATGCGCCGCCGGGTCCGAAAACACGGGCAAGTCCGGGAAGATCAGACCCTCTTGTTCCGGCTGATAGATCGATACCTTGCCGTCCTTCACGATCTTTTCCACGACTTCCGAACCCGCTTCCATGACTGCCGCCATTTGCTTTCTCCTGTTGAATCATCAAGTTGCTTTACAGGGTTCTACTGTCGGCTTTGCAGCAGTTGTTGACAAACGATGACTGTTCATACAAAGATGAACCCCATTCATGTATCGATTAAAACCATTACAAAATTGGAGACGCCCAGGCATGCGACGCATCCCCAATTTCGTGCTGCTGCGCGCGTTCGAAGCAGCGGCACGGCTTGAAAGCTTCACGCTTGCTGCAGAGGAATTGCATCTCACGCAATCGGCCATCAGCCATCAGGTGAAGGAACTGGAAGCCTATTTCGGCGTGCCGCTGTTTCACCGGCGAAACCGCCGGGTCGAGACGACGGCGGAAGGACGGCGTCTGTTCGACAGCCTCGGCCGCGTGTTCGATGTCATTGAAAACGCCTGCAGCGAAGTTGCGCTCGCGCCCCAGGCGCAGGTGCTCGCCGTGCATTGCGCACCGAGCCTTGCTGTGAAATGGCTGGGTCCGCGCTTGCCCATGTTCATGCAGGCGCACACGGACATCACGATCAGGCTTTCTTCGGGCGCGGAGCCGGTGGACCTCACACGTCTGCATGAAGTCGATGTCGCGATCTCCTACGGCGCGGCGATCGAGCGTCCGGGATTGCAGGTCGATGCGCTCGGGGCCGAACGCATTGTTCCGATGTGCTCGCCCGCCATGGTGCGCGACGACGTATTGCTCGAGGAGCAGGCCAGGGCTTTTACGCTGATCGATTCACAATTGAGCCGGGTCACGTGGCGCGACTGGTTCGTGCTCAACGGCATGGAGTTTCCGAACAAGCCGCGGCCATCGTTCGATCGCGGTGCGCTGGCGATTTCCGCAGCGGTCGATGGCATGGGCATGGCGCTCGAAACCACGCGCCTCGCCGAGCGCGAATTTGCGCGTGGAGAACTGGTGGAGTTCGGCGCCGGGTACTTCAAGCCGTTCATGCGCGAGACGCATTTTGTATCGTTCAGGACGAGCGACAGGAACGTCGAGAAGGTCAAGACGTTCCGGGCCTGGCTGGCGGAGAAAGCGGGGATGGATGGGCAGTCGGTGACAGGCGGTTGAGACGAATGAGCCCCTTCGCTCAAACGTGCTTGTAATAGAAGGTCGTGCTGCAAAACGCGCCGTCCGGCATCAGCGCGTACTTCGGCACAACGCCAACGCGCTGCCAGCCTGCCCGCGCGTAGAGCCGCTCGGCATCGCCGCCGGTGACCGTATCGAGCACGAGCACCGACTTGCCTTCCTCACGCGCGGTTTCTTCGACAGCCGTCATGAGCTGTTGCGCAATGCCTCTGCGGCGACCCATGCGATGCACCAGCATCTTGGCAATATCCGCGCGATGCGGCTGGTTGTCCGGCTGCGCCATGATGAGTTGCACGGTGCCGAGAATGCGTCCCTCGCGATCTTCTGCGACGAGCAGCGCTCGCTCTGCGCGCACTACGGCTTCGCCCACGCTGCGCCAAAATGCAACGGCCTTCTCGCGCGACAGCGGCAGCATGAAACTGACCGAGGCGCCCCCTTCCACGCAATCGATCAGCACGTCGGCCAATGCTTCCACACAGGACATTGCTTCATGGGCGCCGATGCGTCGTACGCTCACGTCCTCGAACATAGGTTTCTCCAGGTGTTGGTGAAGGGGAAATGTTGCCAGCGCCAAAAATTTTCCGGTAATGAACGTCCGTTGTTTTCTTAGGATACGGTCGTGCAGGCGAACACGCGTTGAAAGATCAGCGATTGCCCTGCAACAAGCCACTGCTGTGCACTCAATTCCGGCAAAATGACACGGTGGCGAGCGCAGCTCGAACCATTGGCGCGCTCGAATCACATCACTAACGATAGGAGACAGCACGTGCAATCAGGCAGACCAGCTTGGAGGGTTCTCAGCGGTGCGGTTTTTGCGGCGTTCGCATTCTCGGCAGTGTCGCCGGCATCGGCGCAAGTGGCAACGGGCGATACATCCGCGCAAAAAATCGCGTTATCGAACAACTATGCGGGCAACAGTTGGCGTCAGATGATGCTCAAGAGCTGGTCCAACGTCGCAGACGCAGCGGTCAAGCAAAAGGTCGTCGCGGCCGCCCCCACCTTCACCACGGCCGAAAGTCAGGCAACCGAACAAGTCCAGCAGATCCAGAACCTGATCCTCCAGGGCTTCAAGGCGATCGCGGTCGATGCCGTCTCGCCTACCGCGCTCAACGGCGTGATCAAGCAGGCATGCGCGGCGGGCGTGACGGTCGTGTCCTTCGATGGCATCGCTACCGAGCCTTGCGCATACCGGATCGCCGTCGACTTCCAGGGCATGGGCAAGATGCAAGTGGACTACTTGGCCAAACGTCTGAACGGCAAGGGCAACCTGCTCGAGATTCGCGGGCTCGCCGGCGTCTCGGTCGATGATGAAATTCACCGCGGCATGGTGGACGAGCTGAAGAAATATCCGAACCTGAAAATAGTCGGTTCGGTACATGGCGACTGGACACAAACCGTCGCTCAAAAACAGGTCGCCGGCATCCTGCCTACCTTGCCGCAAATCGACGGCGTGCTCACGCAAGGCGGGGATGGCTTCGGTACGGCACAGGCGCTGAAGGCCGCAGGCAGGCCGACGCCGATCATCATCCTCGGCAACCGTCAGGAAGAACTCGCGTGGTGGGCCGAACAGAAGAAGACCGGCTACGAGACGATGTCCGTCACCATTCCGCCGGGGGCATCCACGTTTGCGTTCTGGGTCACGCAGCAATTGCTGGCCGGCAAGAAAATGCCGCATGACATCCGCATGCCAGTGCTCGAAGTGAAGCCTGGAGAGCTTGACGCCGTGCTGGCAAAGACGCCGCCAGGATCGCTTGCGAACAAGGAATACACGCGCGAGGAAGTGGTGGCTGTCGTGGACGGGAAGTAGTGAACGGCAGCGCCGGCTTTGACGGGCCGGCGCTGACTTCATGCAGGCTTAGCGTGCAGCGCCCCGAACGCCTACGTGCAGCGCATAAACGGATGAAGTCGCAGTAATGAACAAGCGGTTCTTGTGCAAGCCGCCGAACGTCAGGTTCGCCACGACCTCGGGAATCAGGATCTTGCCGAGCAAGGTGCCATCCGGCGCGTAGCAATGCACCCCGTCGTCTGCGCTGGTCCAGACATTGCCGTGCTCGTCGGTTCTCAAGCCGTCGGGCACACCGGTTTCCATCGATACGAAAATGCTTCCGTTGCGCAATGCGCCGTCACTCGCGACATCGAAGACGCGGATGTGGCGTGGACCGTTCTCATCGTGGGACGCGCCGGAGTCGGCTATGTACAGACGTGACTCGTCGGGCGAAAACGCGAGTCCGTTGGGCTTGACGAAATCATCGGTGGCAAGCCGCACGTGGCCATCGTCCGGGGAGATGCAGTAGACATTGCATCGTCCAATATCGCTCGGCGCGCGGAACCCTTCGTAGTCGCTCATGATCCCGTAGTCGGGGTCCGTGAACCAGATCGCGCTGCGCGAATCCACGACCACATCGTTCGGCGAATTGAGGCGCTTGCCTTCGAAATGCGATGCGAGAACCACGACGCTGCCATCGTGTTCCGTGCGCGAGACCTGACGGCCGCCGTGTTCGCACGTCACGAGCCGCCCTTCCCGGTCACGTGTATTGCCATTGCTGTAGTTCGAATTCGAGCGATAAACCCCTACGCCCATGCCCGGCGCCCATCGCATCATGCGATTGTTCGGGATGTCGCTCCAGATCAGCAAATCGGTCGCCGGAAAATACACGGGTCCTTCGGCCCATAGGCACTCGCTGGTCAGCTTTTGCAGCGGCGCGTTGAGCTGGACCAGTGTGCGAAAGCGCGGATCGTGTACTTCAAGCTCGTCAGGTTTCATCTGCGTGTCCCTTATTGAAATGTTCGCTTAGCGCAGCGCCTTGCCGCCCGCCGCGACCGTCACGGCAATGATCAGCACTCCATACACGATCGAGCGGACACCCGCATCCGCGCCGACTGCGTTGAGCACTGCGTTCGTGAGGAACAGGAACATCGACGCGCCCCACACGCCAGCGATCGTCGGTTTTCCGCCCGTCACGAGCGTGCCGCCGATCACGACCACGGCGATCGATATCAGCATGTACTCCACGCCCATGTCGAGCGACGCGCCGCCGGACACCGCCGCAAGCAGCAGCGCCGTGAACGCCGCGATCACCGATGACAACACGTACGCAATGCAACGTGTCCAATGCACATCGACACCGGCGAGCCAGGCTGCGCGTGAGTTCTGCCCGATCGCAGACAACCTTCGTCCGTAGTTGGAACGATGCAGCAGCACGCCAAGCAAAAGCGACAACACCAGCGCCGCCAGCGCAATATACGGAACATGCGCGAAGCGACCATTCGCAAACGCGCCGAGCGCCGCGGGAGGTGGCGGAAGCTGTCGGCCTTGCGTGATCGCGAGCGACTGGATGATGAAGCTCGATGACAACGTTGCGATGATAGGCGGAATGCGCAGCAGCCGGATCAGCGCGTAGTTGGCAAGCCCGACGGCAATTCCCACGCCGACCACCGCCGCCAGACCAAGCGCAATCTGGTTGTTCGATCCGTTCATGACATGCATGCTGACCACGCCCGCAAGCGCGATGGTCGATGGCACCGACAAGTCGATGTTGCCCACGCCGGAGGTAATGACAAGCATCTGCCCGAGGCCGACCAGCACCATGAACACGCCGTAGATCAGCGCCGTCTGCGCGACGTTGCTTGCAATCGAGAAGCCGAAGATGGTGACGATCGCGAACCAGACGAGGATCGCGCCCGTGAACGACCACACCCAGGGCGCCTGGATGCCTTTGAGGCGAGTCAGTAGTCCGGCGTTCGCCGTCGAAGCCGACGGCGTTTCCTTGTCGTTATGCGCTTCGCTGGGTGTTTGCAGGCTCATTGGCGGTCTCCGCGTTGCAGCAACACACGCAGCGACAGCACCACGATCAGGATCGCGCCCTGCATGCCGACCTGCCAGTCCGAGGAGATGTTCAGGAATGCGAGGAATGATGCGGCAAGCGTCAGCGTGATGGCACCCAGCACCGCGCCGACCACCGACACGCGGCCGCCGACGAATTCGCCGCCGCCGAGGATCACAGCCGCTATGGACAACAGCGTGTATCGCAAGGCGAGATTGGCATCGGCGGAAGTGGTCAGGCCCAGGAGCGACAAGCCAGACAACACGCCGAAGAAACCCGCAATGCCGTAGAGCGTCGCCTTGCTGCGCACGAGCGACCAGCCAAACCGGCGCATTGCGCGTGGATTGCCGCCTGCGCCACGAATGCGCACGCCCGCCGACGAACGCATCAGCAACAGATGTCCGATCAACGCAATCAACGCCGACCAGACGATGGGCGCCGCAATCCACGGCGTCTGGTAGTTCATCGCCGCGCCGATCCACTCAGGGCTCGTGCCGCCCGGCGACGGCAGCAACACGATCGCGAGGCCGCTCCAGACGAACGCCAGCCCGAGCGTCACCACGATCGACGGAATCTGCCGCAACTCGATCAACGCGCCGACCGCGGCATAAGCCAGCACGCAGCCGGCCAAGGCCAGCACGCCGAGCCATGGCTGCTTGACCAGCAACGTCGCGCCGATGCAAGCGACGAGACTCACGAAGGGTCCTATCGACAAATCCAGGTCGTTGACCGTGATGATCGCGAGTTGCGCGAGCGTCGCAAGAACGATCGGTACGGCAAGGTTCAGCAGCAGGCTCGAACCGAAGTAGCTCAGCGTGGCTGGCTGCAGGAACAGGATGGGCACGAGCACGGCGACCAGCGAAATGGCCGGCAGCAGCGCGCGCAATCGCGCCTGGGTGATCGCAAACGTCATGCGGCTTGCTCCTCGAAACTGGCGGCCAGCAGCGCTTCTTCCGTGCATTCGTCGGCGTGGAGCACGCGTGTGACGGATGCCGAGCGAAACACGTAGGTCCGGTCGCAATGCGACAGTTCTTCGTTCTCGGTCGTGTACCAGATGAAGGTACGGCCTTTCGCGGCTTCGTCGCGTACGAGCTGGTAGATGTCGCGCTTGGTGCCGACGTCGACACCCCGGGTGGGATCGTCCATCAGGATCAGGTCGGCATCCGACGCCAGCGCCCGTGCGAACAGCACCTTTTGCTGGTTGCCGCCGGAGAGCGAGAGAATGCCGGCGTTCATGGATGCGCCCCGGATACCGATCTTCACGCGCCACGCTTCCACGACCGCGCGAGCGGCGGCAAAGTCGACCAGCCCGAAACCCGGCCGGCGTCTGGTTCCCGTTGCCGTGCCGCCGCTCAGCCAGCGCAAATCGAGATTCTGCGCGATCGACCAAACGGGGAATATGCCGTCGCGTCCTCGATCGCCGGCCACGAACGCCACCTTTGCGTGGCCCGCTCCGCGGCTCGTCGCCGCTTCGTAGATGGCAAGCAGCGCTTCAGTCTGTCCCTGCCCCGCGAGCCCGGCAAAACCAATCACCTCGCCGTGCGACGCATCGATCTTCGTGCGGCGTCCGGAGCCGAGCGTCCACTGATATTGCGGACCGGCCGCGCGTTCTACGCGTGCGCGCAAGGCGTCGGGCGTCTTATCGGCTTCGAGGTGCTGGCCCATGGCGGTGATGATCGTTTCGCGGCTGAGATTCTCACGCCCGAGCACGCTCACGATACTGCCGTCGCGCATCACCATCACGCGGTCTGCAACCCGCTGTATTTCGCCGAGCATGTGGGTGATCAGCAGGCACGTGATGCCGCGCTCCGCCGCCTTGCGCACGAAGGCGAGCAACTGTTCGGCGGTGTGTGCGTCGAGCGAGGACGTGGGTTCGTCGAGAATCACGAGGCGCACCGGGGCGTCGGTGACGGTAAAGGCGCGTGCAATCTCGACCATCTGCCGTTGCGTCAAGGTGAGATCGGACACGAGCTCTGTGCCGACCAGACCGTTGCCGGGAAAGATTTCTTCGAGCTTCTCGCGCATGAGCGCAGTCGCCTGACGCCGCCAGCCTCGCCCACGCAATTGCGGATGCACGATGCACATGTTCTCCGCAATGCTCAGGTTCGCGCACAGCGACAACTCCTGGAACACGCAGCGCACGCCCGCGTGGCGCGCGACGTTGGCGTCATAGCGCGGCGATGGCGCGCCATCGACTTCGATCTTCCCTTGCGTCGGCTCGAATACGCCGGCAAGCACGGCCATGAGCGTGGATTTTCCGGCGCCGTTATGCCCCGCTATCCCCACGCATTCGCCCTGCAAGAAGCTGAAATCGATGTCGGTCAGCGCGCGAACGCGGCCAAACGTCTTGCTGATTCCGTGAAAGCGGATCAGTGCCTGGCCGCCTGTCTCTGCCATTTTTATTTCGCCCATTCACATGCTCCGCGTGTCTGGTTACGACATGACGCGCCCGCCGCAGGCAGGCGCGTTCAGCTTACTTCTTGTCGAGCAGCGCGACGGTCTGCGGCAACGTGTAGGTCACGTCGCTGATGCCGCCTTGCGGTGTCGCCTGCAGCTTCGCCTGCAACTGTTCCTGGGAGATCTCGAGAAGCGGCACGTTGATGGTCACGTCCTTCGGGATCTTCTTGCCGGCCAGCACCTGCTGCGCCACCCAGAATGCAAACGATACGGCGCCCGGCGGATTGGACAGCGAACGCGACTGGTAGCCGTTTTTCGACTGTTCGTTCCACCAGTTGAGCTCTGCATACGTGCTGCCGATGATCATCGCTGGAACCGGACGGTTGGCGGCCTTGAAAGCCTGCGCAATGCCGAACGACATCTCACCTTCGGTCGCCACGCCATCGACTTGCGGCAGTGTAGGCAAAATGCCGGCCACGGCTTTCTGCGCGACGGATTGTGTCCAGTCGCCGTTCACAGATCCGACCAGCTTCAACCCCGGATACTTCTTCAGTCCCGCGAGCACGCCTTCGTGCATGAGGTTATCCACGGATATACCCGCCACACCCCGCACTTCCAGGATATTGCCCTTGCCGTTAAGCCGCTTCGCGAGATAGTCGACACCCGCTTCACCCCAGCCCTTGAAATCGAAGTTGACACGATAAGCGCAAGGTTCATCGACAATGCCATCGAACGACACCACGACCACGCCGGCCGCGCACGCTTTCTTGATGGTTCCGTTGAGCGCGGTGGGCGAGACCGCGTCGATCACGATCGCGTTATAGCCCTGGAGAATCAGGTTCTGAACCTGCTGGGCTTGTTCGGTAACCTGGTTCTCAGCGGTGGTGAAGGCCGGCGCGGCGGCAACCTTCTTGTCCTGCACCGCCGCCGTCGATACCGCGCCCCAGCTCTTGAGCATCGACTGCCGCCAGGCGTTGCCCGCGAAGCTGTTGGACAGCGCAATCTTTTTCTGCGATGTATCGCCGGTCGCCACTTGCGCGTGCGCCGCCGAGCTCATGCACGTCGCAACGGACGCGACCGCCAGCGCAACCGCGCCGAACCGCTGTTTTCCTGAACCGATCATCGATTTTGTCTCCTGTTATCACAGCGTTTTTGATTTTGATGCTGCGTGCGTCATGCGCTACGGTCTTGCGTGTTCTGCTAAGCCACTCCCTTCGCTCGGCGAATGCCTTCCCACAGTCCGTTCAGATAAACCGCGCCGAGCGCCCGGTCGTAGAGGCCGTAACCCGGCTTGCCCGTCTCGCCCCAGATCATGCGGCCGTGGTCAGGGCGGATATACCCGGTGTAATCGGCATCACTATAAGCCTGCATGATCGCCGCCATGTCGAGCGAACCATCCGCTGAACGATGCGCCGTCTCGTGGAAGTCGCCCTTGTCGTTCACCTTGACGTTGCGCATGTGCGCGAACGGAATGCGGCCGCGCGCCGTGAATTCCCGGACCATCGCGGCGACGTCGTTGGCGGTGTCCGCGCCAAGCGAGCCCGAGCATAACGTGAGCGCGTTCGCGGGACTATCGACAATAGCGAGCACGCGCTCCAGGTCTTCCCGATTCTTGACGATGCGCGGCAGGCCAAAGATGGGCCGCGGCGGATCATCGGGATGGATCGCCATCCGGATTCCCGCCTCTTCCGCCACCGGAATGATGCGCTGCAAGAAGTATTCGAGATTTTCCCAGAGACGGGCTTCGTCGCACGAGGCGTATTCGGCCAGCAGCGCGCGCAGCTGGCCCGCGTCGTAGCTCGTATCCCAGCCGGGCAACTGGATGCCATCGTCGGGATTGATGTTCGCGACTGTATCGACGTCGAAAGCAAGCGTGGTCGAGCCATCGGGCAGACGCTTTTCAAGCGTGGTCCGCGTCCAGTCGAACACCGGCATGAAGTTGTAGCAGACGACCTTGATGCCGGCCGCGCCGAGATGGCGCAGCGTCTGCGCGTAATTCGCTATCAATGCGTCGCGCGATGGCTTGCCGAGCTTGATGTCCTCGTGCACCGGCACGCTTTCGATCACATCGAGCGCCAGACCCGCAGCATGAACGGTGTCACGCAACTCGGTGATCTTCGCGAGTGGCCAGGTCTCGCCCACGGGCACGTCGTAGATGGCGGAAACAATGCCGTACATGCCGGGGATCTGGCGGATATAGGCAAGCGTCACCGGATCGTCAGGGCCGAACCACCGAAAAGTCATCTTCATGTCTGGTCTTCCGGGAATGCAACGTGAACACTCGAAATGCTATGCTCGCGGACGGTGCGTTGGTCAGGTGGTCAGGTGGTCAGGCCACTCGACCGCCGAGGCAGTATAGCGACTCGCTTTTGAGCGCGCAATTCAATTGATGGAGTGACGTGATGGACCTGCCGAATCTCAAAGCGGAGCGCTTGTACCAGAAGATTTCGGCGCTGCTGACCGGGCTGATCAAGGACGGCACATTCGCACAAGGAGTGGCCTTACCAGCGGAGCGCGAACTCGCGAAGCAGCTCGGCGTTGGCCGCTCGTCGGTGCGCGAGGCACTGATTGCGCTCGAGATAGCGGGCTGGGTCGAGATCCGCACGGGCACCGGCGTGTTCGTCCGCCAGCCCGATGCGACCCGCGCCGAACCCGCGGCGGCCGATGCAGAGTTCAGCGCGGCCGACCTGTTGGCGGCACGCGCGGTGATCGAAGGCGAGATCGCGGCGCTCGCGGCGAAGAACGGCACGGATGTGCAACGCGAGGCGCTGACGCGAAACATCAACATGCTGGAAGCGCAGTCAGTCAACAACGCCGCGTTCCTGGATGAAGACAAGCGTTTCCACCTGCTCATCAGCGAGATGACCGGCAACGCGGTGCTGACAGAAGTCATGACTGTCCTCTGGAACAAACGCTACAGCCCCATGTTCACGCACCTCGAAACCTTCTACGCCGACAAGCACATCCCCGCCGCCATGAACGCGGATCACAGGAAGATCGGCGAGGCAATCCTGAATCGCGATGCGCGCGCCGCTAAGAACGCAATGCGCGCGCATCTTCGCCACGTGCATCACAAACTTTTCGCGGACTCGCCGGATGGAGATGCCGCTTAGAGACTCAGGAACAGGCGACATCGATAACCGGAGCAGCGAACGCTTTCGGCGATGCTGACAACAGCAGCAACGATCATCGATCGAATGACTTTCATGATCTTCAATTATTCCAGCAACTGCGGCTTGTGAAACGCTGTATAACGCCCGGCGCGGCAGATGCAGTGGCATACAATTCGATGGATTTACAATGCCCGGATGAACCACATCACCCGAAAACAGCGGCTCACATCCTGGTTCTGGAGCGACGAGGTCATCCGCAGCCGGTATGTGAGTGACGTCGTGCTGACAAGCACCGTCGAGATACCCGCGCCGCCTCCGCGCCTTGTTGCCGATTGGGAAAGGGAGATAGCGACGCGCCTGATCCTGGAACCCGGGGACGTCGAGGAGATGCCGTTAGCGCGGGCCCGCGCAAGGTGGCCGGAGTACAGGCAGTGCGTGCAGGCAGTCGCCGACTGGACCGGCGTGCAAGGACTGCCTGGGGTGCTTGCTGCAAGCGACGTAGCCCTCATGGCCTGCCGCGGCGCACGCTACCACCACGATGGCGAGCAATATGGCAGCGCGGTCTTCTGCAATCTTTTCGTGAGCGACGACAAGGGTCTGGATCTGCATTTCCCGTCAGTGGATCTTCGAATCCCGCTGACCCAGGGCACGTCGTGATCTTTGATACGTGCCAGCCTCACGGCGTCATCCAGCGCCGTAGCAGCGGTTTCGACAACGCCGACTTCCCGGCAGAACAAGACTTCACCCAACTGTTCCTGACATGGGAGCTTCCTGTTGAAGACGAACACGTGACCCGTGCTCTCAACGTGGTATTCGACATCGCTCCATCGACTTCGAAGCATCCCGACGAAGAACAAGTCTGGCTGAACGGAGCAAGCGTTGCGCTGTGCCCCAATTCCGGCCAATGGGTCGAGGCTCAATAAATCGCCTCACGACGATCACAATCAGGTGATCAACCAAATCGGTCAAGATTTCAAGACTTTCGGCCCTTGCAAAATCGTCAGCCTGCTTTCGTTTACTCTTCGCGAGGGCTGCAGATCAACATCACGCAAGCCGTGAAACTTCGATCATTCGAGCCAATGCAGCGTGCAGCCGTGGATTACCGACGCCCGCACGACACAGCGCCTTTTGCAGCACAACACCAGATGCGTTCTCCGGGCTTTTCAGCCAGGCGGATGAGTGTGTCCGCGTGTTTGAAACATCGAATGAGCCACGCGTCCCGCGTTGCGGTCAGCGTGTTCCCGGCACTCTAATCGGAGACGTCATGGCGCGTCTTTTATCTTTGAAACTGGCTACCGCTCCCGGGCGCTTGCGGCCTTTGCCGCTCGCGCTGTGTGTATCCGCGGGACTGAGCGTTTTATATATTCCCGTGGCCTACGCGGCCGGACCGCTGCCGAACGGCGGCCAGTTCGTGGCGGGCAGCGGCACGATCAGCAGCAGCGCAAATGCGGTCACGATCACGCAGGCCGGCGGATCGCGCACAGTCATCGACTGGAACAGCTTTTCTATTGGCAACGGCAACAAGGTCAAATTCGATAACGGCAACGGCGCGACCCTGAACCGCGTGACTGGCGGCAACCAGTCGGTGATCCTCGGCACGCTCAGCGCAACCGGCAGCGTGTACCTGATCAACCCGCAAGGCATTCTTGTGGGCCAGAACGGCGTGATCAGTACGGGCGGCCGCTTTGTCGGGTCGACGCTGGACACGACTAACGCCGCGTTCATGCAAGGCGGCGCGCTGACGCTGTCAGGCACATCGAACGCAAGCGTGATCAACCTGGGCAAGATTGCATCGAGCGGCGGCGATGTCTTCCTGATCGCGCGAAGCGACGTGACGAACCAGGGCACGATAAGCGCGCCGGAAGGCACGGCCGAACTCGCCGCCGGCGCGCAGGTTCTGCTGCAGGATTCATCGACTGGCAAGCAGACGTTCGTGCAAACGGGCAGCGGCGGCACGGTCATCAACAGCGGCACGGTGCGCGCGGCCCAGGTGAATCTGGAAGCAGCGGACGGCAACGTCTATGCGCTCGCGGGCAACCATAGCGTGATCCGCGCGACCGGCACTGCCACGCGCGATGGCCATGTATGGCTCGTCGCCGATACCGGCACCGTGCGCCAGACCGGCACCGTTCGCGCGGCAAATGCAGACGGCACGGGCGGCACAGTCGACACAACTGCGCAAACGTTGTCCTTCGGCAATGCCGATTCAAGCAGTCCGGCCGTCGTGGCGGCCCAGTGGAATGTCACGACGCCGGCCTTCACCGCAGGCGATGCCGCCGCCGGCGCGCTGTCGCGCAGCCTGAACAAAGGGACATCGGTGAACGTAGGTTCAGCCGGCGATATCACCGTGAACTCGGACATCCGCTGGCAAGGTCCGGCGTCGCTGACGCTCGCCGCCTACCGGACGTTGACGATCGGGCAGAACACCACTGTGAAGAACAAGGGCAGCGGCAACCTGACGCTGCGCAGCGATGCATCGGCAATCGACAACGGCGGCAGCGTGATCAACCGCGGGGTCATCGACTGGTCGGGAAGCACCGGCATTGTCAGCGCGCTTTACGACATGAACGGCAGCTACACGCCCGGCACGCTGCGCAGCAATACCGCATGGAAGGCGCCGCAATACAGCGGCCTGCTCACGCAGATCACCGCGTACAAACTCGTCAATTCGATGGCCGATCTGCAGAACGTATCGCTCGATCTCGCAGGCATCTATGCGCTCGGCAAGGATATCGATGCAGGCGGCGTCGCCTCCGCGCCGATAGGCAATCACAACACACCGTTCACCGGTCAGTTCGATGGCATGTGGCACACCATCGCCAACCTCGCGCCGCAGGTCATGGATTTTTCGACCGACCTGAACGCGGGGCTGTTTGGTGTCATCGGGCCGGCGGGCGTCGTGCGTGATGTCGGCGTCGTCACGAGCAAGGTAGGGATTTCTTACGGCGGCAGCGGACTGCTCGCCGGTGACAATCAAGGCACGATCGTCAACTCGTACACGACCGGAAGCGTCTTTGATCCGTCTCAGGACGGCAATACGTTCGGCGGACTCGCTGGCAAGAACGAAGGTCTGATCGCTCGGTCCTGGAGTGGCGCGAGCGTCTCCGGCGACAGCATCAACGGCGGACTCGTCGGCTACAACACCGGGACGATCACCCAGTCGTATGCAACCGGCGATGTCACGCCGCAGTACTCGACCGGTTCCGGTGGCGGATTCGTCGGCTTCAACGAAGGGACGATCAGCCAGTCGTTCGCCACCGGGAAAGTGGGCTTCGGCTCGCAGGGATCGGCTGGCTTTGCGTTTGTCAACAACGGAACGATTGCGCCCGATTCGTACTGGAACACGGAGACGACAACGCAAACGCAAGGCGTTCGTGCCGGCACGCAACTGCCGGCATCGAATGGACTCACCACCGCGCAGATGAGCACGGAGGCGTCGTTCGTGTCGTATGACTTCAGTCCTACCGGCGTGTGGGCATTGCCAGCAGGCGCAACGCATCCGGTGTTGCGCTGGCAAGTTGCCAACTGAAGCTGAAGCTGAGTTGAGCCGGACGCCTACTTCGCGGCGAGCTTGTCCTGCGTCTTGGTATCGAAGTCGCTCGCGTCGTGACGCTCGTGAAGTTGGCTCGATGGTTCGCCGGAAACCCGGTTGACCATCCGGCCGCGCTGCACGGTCGGACGTTCGCCTATGGCGTTGGCCCATCGCTGCACGTGCGTGTATTCCTGCACCGATAAAAACTCGCCCGCGCCGTACTGCCAGCCCTTGACCAGTCCGCCGTACCACGGCCAGATGGCGATATCGGCGATCGTGTATTCGCTGCCCGCCATGTACTCGTTGTCCGCCAGCCGTTTGTCGAGCACGTCGAGCTGACGCTTGGTTTCCATGGCGAAACGGTTGATCGCGTATTCGATCTTCGTGGGCGCGTAAGCGTAGAAATGGCCGAAACCGCCGCCCAGATACGGCGCGCTGCCCATCTGCCAGAAAAGCCACGACAGACATTCGGCGCGCGCAGCCGGCTCTGTCGGAAGGAATGCCTTGAATTTCTCGGCGAGGTACAGGAGGATCGAGCCGGACTCGAACACACGAATCGGCTCGGCGCCGCTGTGGTCCACCAGGGCGGGGATTTTCGAATTGGGGTTCGCCGCCACGAAGCCGCTGCCGAACTGGTCACCTTCGCCGATCTTGATGAGCCACGCGTCATACTCCGCGCCGCCGTGACCCAGCGCCAGCAGTTCTTCCAGCATCACGGTGACCTTCACGCCGTTCGGCGTGCCCAGCGAATAAAGCTGGAGCGGGTGCTTGCCGACCGGCAGGTCCTTGTCGTGCGTCGGCCCGGAAATCGGCCGGTTGATATTCGCGAAGTGGCCACCATTGCCTTTATTCCAGGTCCAGACTTTTGGCGGCACGTAATCGGACGAATCGCTCATGTTCAAGGCTCCTTGCAGCTATTGGGATGTTTGTCTCGAAATATTGGACCGAGAATAACAAACCCATGCAGATGTTGCCGGGACCGCTCAAGGTGCCGGCTGTGAATCCGGACGCGCCCCTTCGCGCTCGAGCCATGAGCGAAACAGCATGACGAGACCGTCGGCGAATTTGTCATCGGGCACATAAGTGCAATAACTCCGCGATGGCAGACGCGGCCCCGCAAACGGCGTCACGAGCCGGCCCGAAGCAAGATCGTCGGATACAAGCGCCGTCGGCCCCATCGCAACCCCCATCCCGTCGATGGCAGCCTGCAACGTCAGGTAAAAGTGATCGAAGGTCACGATCGCCGCCGGCCGCAGCGCGGGAGTCTGCGCCTTTGCGAGCCAGTCCGGCCAGAGCCGCGGGAGGCTTGCCGTATGCAGCAGCGTATGCCGCGCCAGATCGTCCGGCGCCCGAAGCGGCAGACGCTGCAACAGCGCCGGACTGCAAACGGGGAGCCGCTCCTCGGACAGGAAAGCTTGCATGGAATAGCCATAGAACGTATCGGGACCGCCGCGGATCACGATGTCATGGACATCCTTGAGACTCTCCACCGACTCGTTCGATGTCACCACGCTCACGTCCACGTCGTGATGCCCGGCGTGAAACCGGGCCAGCCTCGGCACCAGCCAGCGCAACGTGAACGTGGCAGGCGCGTTCACTGTCAGTGTGCGTGAAACCGTGCCTGGGATGCCGTATCGCGTGGTGGCCTGCGATAGCTGCTCAAACAACGGGCCAATCTCCGCCAGATAGATGCTGGCTGCCGGCGTGAGCACCACGCGCCGGTTGTGCCGTTCGAACAGCGGCGCGCCAAGCCACTCTTCCAGCAGACGCACGTGCTGGCTCACGGCGCCGTGCGTCACGTGCAATTGCGCGGCGGCATCTTTAAAGCTGCCAAGCCGGCCTGCGGCCTCGAAGGCTCGCAAAGCATTGAGCGGAGGAAGGGTTCGTTTCATTCAAAAGAGTTTATCTAACGCGATGATCCAATTTATCTGGTTTGTTCGCCGGCAACAAGATAGATATCCTGCTTACTGAACCCTTTCTGGCGTCCAGTCCGCAATGCTCAGCTATACCGGTGGTCTTGTCCTCGTTGCTGCCGTGCTTCATGCGAGCTGGAACGCGATGCTTCACGGCAACCACGACCGCTTCCTGTCCATGACATGGATGAGCATCTCGATCGCGGTCGTCTCAAGCGTCGTCATCCTGTTCGTGCCCTGGCCGGTCCGGGCGGCTTGGCCCTACCTCGTGACGTCGGGGTTCCTGCATGTTGCCTACAACATGAGCCTCGTGCGCGCGTACCGGCGCAGCGACCTGGGCGAGGCGTATCCGATTGCGCGCGGCTCGTCGCCGTTGCTCGTGACGCTCGGCGCGGCGCTGTTCGCGCATGAGGCGATCGGGCCGCTGCACGTGTTCGGGGTCGTATTGATCTCAAGCGGGATCATCGCGCTTGCGCTGGAAGGCGGGAAAGTTTCGCGGGCGGGCGTGCTGGACGCGCTGATGACCGGCGCAACAATCGCGCTTTATACGGTGGTCGATGGTATCGGCGTGCGCTCGTCCAGCGGCGAGCCACTCACCTACACCGTGTGGATGTTCCTGTTCTACTGGCTGATGCCCGTGCTGTTCATCGCGATGCGCGGGATCACGGCACTCTGGGCACCAGTACGCGATGCGACAGCGGCGGTCGTGTCATCGATCGGGGGCGGCCTTGTGTCGATCGCGGCGTACGGCATCGTGATCTGGGCGATGCAGTCGGGCGCCATGGGCGCGGTATCGGCGTTGCGCGAGACCAGCGTGGTGTTCGCGGTGCTGATAGGGCGTGTGTTTCTGCGCGAAACGGTCAGTGCGAAGCGCTGGATGGCGTGCCTGGTCGTCGCGGCCGGGGCGGTTTGTTTGGGGCTTTGACGTATCTTTTCACCCGCCGCGTTTCCTATCGAACCTTCAAGTGATGCGGCCGCCGTCGATCATGACTAGCCGGTAGAATCAGCAGGCACCCATGAGCCGGATTCATCAATGCCTCGTGAAAATTTCAATGACCTGCTCGCCTTCATCACTGTCGCGCGCGCGCAGAGCTTCACTAAAGCGGCGGCTCAAATGAGCGTGTCGCAATCAGCGCTCAGCCATACGATCAGAGCGCTGGAAACGCGGCTCGGCGTCCGGCTGCTCACTCGGACGACCGCAGCGTTTCGCCGACCGAAGCGGGAGAACGGCTGCTCAATACCGTCGCGCCGCGATTCGACGAGATCGAGACCGAACTGAAAGCGGTCACGGAACTCAGAGACAAGCCGGCAGGAACCATCCGCATCACGGCGACCGATCACTCGACCCGCACGGTGCTCTGGCCGAAGCTGTCGAAGGTTCTGAAGAAGTATCCGGATATCAAGGTCGAGATCATCACCGACTACGGTCTGTCCGATATCGTCGCGGATCGTTACGACATTGGTATCCGCAACGGCAATCAGGTCGCCAAGGACATGATCGCCGTGCGCATTGCGCCGGACATGCGCATGGGGATCGTCGGTTCTCCCGCGTACCTGAAAAACCGCAAGCCGCCTGCAAAACCCCAGGACCTGACTGCGCATGACTGCATCAACCTGCGGTTGCCCACGCATGGTTCGTTCTACGCATGGGAGCTTAAAAAAGGGGCGCGCGAGGTCCAGGTGCGTGTTGAAGGTCAACTCGCGTTCAACGGAACCTATCAGATGCTCGACGCCGCGTTAGCCGGTTACGGCCTGGCGTACCTTCCAGCCGATATCGTGCAACCCCACATCGCAGCCGGCCGTCTTCAATGGGTGCTGGAGGACTGGAGTCCTACGTTCCCCGGCTTGCATGCTTATTACGCAAGCCGCCGCCAGTCCTCGCGTGCGATGTCGTTGATCATCGACGCCCTGCGTCACAGCAAATGAATGTCACCCGTTCATTCATGAACCACGTTCATGAGGGCATGCCGTTTATGGGCCTTTATCGATTAAATGTCTCTCTTTATCATCTGCAATGAACCACTCATTCGGAGAGACCCATGGACTATCGTTATCTGGGGCGAAGTGCCCTTAAAGTTTCACCGCTCTGCCTCGGAGCAATGATGTTCGGTGGCGAGACTGACGAACCGGCGTCCAAGCGCATCATCAGCAAAGCATTCGACCAGGGAATCAACTTCATCGATACCGCCGACGTCTATCATGCCGGACGCTCCGAAGAGGTGGTCGGTCGCGCGATAGCCGGCAAGCGCGACAATTGGGTCGTGGCGACGAAGTTCGGCTACCCGACACAGCAAGGTCCCAACGAACAAGGCCAGTCGCGCAAGTGGATCATCCAGTCCGTCGAGGCGAGCCTCAAGCGTCTCGACACGGACTACATCGATATCCTTTACTTTCATCGCGCCCTGCTCGACGCGCCGCTGGAAGAAGGCGTGCGCGCCATCGGCGACCTGATCCGCCAGGGGAAAGTGCGGTATTTCGGTTTATCGAATTTCAAGGGCTGGCGGATCGCCGAGATCGTTCGTCTCGCGGATCAGCTCGGCATCGACCGGCCGGTCGCGAGCGAGCCGCTGTACAACATGGTGGATCGCACGGCCGAGGTCGAACAATTTCCGGCCTCGGCGCATTACGGGGTGGGTGTCGTGCCATACAGCCCGCTCGCTCGCGGTGTGCTGACCGGCAAGTACAAGGCGGATTCCGCGCCGCCGGACGATTCCCGTGCCGGTCGCGGCGACAAGCGTATTCACCAGACCGAGTTCCGGCCGGAGTCGCTGGAAATTGCGCAGAAACTCGCTGCTCATGCGGCCGAGCGCGGCACGAATTCGATCGCCTTCGCGCTCGCCTGGGTGCTGAACAACAAGATCGTCAGTTCCACGATCGCGGGGCCGCGCACCGAAGCGCACTGGGACAGCTACATGGACGCGCTCACCCTGAAGCTCGATGCCCGGGATGAGGCGTTCGTGGACAGTCTTGTGCCGCCTGGACACACATCGACGCCGGGATACACCGATCCCGGCTATCCGGTCGAAGGACGGCGGGTGGATTAAACCGCCCTCGAATGTTTGCGCCGGGCTTCGGGCTCCGATTGCCGGGCTCCAATGTCTTCACGCAACGGAGCCCTGACGGCGCTTACTTGCGCTTGAGTTGCGACAGATCGCGCACGGCACCACGATCGGCCGATGTTGCAAGCGCCGCGTACGCCTGCAACGCGAGCGACACCACGCGCTCGCGATTCACCGGCATCCAAGCCTTGTCGCCGCGTGCTTCCATGACTTCGCGACGGCGCGCCAGTTCCGCATCCGGTACCGCCAGATGCATCTTGCGATTCGGGATATCGATCTCGATCACATCGCCCTCTTCCACCAGCCCGATCGTGCCGCCTTCGGCCGCTTCCGGCGATGCATGCCCGATCACGAGCCCCGACGAACCGCCGGAGAACCGGCCATCGGTGAAGAGCGCGCAGCTCTTGCCCAGGCCCTTCGACTTCAGGTACGACGTGGGGTAGAGCATTTCCTGCATGCCCGGACCGCCCTTCGGACCTTCGTAACGGATCACGACTACGTCACCCGCCACGACCTGGTCGCCCAGGATGGCTTCGACGGCGTCATCCTGGCTCTCGAACACGCGTGCGCGACCCGAGAACAGCCATTGCGATTCATCGACGCCCGCCGTCTTGACGATACACCCCTTCTCCGCCAGATTGCCGTACAGCACGGCGAGGCCGCCGTCCTTCGAATACGCGTCCTGCTTGCTGCGGATACAGCCGGTCTTGCGATCGGTATCGAGTGAGGCGAAGGTCGCTTCCTGGCTGAACGCTACGGTCGTCGGAATGCCGCCAGGCGCCGCGCGGAAAAACTTCTGCGCTTCTTCGCCCGCGCCGCCCGCGATGTCCCACTTCGCAATCGCGTCGCCAAGCGTCCCGCTATGCACGTTGCCGCACGAGAGGTCGAGCAGCCCGGCGCGTGCGAGCTCGCCGAGAATGCCGGGAATCCCGCCCGCGCGATGCACGTCCTCGATGTGGTACTTGTCGGTCGCGGGCGCCGCCTTGCAAAGACACGGCACGTTGCGCGAGATGCGGTCGATATCGGACATCGTGAAATCGACGCCGGCTTCCTGCGCGGCTGCCAGCAGATGCAGCACGGTGTTGGTCGAACCGCCCATGGCGACGTCGAGCGTCATGGCATTCTTGAACGCCTGCTTGGTCGCGATACTGCGCGGCAAAACCGATGCGTCCTCTTCCTGGTAATAACGGCGGCACAGGTCCACCACGAGACGCCCGGCCTGTTCGAACAGCCCCTTGCGCCATGCATGCGTGGCGACGATCGTGCCGTTGCCCGGCAACGCCAGACCGATTGCTTCGGTCAGGCAGTTCATCGAATTCGCGGTGAACATGCCCGAGCACGAACCGCACGTCGGGCACGCGTTGCGCTCGATCTCCGCCACTTCGGCGTCGCTCACCTTCGAGTCGGCGGCCTTGATCATTGCGTCGATCAAGTCGATCTTCGCGATCACCTGACCGTCGGTCGGCGATTTGACCTTGCCGGCTTCCATCGGACCGCCGGAGACGAACACGACCGGGATGTTCAGGCGCATGGCGGCCATCAGCATGCCCGGCGTGATCTTGTCGCAATTGGAGATGCAGACCATGGCGTCGGCGCAGTGCGCATTGACCATGTACTCCACCGAGTCGGCGATCAGTTCGCGCGACGGCAGCGAATACAGCATGCCGCCGTGACCCATGGCAATGCCGTCGTCCACCGCGATGGTGTTGAATTCCTTCGCGACGCCGCCGGCCGCTTCGATTTCCTTCGCGACCAGCGCGCCGAGATCGCGCAGATGCACATGGCCCGGCACAAACTGCGTGAACGAGTTCACGACCGCAATGATGGGCTTGCCGAAGTCGCCGTCCTTCATGCCGGTGGCGCGCCACAAGGCGCGGGCGCCGGCCATGTTGCGGCCATGAGTCGATGTGCGTGATCGATAGTGGGGCATCTGTACCTCTGTATTGTGGTTATCCGAATCTGTGTTACGCCCGGGCCGGTTCATCGGCCGCAGGGAAACCCGGATTTTGCGAGACCACCGGTAAGACGTCCAATATCTTTTTTCGGCGAAATTAGGTCGTGAAAAGTATCAATCCTGCCTAGAGGCCGAACGTCCCGCGATACTGCTCGTCGGCATCCGAGCGCGTGTTGATTTCGACCAACACACCGCCCGGCACTTCGCAGAAAAACCGCGAGCCGCGTTCGTACTTGAACACGCCGGTTTTCATCCCGACGCCCGCTGCGATCATCCGGTCGTGAAGCGCGCGAACTTCGTCGAGCGTCGCCAGTTCGAAGCCGATGTGAAAGTTGTGGGGCCACTCGACCGGATGGTCGCCGTCTTCGATCACGATGTCGAAGCCCGGGCGTTTCAGGATCCAGCTCGCCCCGCGACCGGCGACAGTGCAGCCCAGATGCGCTTCGAAGAAGGTTGCCGTGGCGCTGACATCGGACGAAGGGAAGCTCATGTGATTGAGCTTCATTGCCGTGCTGACAGAGGTGGTGGTATTTGCGTTGGTGGTAATGGTGCTCATGTCGATCTCCGTTGATGCGGAGCGCTCCTTGCGTTCCGTACGGAAATGTTACGAGTAAAAGCTCGCGTTTTATACTCGCGTCGCCGCCTGGGCCTTAGGAGCCGCCGAGGCCCGTACTACGGGCGTTTCGGGCCGCGCGGCGCTGGCTTGCGTGCAGGCTGCTCGCGTTTATCGGCGGGGTGCGGGTCTTCTTCGGCGGGCGTGGCGGCCGACATCATCGTCAGATAGCCCTGCACGGCCGCACACACGCGGCGAGTGAGGCCGGCCGTATCCGTCTCGCCGCGCTCGCCGGCGGCATCGACGAGACCACGGATCATCGCGAACACATCGCGTGCGGCGACATCCGTGTCTGCTTGCTGAGGCGAATCTTCCCGCGCGAGGATGTCCAGAAGCAAGGTGCGCATCGAACCGGTGCTCGGCAGCGCCGCGCGCAATTGCGGCCGGCTTTCTTCCACGTCGAGAAGCCGCGCGAGCGTCGGCCGCGCAAACTGCTGCCACACGGCGACGCGAATCAGATGATCGAGCGCGGCCGATCCGCTCGCGTGATCGAGGGACGCGAGCGCCTCCTTGTAAAACCGCGCGTTCTCGCGTTCCATCAACGCAATGGTTAGCGCATCCTTGCTCGGAAAGTACTGATAAAGCGAACCGATACTGACACCCGCGCGCTCGGCGACCGCGTTCGTATTGAACCCTTCGAGCCCCTTCGTTTCGAGCACTTGCGCGGCGGCTTCGAGCAGGGTCTCGACCATGCGCGCCGAGCGAGGCTGGCTGGGTGCCCTACGCGGTTTGAGCGGCGACGGATTCGGCTGTCGAGGCATTGGAACGTATCGAGCGGTTATGAACGAACTGCCGACGCCGCGACAGGCGGAAGTTGCGCCAGGTGCCGCAACAGTTTCGTCACCATCGCGACAACACCGAACGCGAGGATCACGAAAAACACCGCGAGCGGTGCAAGGATCTGCACGGAAAGGAAGCCGACAAGCCCCATCGTCGCCGATGAAACCAGCAGCAGCGCACAGCCAAGAATCGCGCTCGTCAGCCCCGCGATATGCGGAAACAGCGAGTTGCCCTTTGCCATCAAGGTCGGATACATCGCGCCTGCGCAGAATCCCATCACGAGCACGGGCGTCGCGAGCGTCCACACGCGCAGGCCGACGGTCAGCGCGAGCAGGAGCATCGCAATCGATGTCCCGGCCATCACCCGCGCGCCCAGCAGCAGCCGTTGTTCCGCGCTCGGCAGACGCGCGCCGTGAATGCGATTCGACAAGCCGCCGAGGAAATACATCATCCCGATACCCAGCGCCAGATAGCCGAAATACGTCGGCGGCTTGTGCAGCGTGTTCTGCACCATGAACGGCCCGACGATGTTGAATACAAGCAGGATGCTGTAACACAAGCCTTGCGCGAGGAAGCAACTCTGGAACACCGGGCTTGCCAGCACCTTGCCCGCGTTGGTGATCAGGGTGCGCGGCTCCAGATGCACCGGACGCCGCAACGTTTCACGATACCGCCACCACAATGCCCACATCACGAGCGAGTAGATGAGCAGGAACACGAGGCACGACTTCCAGCCGAACCACGTCTGCAAGTGGGCGCCAATCACTGGAGCCACGATCGGCGCGAGTCCCCACGCAATCGACATGTAGGTGAACGCGTGCAACAGCGCCTGGCCCGAAAACGAATCGGTGATGATCGCCTTCGCAAGAAGATTGGTCGTGGCGATGCCGAAACCCTGCAGGCATCGAGCGAGAAGAAAGGTCTCGAGATTCGGCGCGGCGAGCGACAGCAGGCAGCCTATCGTGAAGATCACCAGCCCGAACGCCAGGACGGGCTTGCGGCCGTAAGCGTCGGCTATGGGACCGAAGACGAGCTGGCCGAGCGCGTAGGCCACCATGTAGCCGGACACGCTCGACTGGATCGCCTGGGGCGACGTTGCGAAAAACGTCGCCATTGCGGGCAGCGCGGGCACGTAGATATCGATTGCAAGCTGTCCGGCCGATGCAAACAGGCAGATCACAAACAGCAAGAAACGCGGCGAATTCGGTACAAGCGCGGCGGGAACAGAGGGATCAGAGGTCGTTTGGGTCATGAAGGCCTGGAAGGGGCTGCGGCAGCATCGCCGCGTATTGTGCCTGTCGTCTCATAAATCGACACGATGCCCACTGCGAGTGCATGGTCTGACCAGGCCGTGCCATCCTTGCTTGACACGTATATTCCCCATCAGGTATATAAACACCATGGAATCGACCTTTGCCGTTATCGCCGAGCCAAGCCGCCGCGCAATCCTGAGTCTGCTGGCAACGTCCGAGCAGACCGTGGGGGATATCGAGGAGAAGCTGAAGCTCTCGCAACCCTCGGTCTCGAAGCACCTTCGAGTGCTTCGGGAAGCCGGATTCGTCGAGGCACGCGTGGACGCACAGCGGCGCGTGTACCGGATCAGGCCGGAACCGCTCGCGGAGATCGACGCGTGGCTCGAACCCTTCCGGCGCTTCTGGTCGGGCCACCTCGATGCGCTCGAATCCCATCTCGACCGCATCGACCAAACTGAAACTGCACTGGGCAAAAAGGAGAGAAAACGATGAGCAAACGCGACGAATACAGGCCGGGACCCGCTGCGGGCGCCGAAATCCAGAAGGATGGGGAGAAGTGGACGCTCGTTCTGGTGCGCGAACTGCGCCATGCGCCCGAGAAAGTCTGGACCGCGTTGACCGACCCGGTCAGCCTGCGTGAATGGGCGCCCTTCGATGCCGACCGGAGCCTCGCGTCTGTCGGCCCGGTCAAGCTCTCGACGGTCGGAATGCCCACGCCGATCATCTCGGAGACTGAAGTGACGCGCGCCGAGGCGCCCCGGTTGCTTGAATACCGCTGGGGCGACAACGACCTTCGGTGGCAACTCGAGCCGCTCGGCGACGGAACCCGTCTTACGCTCTGGCACAACATCGACCGCAATTTCATATCGATGGGCGCGGCCGGTTGGCATATCTGCCTCGATGTGCTGGCGCAGTTCGTGGCTGGCGATCCGGTCGGGCGCATTGTCGGCGGTGAAGCGATGAAGTTCGATTGGCCGCGTCTCAAGACCGAGTACGAAAGGCAATTCGGCATTTGAAGCATGAACGTTTCAGGAGGAGAAGATGAAGAAAACGAGTGCGGTAGATGATGTACTGGCGCCTGAACTCATCGATAAAAAAATCGCCGAGCTTGGCGGCTGGCGCGGCAAAACTTTGAGCAGGATGCGCAAGCTGATCAGGGACGCGGACCCGGAGGTCGTCGAGCAATGGAAGTGGATGGGCACGCCCGTCTGGTCGCACGACGGAATCATTTGCACTGGCGAGTCGTATAAGTCAGTGGTGAAGCTGACCTTTGCGAAAGGGGCTTCGCTGAAGGACCCCGCGAAACTTTTCAACTCGAGCCTGGATGGAAACACAAGGCGCGCAATCGATATCCACGAGGGTGAGGAAATCGATTCGGTTGCATTCAAGGCGCTTGTCGGCGAGGCGATTGCCCTCAATGTGTCGGGCGTGAAGGCAAAGAAAAAACCCGGTTAAGCCTTCCTGAGCTCTTCCGTAACAAAGTCGACTTACGCCCGCGCCACTTTTCGCGCGGAGCGCCCCAGTGGGAAATAAGCGTGGACGGGCAGCCCCGTCGTCTTCCAGTCGGCGAGGACAAGCACGAGCGACCCGCGCTCCAGTTCGTCCTGGCAACCCCATGACGGCGCCGATGTGATCCCGAGGCCGCCCGTCGCGCACGCGATGGCGCCGGCTATCGAGTTGGTCGAGATGTTCGGATGAAGCTCGACGTCCACCGTCTTGCCGTCGAGTTCGAATTGCCAGGAGGCCGCCCGCGTGGCGGCCGGCCCGCCGACGATCCTGTGCAGAGTCAGGTCTTCCGGCACAAGCGGCATCCCCGCACGTTCAAGATAAGAAGGCGCGGCAACGACAACGCGCGGAATCGTCGTGATGAATTTCGATGTCCCCGATGCATCCGGAAGATTGCCCACGCGCAACGCTACATCGACACCTTCGCGAACCACGTCCTGCCATTTATCGTCGAGCAGTAATTCGATGCTCAGGTTCGGATGACGCTCGGTGAACGGCGCAAGACGTGGCATCACCATACGCAAGCCCATGGTCGTAGTCATGCCGACCCGCAGCAAGCCCCGCAGTTCGCCGCTTTCACGCACGCTGTTTTCTGCGTCTTCGAGCGCCGCGAGGATGGGCTCGACGCGAGCCAGGAATTCCGCACCGGCCTCCGTCAGGACGACCGCGCGCGTACTTCGCGATAACAGCCTGGCGCCCAGCCCCGCCTCGAGGTCCGCAACCATTCGCGACACCTGTGACTGAGCCAGCCCGAACTCGCGCGCCGCAGCAGAAAAGCTGCCGAGATGCGCAACGCGCGAATAAAGCTTGAGGCTCAGGATGTCTTTCACGTTTTAAGCCCCTTACGTCTGATGTGACCCAGGCCGTCACTCATGCTGACCGAGCATAGATATTAGCGAAATCCAATGGCTACCGCCCTTTTGCGAGAGGCCGCATTCTTCACTCACCGGCAGCGACGCGCAAATCAACCAAGGCGCACCGCGAACCGACGAGCAAACCCTCTCTTACGCAAAAGGATGATGATCATGAACCGCAAAGTACTGATTACCGGCGCTACAGGTGACACGGGCCGCGCTGCTGTAAAGGAATCCATCGAAGCCGGTTTGACGGTGCGCGCGCTGGTGCGTCGTATCGATGAACGGTCCGCCGCACTCGAAGCGCTTGGCGCACAAGTCGTAGTCGGCGACCTGCAGAATATCGACGAGGTTCGCGCTGCAATGGAAGGCGTCGACGCAGCCTATCTCGTGTATCCGGTCGCGCCGGGATTGATTACGGCGACCGCTTATTTCGCACAGGCCGCGCGTGAAGCCGGCGTCGCCACCATCATCAACCTCTCGCAACGCTCGGCAAGCCGCACATCGAACAGTCCGTCATCGAAAGATCACTATGTTGCCGAGCAACTGCTCAGCGCGTCGGGTCTCGACGTGATCCATCTGCGCCCCACCTACTTTCTCGAATGGCTTCTCTACCCGTGGCAACTGCCGCTGTTCCGTGAGAAAGGCATCTTGCGCATGCCGGTCGGCAAAGGGCGGCACGCCGCAATCGGTACGGAAGATCAGGGCCGGGTGATCGCTGCATTGCTGAAAAATCCCGACGGGCACATCGGCCAGACGTACCCGCTCTTCGGACCGGTCGAAATGGATCACGAACAAATGGCGGCGGAACTCAGCGAAGCACTTGGCCGCAGGATCGTCTTCGAAGATGTCTCGATTGACGAATACCGCCGTTCGATGGAATCGGCCGGTGTACCGGAATACGTCGTCAAGCACCTGTCTGCCGCAATGGACGACTACCAGCACGGCGTGATGTCCGGCATGAACGACAACGTTGAAAAGCTGACCGGCCGCAAGCCGATGAGCGTCAGGGAATTTGCGCGCGCCAATGCGGATCGTTTGAATCCGAAAGTGTCCTGACCTTACCCGCTTTTCATACTGGAAATATCATGAAAGTCATGGCCGTTGGAACGCTGGTTCCCCTTTCCCCGGAACAGCTTGCGCACTACATGCCGACCGAAGTCCCCGCCACCTTGCAGTTGTACCTCGACGGCAAGATGGAACAATTCTGGATGCGGGATAACGGTGTTGGCGTGATCTTTCTGATGAGCGTCGATTCCGTCGAAGAAGCTGATAGCCTCTTGAAGGCACTGCCGCTTGGTGTCGATGATCTGCTGACCTTCGAGCTTTATCCGATCGTCCCGCTCGCACCGCTAGGTACTTTGATCGGGCGTTAGCACCATGACACGAGGTCTGGAGGCGGACCTCGCGTATTTCGTTTTCAAGCGTCTCGATCTTCCTGGTCGTCCGCTGCGGCGTCCAGGTTCGCGTGCACGCTAAGCAGCAGCACCTCCAACTGTTCGTTTTCCTCCTGACTGAAACCGGTCAGCGCCCGGCGGCTCGCTAAATCCATGATGGATTTGCCATGCGGTAGCTGCCCGATAGCGGTGTGGGTGAGAGATATCAGGCAGGAGCGAGCGTACGCAAGCCCCTATCAAGTGTCCGGATTAGCGAGGATGAAGTTGCGCATGGCGCTGTACTCAGGGTCGACGATCTTGCCGTCGATCAAGATGCCCCACGACGTATTGCCGCTGTCCAGGACGTAGTACATCACCGACTCGATGTTGTCCGTCTTGCGCGCCGCGTAGAAGCGGGTCAGCCGCTCGGTAATGTACGACGCGCGAAATGCCTGGCTGTCCTCGGGATTGGCGTTCCACTCCGTGATCATGAACGGCACGCCGTAGCGCTTCTTGCAGTACGCAGGAAGATCGAAATTCGGGCCGCCACCGTTCACGCCGATGTTGAAGATATCCCCGTAGACCTCGTAGTTGTGCCACGTCGTGATGTCCCAGCGCAGTTGCGGATGACCTGTGGTGCCATCGGGTTGGGTGCCGTCCCAGAGTGCATCGGACGCGCCGATATCCGCCACGCAAAAGTTGATGCCGCACTTCGCGCCCGGCTGCACCGACCTGACGCCATCCATCATGCCGCGCATCACGCCGCGCATTGCCGGCCAGTTCGTGTTATTGAAATCCGTGACCCTGTTGCCCGCCGACGATGAATCAATAACAGTCTGTGAGCGCCGTGTCAGTTCATTGCCGCATTCGTACATGGTGACGCCATATGGCATGAGCGCGGCGGCAATGGTCGATCCGGATTGAAAACCCTGGTTGTACGCGGCGGCCTCGCTGGTCCAGACCACGCCGGATGCATCAGTCAGGCTTTCATCGATACAGACAAACAGGCTGATGCCAGTACCGACAAACGCCTTCGCCATATTCACCAGCGCATTCAGCGACTTCGCGTCGAAGCATGTCAGTCGATACGACGTGCATCCCAGGGCTTGCAGGATCGCGACAGTTTGCGACGGCGTGTACAGGTAGTCGTAGTGCCCGTTCATGCCATAGAACATGCCCGATGCAGCCTTGACCGCCGAGTCATCGGGAACTTCGACCGGCTCCGACGCTGCGGCGTCGGGTACAGCGACTTCCGATGCAGCGCCGCTGGCGGCTGCGGGCGCGGCGGCAGCCGCCGGAGGCTGTGTAACGGTGACCGCGCTGCTCCCGGTGGGCGCTGCGGCAACACTTACGCCCTTAGAAGCCGCTGAGGAGTCCGAGCCGCCACCGCCGCCTCCGCATCCGGCGAGCGCATAGCTGCCGCCGAAGGCGCAAACACGACTCAAAAATGAACGGCGACTGAGCATGACGAGTTTCTCCAACGTCGGAGTGGTCGACGAAAAGTTTTTGTATGACGAATTACGAGCCAGACACAGCTTGGCTTCGATGGGGTGCCGACGAGCTCGCCTGCTGATAAATTGCATGGCGGTCAGCCGGGATGACGGCGATAATCCGCGCGCATCTTCAACCGCATTAACGGCAATGACGTCCGAATGTTTAGCGTCTGCTTAAATTTTTTTTAACGGACGCGCGAATGAATAACTGCGGGCGGCGTTTTGAAGAGGATTGGGAGAGGAGGATGCGGGCGAGTAATCTGCCTGCACTCCTCGCAGGCGAGCCCGGAAAACGGGCCGATTGCCCACAATGGTAGCAATCCTAACTAATTAAACAATGATCTTCGCCGCGCGGAGCGCGAAGATCAACAGATAAGATGAAGCCTGAAAGCGTGTGCTTTGATTCAGCTCTTCCGGGAGGGTTTCAACCGCTCCCATCGCAAGTCGGAGAAACAGGGACCTTGCGTGGCCTCGCTGAACTTGACGTCGTTATGTTCGGCGTTCCATTCCATGACCTGAACATTGCCGTTCATATCGACGGTCAAATCCCATCCGACGCATCGGGCAAAGGGAATTTTCTTGTGAAGTTCAAGCACGGTGCTGACGCATTTCGAAAAGGCCGGTACGCTCAGGCCATCGAACTTGATTCTGGAATCCGGATGCTCATCGAGCGCCATCCAGTTCGCCAGGTAACCTTGCGCGTACAGTTTGCCGTTAGCCAGATCCACGGGCACGCAAATCTCGCTGTCCGGTTGAATGTGAGTATCTGCAACCCGGCCAAGGCGTAAAAAGCATGCACGAATGGAAATCAGCCCGGCATCATCTACGACTGATGTAATCCTTAAAGTCGCCACAGCATTCGATGCGAAATCATTAAACAATTGATGTTGAACAATGAATCGCTGAATTACGCCATTTCCCAACGACTTTATGCTGCCGACACTGAAGGTTTCCCGGTCGAAAAAGAAAACGCCCTTTCCTTGGAACGAACTGTCGACTTTAAATACGATTTTTTCCGTGTTTCGGAAAACAAATGTTTCGACCTCCGCTTCAGGAACTGCAACATGATCAGAGGTAAAGAACAGCCCATTAACAAAGTAAGCGATATCCGGAAAAGTATCGCTGCTAAAAATAATGCCGGATAAGGGCTTGAGGCTGGATATCTTTCCGTACGATCCTTTCATTCGGGGTACGACGACGCTCCCATAATAATTATCGGGAATCCAGCCTTCCTTGAACGTTCCAGTGAACGCGGCATAGACGCGGAGCCAAGGTGCATAACGGGCATTGCCGAGTACCTCCTGCGCGTAAGCATCAGCCAGCCTCAAGTTGACCGGGTCGGTCTTGCCGTTTTTCTTCTCAAGCGTCTTGAATATGATTCGGGCCTGCGACTCATGATCCTTGTCGAACTTGTGGCGTGCCGCTTTTTTAATGGATTTTCTGACTAATGTCTCAACATCAACGCGCATCGTGCATTTCCAGAGTTTTGTATGGATTTATTTAGGACGCCAATACTACCCCGGGCGCCCCCTTCTTCCCAAGCATACCCGGAATCCTCCGTCGGCAGGCGCACGGTAAGTCACGAATTACCCGTATTGGTCAAGATACATAATGAAAATGTAAGGCAATATAATGTAGTTGTTAAGAATTACTGAGCATATGCGGATACCACCATTTCGTTACAAGCTTATTGCAGAAAAAGATAAGAAGCCGAACGCGAAAATCCACCGCTAATTCCTCAGCTTAATCGGCCAATAGCTCCGGACTTTGCGCCGGGCAAAGGCGTCTGACGTTCTCGGCGGTTTATGCTTCACTGCAGCATAGTCGTTCGCTCCAAGCACGAATTTCGGGTCCCAGGTCGGCTTGTTGCAAGGCTGGGCGCATCGCGCAAAATCGCGTCTCAAGTCCTGATCCTGACTTCCAACCACAGTCCTTCAATCACCTGCACTTTCGAGATCTGACGAAATTGCGACGTCGCATGGGCCGATTTTGTTGAATTGGCCTGACAGACTCTCTCGATTGCCGCATGGAATCTCTAGCCAGCACCGAGGCCCTATGGAACCCGTCACGATCGTCATCTGCAACTACAACTACGAGCGCTTTCTCACGCAGGCAATCGAGTCGGCGCTTGCCCAGGACTATCCGGCCACGCGGGTCGTGGTCGTCGACGACGGTTCGACCGATGGCTCGCGGGCGCTTATCGATGGATATGGATCGCGTATCTCAGCGGTCTTCAAGGAGAACGGAGGCCAGGTCTCGGCCTACAATCGCGCCGTGGATATCATTGAAACGGACCACGCGATCCTGCTGGATTCAGATGACCTTCTCTATCCCAGTGCCGTGTCTGACGTGATGCGCGTCTTCCAGAGCGGCGACTATGCGAAGGTCCAGTTCCGCCTGGACGTGATCGACTCCGCTGGCGGTCTGATGGGAGTACACGTACCGCATTCGGAGCCGCCGGCGGATTGCGGCACGTTGCTAAAGCGCGGCTGGCTGTACCCGTCGCCGCCGGCATCGGGCAATGCGTATCGCGTCAGTGCCTTGAAGCAGATTTTTCCGGTGCCCGAGTCAGCCATCAACCGCTACGGCGCTGATTTCTACGCCATATACGGTGTCGTGTTGCTGGGTTCCGTCGCAACGATTCCCAAGTCGCTCGGTGGATATCGGGTGCATCATACGAGTGCGCCCAGCGTGTCGTTTGCAAACGCAGAGAGCATGGTCAAGGGATCGAGCGCGCTCAGCATGCGATGGGCGACCTTGCAGAACATTGCACACTCGCGCCTGAAAGTCGATTTACCGGTATCGTTTCACGACTTCTCTCACGAGAAGGCGCATTTTTGCTCCCGCGTGTATCAGGCGCCGCTTGCAACTCGCTGGGGCTGGATGATGAGAGAGTCGCGCAGTTATTTGCATTCGATTATTGCAAACCCTTTCTGGAGCCTTAAAAAGAAAGTCGGGACGCTCGTGTTGTCGAGCATGTGCCTCGTACCTTATTCACCCTTGTCGGATTTCGCGGTCCGTTATATTGCCAACCCGCTAGGTCGCCGTCGCGCAGCAGCACGCTAAGCTTCGCAACAAGGCGATAAATTACGCCGCCTGGCGGGCTTAAACAAAGAAGTATGGATAAAAAAGAAAACGCCAAGATCCTAGTGTTCGTGTACGGCGGTTATGTGATGAGGTATCTCTATCTCATCATCGTCATTCCGTTTTATGGGCGGGTGCTTGGCGTGACGGAATATGGGCGCGTGCTTGCGGCCATGTCACTCATGAACGTGATCTGGATGCTTGCAAGCTACGGGTTCACTTTTGTCGGCATGCGCGATGTCGCGAAGTCTCCGGAGCGCAGCCACCATAACGATGTGTTCTCCCTGCATTCGAGCGCACGGATATTGACCGGCGCGGTCGGTCTGGCCGTAGGTGTCATCGCCACGCTGTGCTCGCCTACGCTCTCCGAGCGGCCTCTCATGGGGCTTTTGGCTACCATGCTCGGGCTTGTGTCCGCATTGAACCTGGGCTGGCTGTTTCAGGGACGCCAGCGTTTTCGCACGCCGATCATCATTGAGGTCATCGGCTTTGCGATCAGCCTCGTTCTCATTTTATCGATAGTCAGAGGACCGCAAGACTCGGTATGGGTCGTCGCGAGCCTGCTGATTGCGGGCGTGATTTCATCAGTGATTTCGTACGGTCTGACGTTTGCACATGTGGGCTTGCCGAAATTCCGGGTGAGCGGCGTGATGGACCTGATGCGCGGGTCCACCATGTTGTTCGCTTATTCAACGGGGTCGGCGGTGCTGACGGCGTCGTCGACTTATTTGCTTACGTTGCTGTCTTCGCCGGATCAGGTGGGATATTTCGGCGCCGCCGAACGTTTTGCGACCATTGGGTTGAGCTTGATGGGTCCGGCCGCCCAGGTATTTATCCCGACCATCTCGCGGCAACTCGCACAAGGCGACACCGATGGCGCCCGCGCCAGCAGCCGGCGCGGCGCGACGTTGTTGATGGGGTACGGCGTGCTTGCGCTGCTGGCCGCATTGAGCCTGTCGCCGTTCCTCATGCCGTTGATTCTCGGCAAGGCCTTCACTCCAAGCGCACACGTCTTGCAGTGTCTCGCCGTGATGTTTCCGTTCGCCGCGTTCAACGAGTTCGTCGCGTTCTATGTGTTCGTGCCGCGCCAGAAAGACCGCTTGCTTGCCATAGCCGGGATCACGTCGGGTCTTGCCAACCTGGCTGCGGCGCTGTTTCTCGCGCCTTTATATGGCGCCATGGGCATGGCCGTTGCGCGCGTGATCGGCGAAGCCACCCTCACCGTCATGCTGGTCGGCCTGATGATTCGATCGGACATGATCGGACTGCTTCCGGGCGTTGGCCGCGCGGCGGCAATGGCGCGCGGCGTCTTCCAGCATGCCGGAAGCGGCAAGGATAAATGACCCGATCAGGCTATCCGGAACAGCAACTGGCCCTGGTCTTCGAACACTTTGACGCCAAGGAAATCGTGAAGATAACCTGAAGGCCCGAGGGCATCGATCTGCGCCACGTCAAGCGTAGAAGTCAACGCGATCACCTTCGACGCAGCCGCGAGTCCCGATGCAATCCCGGCTGCCGAATCTTCGAACACGAGCGCTTGCTCCGGCTCGGCTCCCAGCGCCTTCGCACCCGCGATAAACCCATCCGGCGCAGGTTTGCCGCGCGCAATGTCGTCGGACGTAAAAAGGAAGCGGGGAATGGGCAGTCCTGCTGCCTGCATGCGGCGTATCGCAAGCGGCCGTTCAGCGGACGTCACGACCGCCCAGCGATCGTCCGGAAGCGATGCCAGCATAGCAAGTGCGCCCGGTATCTCGACAATGCCGTCCACGTCGTCGAGTTCACGCTGCTTCAGCGCGGCGGTATCGGCTTCCACATCCGTTCCCGGCGGCGCCAGTGCGCGAACCGTATCGATCACGCGCCGCCCCTGGCATTCGCGCAGGACCATGGCGGCGTCGAGCCCGTGGTGCGCCGCCCAGTCCGTGTACGCACGAATCACGGGCGCATGTGAATTGATCAGGGTTCCATCCATGTCGAAGAGAAGACAGGAGGTGCGGAATTCGACTTGAGTGAGCAGCATGAGGAAGATGAATGATGTCCAACCGGCAAACGCTAACGATGTTCCTCAACGCCGCCCGTGACCGCTTCGACCACGCTCAAAGTGGTCGACTCACGCGGCTGCAAGACGACCAGCGGTCCGTGCGATTCGATCTCGAAATAGGGCAGTCGCGGTGCGTTGAAGACTTCTAGCGGCGAGCCATGAGCATACCTTGCATCGGGGAACACCGGGAAGCGCCTGCTCAACGTATGCCTGCCCTCCGGCAAATCGAACACTACGTGCGCTACACCCGGCGAATTATCGATGCCCAGTTTGAACTCGATTGGCTCGGTGCACCGTGTCGTGACGTGCTTGCTCGAACCCGTCACGAAACCGGATTCACGGATATCGCCCAATGGGCCTTTAGCGAGAAACGGCGTCACCGATTCCCACCAGTCCCGCTGTGCGTTTTCGATAACAACGTCAACCCGGCCAGGCCGCCGCAACATCAGCACGTCCCAGATTGCACATGGCCGCGCCACCTCGCTGCGGTTGCTGAGTTCATGCAACGTTGTCCATGAGCCATCGCGTGCTGACAACACAATGCGGCGCCGGACCTGCAAGCCGCTTTGCCGGCATACAGGGCTCAGCAACTCGACGCCCATCGACCGGCTGTCGAACCACGTGCTCACGACTTCGTAGGAACCGCTGTCCAGATCGCGCTGTGGCGCGCGTTCGGGCCAGTCCGACTCCGGCGCAACCCAGGTCTTGCCGCCACCCCATAGTGGAAAATCCCATTCGCCGCACAGCGTGCGCCATTGTTCCGCACTCCAGTCGGGCACGTGGCCGGCAAGCGCGTCGTTGACGTAGGCCAGCTCGACGCCCTCATGCCGGATGCTCATCAGCCTTCCGCCAATGGCGGGCACAACAGTCAACTCGACCGCGCCCTGGCGCATCGATAACGCGTTCCACCCGCGATAAGCGGTCCATTTCAACTCGCGGCGAGTATCGGAGATTCCTGCAAAGTGCGATATGCGGCTCAGCATCGCTCAGCTCTTCGCCACCGGTTTGCTGCGCATCAGGCCGACTGTCTCGGGCTGTGCGATCTTGCACATCACGGGGGGCAAACCGCGCGCGATCAGTTCGATATCCGCCAGTGCACGACGGCCGATTTCACGCAGCACGGCACTCAGCGCGCCGGCCTGATGCGGCGAGAGCAACACGGTATCGATGGAACGCGCCCGATGTCCCGGCGCGAGCGGCTCTTCGGGAAAGACATCGGTCGCCACACGAATATGCCCTGACGCGGCTGCGTCGAGCATCGCATCGAAATCGACCACGCCGGCACGGCTCACGAGCACGAACGCGGCGCCTTGTTTCATCGATGCAAATTCATCGCGCGTGAGGAATCCCTGGTTCTGCGACGTCACGCCCGCCACCACGAACACGACCTGCGACTCGCGCAAGACCGTCTCAAGTGACGCCGCCTCGCAACCGAGCGACTCGAGGTACGCCGGCGGCAGCCACGGATCGAACGCCTTCACCACGCCACGAAACGGCGCGATGAGCGGCAGGATTGCACGCCCGAGATCGCCCATGCCAATAAACCCCACGGGCGCGCCATAAAGCGAAAACGCGTCCCGGTTGGCATCGAGTCCATATTGTTCGGTGCCGTTGCGAAAGCGCCGGTCCGCATGGCTGATCCCGCGAGCCAGATCGATTGCCATGCCAAGCGCGGCTTCCGCCACCGGTTCCGCGAACACCGGGCTCACATTCAGCATGCGCACGCCTTGTCTGAAGCACTGCGCATAGTCCACATTCGGAAGAAAGTTGCCCTCCACATTCACGATCGCGCGAAGATGCACGGCACGCGTCAGACGTTCGGACGGCATGTCGAGCTGCCCGACGATGATGTGCGCATCGGCTGCGTGCTGGTTGAAGATTTCATCGGTCACGGGGCCATCTGCGTGGATGAACACTTCGCCAAGCGCATGAAGACGTTCCAGATCGGCGGGGCTGAAAATGTCTTCGACGTTACGCGGGGAGGGCGCGATGAAAAGACGGATTTTCTCTGCGGCTTGAATCGAGGACACGGGATGCTCCAGGAAGGGAATGGCTGAAGCGGGAACGCGGTCAACGTCGACACGCGTCCACCGCAGATCTGATTGATTGGGAAACCTAGCGGAACTTCCGGGTGAACAGCTTGTCGGCCGTGACTGCCGCAATGATCAGCGCGCCCATCACGATCTGCTGATAATAGGTCTCGACGTTCATGATGTTCAGGATGTTGTTGATCACGCCGATGATCAGTCCGCCAATGACCACGCCCGTCACCTGCCCTCGCCCGCCAAAGAAGCTCGTCCCGCCGATGATCGCTGACGCAATGGCGAAGGTCTCGAACCCGACGCCCGCGTTCGGCTCGGCCGCAGCGGTCCGCGCGGTCGTGACAATGCCCGCGATACCCGCGCATGTCCCCGCGATGATGAACACCACCATGGTATGCAGCTTCACGCTGATGCCTGAATAAAACGCGGCTTGCGCATTGCCGCCGAGCGCGTAGATGTTGCGCCCGAGTTTCGTAAACTTGGTCAGGAACAACAGGAAACCCGCCACGACGACCGCAATGATGATGGGTACAGGTACGCCGAAAACACGCCCGGCGACGACATCGGTGAATGAACGGTCGAAGCCGAATACCGAACGCGAATCCGACACGATGAGCGTCACACCGCGATAAATCGCCGCCGTTCCCAGCGTGATGATGAAGGGATGCAACTGCGTGAGATTGACCAGGGCGCCGTTGATGGCGCCGAGCAACGCGCCCATGCCCACGCCGCCGATCAGCACCGCGAGCCAGACGGGCAAACCCGCCATCATCAGCTTGGCCATGACCATGCCGGACAGCGCCAGCACCGAACCAATCGACAAATCGATCCCTGCAATCAGAATGGTGAAGAACACGCCGCACGCGAGCAACACCATGACCGAGCTTTGCAACAGGACCTGCACGAGGTTGTCGCGGGTGAGGAAATATTGTGGCGATGCAATGCTGCACAGGATCAGCAACACCACCAGGATGCCGAAAGTGCCATACGTTTGCCAGATCGTCGCGAAATCGCGGCGCGGTGCGGCCGGCAACGGCGCACCCGAAGTATTCGATGGGTTCATTTTGCCTCCTTCGTGGTCGCTCATGAGGTGGCGACTTGCATGATCGATTCTTCCGTGGCGTCGGCGTTCGCAAGCGTGCTTGCCACCGTGCCGTCCTTGTACACCGCAATGCGATCGCACACCGCAATGAGTTCCGGCAACTCCGATGAAACCATCAGGATCGCCTTCCCCTCGTTCGCGAGGCCGCGCATGATCGAATAGATTTCAGCCTTCGCGCCTATGTCGATACCGCGGGTGGGTTCATCGAAGATGAAGAGGTCGCTTTGCGCAGCAAGCCACTTTGCGATGATCGCTTTTTGCTGATTGCCGCCCGACAGTTCGGTGATGTTCTGAGTCGACGAAGCACAGCGGATGCGCAGCCGCTCCTTGTAGCGCAGGCCGAATTCGCGCTGGCGTGCGCGGTCGATCAAACCTAGCGACAGCGCGCGCCGCGTGCTGCGCAAGGCAGGCGCCACGAAGATGTTTTCTTCTATGTTCAGGTTTTGGAAGAAGCCGGTCGCGCGCCGGTCTTCGGTCACGAATGCAAGCCCTTGCTTGACCGCCTGATACGGCGAGTCGATCGTGATCTCGCGCCCGTTCAGCGTCATGCGCCCCGCCGATTTTCGCCGCACACCGAAGATGGTTTCCATCAGTTCGCTGCGCCCGGAACCCATCAGGCCCGCAAAGCCGAAGATCTCGCCGCGATGCACGTTGAACGAAACATCGCGCACCCAGCCATCGCGGGAGGAAAGATGATCGACGGAAAATACGATGTCTCCGTGCGTGGCATCCTCGCCTTTCGGCCTGCCGTGAACGATCTCCCGGCCAACCATCAGCGCGACGAGGCGATCCGTCGAAGTCGATCTGGCATCGTACGTGCCCACGTACTTGCCGTCTTTCAGGACCGTGACACGGTCGCCGATCAGCGCAATCTCCTTCAACTTGTGCGAGATATACGCCACGCCCACGCCTTCGCGCTTCAGATCGCCGATCACGTTGAAGAGCTTCGCAACTTCGGTATCGGTCAGTGACGAAGTCGGCTCGTCCATGATGATGAGCCGCGCTTCGCTCGCGAGCGCCTTGGCAATCTCGACCTGCTGTTTCTCCGAGATGCCCAGATCGCCCACCAGCGTTCGCGGATCACGCGCGAGGCCGACACGGGCAAGCACCTCACGCGCCTTCGCGTTCATCTTCCGGCGATCGACCACGGGAATACCAAAGCGCTTGATGGTCGGAATGCGCCCGACAAACAGGTTCTCTTCAATACTCAAGTAGTCGATAACGCTCAGCTCCTGATAGATCAGGCAGATGCCGAGCTGGGCGGACAACGAGGGCGACAACCTGGCGTACTCGTTGCCGCCCGCGATGATCGCGCCCGAAGTCGGCTCATAGATGCCGCTCAGGATTTTCATCAGCGTCGATTTCCCGGCGCCGTTCTCGCCGAGCAGGACATGCACCTCGCCGGCGCGAACGTCGAAGCTCACGTCGCTTAGCGCTGTCGTACCGGGAAACAGCTTCGTGATGCCGCGTACGGCCACCAGTGCTTCGTTCATCTGATCCTCGCGAGGCGGTTTACTTCGTGATCAGATGCGACTCGATTGGCAGAAACTCCGGCGTCTTGTTCGGATCGATAGCAGGCTTGTTTTTCAGCGCATCGAGCAACAGGTCGACGGCCTTTGCGCCCATCGCCGCGGAGTCCTGCGCAACCGTTGCGGTCAGCTCACCGCGCTTGACGGAGTCGAGCGCTTCGGGAACGCCATCGGTGCCGACTACAACGACTTTGCCGAGCTTGTCCGCATTCTTCACAGCCTGGGCCGCGCCCAGCGCCATGGTGTCGTTCGCCGCGTAGATAGCTTTCAGATCGGGGTTGCGTTGCAAGATGTTGGTCGTGACGTCGAGTGCTTTCGAGCGATCCCAGTCACCGGGCTGGCTTGCAACCAGCTTGATGGACGGCACCTTTGCGAAGGCCTGCTTTGCGCCATCGCGGCGTGCATCGCCCGACACGTTCCCCGCCTTTCCTTCGATGATCGCGACCTTGCCGCCCGAGCTGCCAAGTTTCTGGGCAATGAAATCGCCCGCTTTATTTCCAAGCGCCACGTTGTCGCTCGAAATGAAAGCGATCACCGCACCGCCCGCCGCTTTCAACTGGCCCTGATCGATTTTTTCATCGATGTTGACCACGTAGATGCCTTTCTTCGTCGCCGCGCTCACGGCTTGAATCAGGCTCACGGGCGAGATCGGCGCAACACCGATCGCCTTGTAGTTCTTGTTCAGCACGTCTTCCACCAGACGTTGCTGCCCCTGGATATCTTCTTCGCTGTTGCCCGCAAGGATGTCGACCGTGACGCCCTTCGCCTTCGCCTCTTTCTGGATGCCGTCGCGCATTGCGACCCAATACGGGTTGGCGAGCGTCTTCAAGACGATCGCGATGTCTGCGGCTTGCGCCGGCGTCCACGCTGCCAGCGTCAATGCCGCTGCTGCAACGCCCGTTGTCGATTTGAGCCAGTTTTGTACGTTCATGCTTCGTCTCCTGTTTTTCCGCGCAAGCGGATTTTTATGTGATGACACACCCACTAGATTTGTTTCCACGCACCCGCTTTCGATGAACCCAGCACCGCATCGATGATCTGCGCCGAGCGATAACCATCGTCGAAAGTCGGCAGGCCTTCGCGGGTCTCGCCGCGAATCACCGCGTATGTATCGGCAACGAAGGCTTCGAAGCATTGCGCGTAGCCTTGGGCGTGACCCGCCGGCAAGGTCGCGAGACGCCTTTGCTCGGCGCTACCGCGCGATGGATCGCGCACGAGCAGGCGCGTCGAGTCGCGCTCGCCGAGCCATAATTTTTCGGGTTCTTCCTGGTCGAACACGAGGCTTGCGTTGGCGCCATCGATTTCGAACCACAAGCGGTTCTTGCGACCTGCCGACACCTGGCTTACGGTCAGCGTTGTCAGGACGCCTGTGCTCGTGCGGAACAACCCACCGGCTATGTCCTCGGTCGTCACCGCTGTTCTCGGCGCCGATGCATCTGGCGTCACCGCTGAAAAGGTCGTGACCGATCCCGCCGGCCTGTCCTTCATCGTGGTCTGGAGCGTCGCGACAACGGATTCAAAACGCTCGCCGCTGATCCATTCAACCAGGTCGCACCAATGCGAGCCGATATCGGCGAATGCGCGCGACGGGCCACCTAGCGTGGCGTCGACGCGCCAGTTGGTATCGTCGCGGCCGAGCAACCAATCCTGCAGATAACTCCCGTGCATCAGTTGCAGCGCGCCCACCGTGCCGTCCTGCACGAGCGCGCGCGCTTCTCGAACCATAGGGTGATATCGATAAACAAAGGGGATCGCCGCCACACGCTGCGCCGAGTGCGCAGCATCTGCCAATGCTTTTGCATCGGCGAGACTGGTGGCAAGCGGCTTTTCGCAGACCACGTGCTTGCCGGCAGCGAGCGCCGCCATGGCAATCGGGTAATGCGTAGAGTTGGGCGTACAGATATGAACGACGTCGACCGACGGATCAGCGATGGCTTCCTCGACACTCGAATAGGCGCGCTCGATTCCCAGTTGCGCCGCAGCCTCCTTTGCGCGCTCCGGGCTCGACGTTGCAATGCCCTTGATCTGAGCGCCGGCCAGACGGCTCGCCCTTGAATGAACGGCGCCCATCATGCCGGCGCCGACGATTGCCACACCCGGCGCGCGCGCCAGTTTTGTCTCAGCCATTTTTTTAAACTCCATTTGGTTGACTGGGACAATACCGAGGCGCGTCTTGGCCGGACATTTTGTATTATTTAATTCGATTTCCGACATAAATACTTTGCCTATCGGCTTGAGAATCTCGCTTGTGGCCAATGCTCGGATTAAAGTAAGCTCGGTTCCCCGAGGCCTCAGCCGCTATGCACACTCAAAGCAATCAACCCGCTCCCTCTCGCCTCGCCACGTTCGACCGCGCTTTCCGGCTCGAAGAGTTCGAGGTTCATAGCAAGCTCGCGAGGCTGATTGCGTCGTCGCAGGGCGTGAGCCGCGCGGACCTTGCGCGCAATACCGGGTTCGCGCGCTCGACCGTCTCTCAATTGATCCAGCCGCTGATCGAATGCGATCTCGTGAAGGAGCAGGCGCAAAGCGCATCGGCGAGAGGACGTCCCGGAACCATGCTCGTGCTCAATCCGCGCGCCGGCGTGATCCTCGTGGCGGACATGGGGGCGACGCACGGGCGTCTCGTGATCTCGGATCTTGCGCAACGGCGGCTTGCCGAGCGGGTCTTTGGCGTCGATGTTTCACTTGGACCGGAGCCGGTCCTCGAATCGATCATCGAGCAATTCCATCAATTGCTGCAGGAGCACAGGCTGCTCGATCAGTCCGTGCGCAGTGTCGTGGTCGGCTTGCCGAGTCCCGTGGATTTCAGCCGCGGCGTTTGCGTGAGGCCGCCGATCATGCCGGGTTGGGATGGCTTTCCGGTATCGGAATATTTGCAGGCGCGCCTCAAGACGCCGGTGCTGGTCGATAACGATGTGAACCTGATGGCCCTGGGCGAAGCACGCACGCGGCCTGCCAATCAATCGCCGCTGCTCTTCGCGAAGGTATCGACCGGAATCGGCTGCGGCATCATTACGTCCGAAGGCATGCTGCACCGCGGCGCCGATGGTTCTGCGGGTGACATCGGGCATATCAGGGTGCCAGGCCGCGACGATGTCGTTTGCCGTTGCGGCAATATCGGTTGCGTTGAAGCCGTTGCTTCGACCAATGCGGTGCTCGCCAACCTGCAGGCGCTGCCCGACTCCGACGCGCAAACCGTGGATGACCTCGTGCGTCTCGTTCGCTCCGGCGATCCGCAAGCGGTGCGCTTGATACGCGCGGCGGCAGAGGAAATCGGCGAGATCATCGCCATGCTCGTGCATATGTACAACCCTGCGGCCATCGTGCTTGGAGGGCGCATGGCGAGGATCAGCGACGATCTTCTCGCGGGGGTGCGTGCAGTGGTCTATCGAAGAGCGTTGCCGCTTGCCACGCGCAGCCTGCTGATCCAGAACACGGCGCTGAATCAATATGCCGGAGCGATTGGCGGCACTGTGCTCGGAATCGAAAGCGCGCTTTCGTCGAAGGGCATTGCTTCCATCCTGCATCCGCTGCACGGCTGAACGGCTGAAACGCTGAAAGGCGGCGCTCGGGTCTGACGCCCGCTCCCTTCACGGAAGTGAAAAAGACAGTAACAGCGACTGTCAATTTCCTCGCGGTTCTGCAAACATGGCGGCCCGTCTTCCAGGCAGTATCGTTCCAATGGCATCAAGCAAAGCACATCACGCCACCGGCTTCGCGGCGGGCGTCATGGCGGCGAGTATCGTCGCTCACAGCGGCACCGTCGGGCCGTTTCACGTGTGGGTCTTGCTGAGTTTCATGGCTGCGGTTGCGGGCGGCACTGCCCCCGACTGGCTGGAAGTGGCGTGGTGGTCACGCACGCGCCGCCTGTGGATCACGCACCGTACTGTGACCCATTGGGGTATCGGCTGGATTGCGCTGCTGGCGGTCTCGTACCATTGGCTCGGGCATGACCGGCTCGCCGCGCCGGCATTTGGATTCGCGTGCGGCGGCCTGATGCATCTGCTCGCCGACTGGCCCAATCCGCTCGGCGTTCCGTGGATCGCCTCGCGTCATTCGCTCAACTGGTGGAATAGCGGACACTGCGACCTGCTGGTGGTCGGCGCGTCGTGGACCGCAGCGTGGTTTATTGCAGGCCACGTCGGGCTGCACGACATTCACGGTCTCTCGCATCTGACGCACTGGCTCGCGCGCTAAAACAACTCCTGCTACGAAGCCTCGTTCTAAAACCGCCACATCGTCGTGTGGCTGATTCCGAGTTGCTTGGCCGCGGAACTGCACCACAAGTGGCACTGGAAAGTATCGTCCATGGGCTCGCCGCAAAGAGAAGATACAACCCGAGAAAAACCGCATCACATGTTCGCCCTCAGTAGCGGCCATTGTTCAACTGGCGCGCGATGGATATGGCGTCGGCGGCATTCCCGGCCTTTTCGTCGCGAACGAGATGCAAAGTGGCGAGTTCGTAGAGCTGCCGTCGAAGCCCGTTCCACCGCCGATCGTTATCTCCCTGTGCAAGCCGGTGAATGCAAGCGCGATGGTGAACGCTGCCGCCAACGCAGCCGATATCGCGTGCTCAGCTTATTCCCACTCGATCAAGAAAGATTTTTTGGAAAGCCTTTGAGTTTTGGATCCTGTGTGGATTTTCAAAAAGGCAAATCAAAAGCCCGAGCTAACTGCGATTCGGCACGAAGCAGGTTGGCGCATTGCTTATAAGTGGCACGCTACGCACCATTCTTGCCTTCCATGTGCGCAAAAATCTGCTTCCAGATCGACACCTCGTCGGTAACGAAAAATTCCGTCATTACCTTGTCTTTCGTGAGATTCGCGTGCGACATGCCCATGACGTAGACAGGCGCGCCGGTCGGTTCTCCAAAATGTCCGAAGCCGCAATGCGTGCCCGTGAGCGACCAGCGCACCGCAACCCTTACTGGCTGCTCAGGATCGCGGTTCACCCGTGCGCTTTCTACTTTGAGCACCGCATCGGGAAATGATGCGAGATAACCAAGCGCGAATGTATCGATATCGCCATGCCCGTAGAGTACGTCCCCGCCGGGTGCATGAAACGCGGCGCCGTGGAAATACATGTCGCGAATCACGGCCGTTTCCTTGTCGTGCCAAAGACGTTGCATGCCGCCGAGATAACGGTGAACGGTTTCGTCGTCGCTTTGCACGGTTGCCTTATAGCGGCTCGGCTTGTCGTGCTCAGGCGTGAAGAAGGAAATCGGCACGCCCTGCTGCAATTCCCGGTCGGTCATGCTGCGGGCGAGCGCGCGCGCACTTGTGCCCAGGCACCGCGCGAAAGCAGCCTGGTCCCGCACGAGCCACTCCTCGATCACGACTTGATCCCGTACCCAGCAATCCGCGATGATCCGGCTGCGAACCATGCGTCCCTCGGCGCGGCCGAGAACGCCGTCGCCGGTATGACGCATCACGGAGGTCAACCTATGCGACGAAAGAAAGGTGCCGTCGCCATACGGCGTCCAGATCACATCCTCGCCAACGAGCTGGCGGTCAGGGAACTGATGCAGCGTCTGCAGTGTCTGCGCCGTGACACCCTTGTTGCTTCCGGTGAATCCGGTCGCGGCGCGCAGCAGGATATCGGGCGCGTAATGCTTGTCGAGCTTCCCGCCGATTCCCCGGTCCTCCCAGATTTCACGCGTGATTCCATAAATGAAGTCCGGGACATCCTTGTACGACCCTAGGTCATAGCTCACCTTATGCTCCTCTCAATTGAAAACTCAAAAAGCTCGCCCACGCTCAGAAACGATGCCGGATGCCGGCTACCACGGCAAGTTGCTTGTCGGTGGAGGAAGCCGATGTAAAGGCAAGCTGCGCAACGGCCGGCCCACCCACGGAATTGGTCCCACTGGCGTTCTGACCATACGCCCACACATACACATCCGTGCGCTTCGAAAGACTATATGTCGTTCCGATATCGATCTGGCGATAAATCGCGCCGGGTGCGCCACCCGTCGAATTCACACGTGTGTAGATAAACGCAGTGCCCGCACTGAATGCCGGCGTGAAATGGTAAAGGTAGTTGATTTCGCCGGTATTCAAGACGCCGGTACCGGAATACCCTTCGGGATTCGGCCCCGAACCGCTGCCCAGCTTGCCAAAGTCGACGTTGCTGAAAGTCCCGCCAATCGTCGAGTTTCCGAACGTGTATGAGGCGCCGAGCGCGCTGATTTGCAGGCTTTTCGCCGATACGAAACCGGAGTAGCTCAGCCCCGACACGGTCACGCCGGTAGTGGTGTTCGTTCCGTCGTACACGGATGTATTTGGATGATCGATATGCGAATACGACGCCGCAGCCGCAAAGCCGCCGATTGTGTAAGTGATGCCGGCGCCGTACGTGCTGTTGTTGGTGACCGACCCGGGCGTGCCTCCGAATGAATACACCGCACCGACAGTCAATCCGTGATACGGATTGCTGACGAACTTGACGGCGTTGTTCAAGCGAAAGCTGGCGTTCATGTTGTTGTTGTCGCCGGGCTGCGTGCCGGGACCGCCCGACCATGCATAACCCGATTCGAACGGCCCCACGAAGGTCGTTTCGAAATCATATTGACGACCCAGCGTGACTGCGCCGTAAGGCGTCGAAATGCCCACCCACGACTGGCGGCCGAACAGACGGCCGTTCTGCCCGAGCTTGCCGGTGTTTGCGTTGAAGCCGTTCTCCAGCTGGAAGATGGCCGCATATCCGCTGCCAAGGTCCTCACGCCCCCTGAAGCCAAAACGCGAAGCGCTCAATGTTCCGCTGGCCAGTTGATAAGCGTGGCCGCCCGCCTGGTTCGTCGTGTACTGGAAGGCTTCGTCGATAATGCCGTACAACGTCACATTGCTTTGTGCATGAGCGCTGATAGCAGCGCAACAGCAGGCAATAGATAAAAGCGCGCGGGTCGGTTTCATTTCACGTGGCTCGTAAAGGTCGTGTTGACGTGCGGAATGTCTTGCGTGGGTTCGGGTATCGGCGCCAAAAAGACACTGACGCCTCAACAGTTGATCTCTCAGCGTATTTTTTATATCGGTTTCCTAACTAATAAGTAATCTATTACTTTCGGCGATCAATCTCCATCAAACGGCTAGGGAATCATTCTCAGCAGCCATTGCTGCATGGCTTGATTACATGCATCAGATGACTCGAGCGTTGCAAAATGGCCGCATCGTGCAATGAACACCGTGCTCGCTTGCGCAAGCTCTTGCGCCATTTCGTCCTGCCGGTCGCGCGGCGTCAACACGTCCGAATCACCGCAAATCAATAGAACGGGCACGGTTATCGATTTCAGCATCGGCCTTGAATCCGGACGATCGCTTGCATAGCGCGACTGGTTCGCAAAGTTCGCCGCGCTCGAATACGCCATCGCCCTGATCAGAGCGGTCAATTCACCACGGTGCCCACATTCAGGCGAAAAGTAATAGGGCAACAGAGACTCATCCAGAACACTTTCCAGCTCGCCTGCATCGACCCGTTCAACCAGTTTCCGGCGTTTCTCTTGGCTTGATTCCGGATCGGGTCGTGCATTGGTCGACACAAGGATCAAGCCGGCCACACGATCCGGCGCCTGTCTGTAAAGCTCCAGCGCAACAATTCCGCCGAGTGAGAATCCGCCCAGCACGAACCGCGGCGGGAGTATCGCAAGATACGAGGCCACCTCGGCCTCCATGGTTCGCTCGCTGCCCAACTCGCATACGACGACTGGCCGCTGCACCGACAACGCGTCGACCTGTGCACGCCAGACACGCGCGTCGCACAGTGTTCCCGGTAGCAAGACAAGCGGAATGGCGGCCACTGCCCTGTTCCTTCAGCGAGTTTCAGTAGCCGCCGCGGGCTGTCGTACCGCCCGCGCCGCGCGCTGCCAGAAGGCGCGACGTGCTTGCGACTGCAAGCGCGTTGGCATCATTGCCAGGTGTCACTAGATGAAACCCCTCCTCCAGCCGGCTGTGCGCCGCGGCGCCGTCGCTGCAGAATATGCCGGCAAGCAGGCCGCGATCACGAGCGCCGCGGAGGATCTGCCCGATCACCTCTTCCAGCCTCGCGTTCGTTTGCATGCCGGGTTTCATGCCAAGGCTCAACGCAAGATCGTTCGGGCCGATGTAGATACCGTCGAGGCCGGGTGTATCGAGGATTGCATCGAGTTGATCGAGCGCTTGCTGCGATTCGATCATGGCAAGCGTCACGACAGTGTCGTTAGCGCAACTGAAATAATCAGGTCCGCCATAAAGCAGTCCGCGCGCCGGACCAAACGAGCGCTGCCCGGCGTCCGGATAGCGGCATGCAGAAACGAATTGGCGCGCCATCTCGGGGGTATCGATGGAAGGACAGATCACGCCGTAAGCGCCTGCGTCGAGCAGCTTCATGATCTCCGGCGGATTGAGCGAAGGACAGCGGACCAGAGGTGTTGCAGGCGTGATGCTGACCGCTTGCAACATGGTCAACGCAGATTCGAAACCCATCATCCCGTGCTGCAGGTCGACTGTCACCGAATCGAATCCTTGGGACGCCACGACTTCCGCCGCATAACTGCTCGGGATGGAAAGCCATGCATTGACGATGGGTTCGCCTGCGAGGAACTTCTGTTTGATTAAGTTGGGACGCATGGTGACTCGTTCTCCTGGTTCAAGCTTCAAGCTTGTGCAACTGAATTGGGGCAGCCCCGACCGTCAGCCGGTTTTGATGCGCTCGCCGGTCGTGCCGTCGAACCAGAACATCTTCGATGGCTCTGGCCGCACGATGATCCGGTCGCCGTCGGTGTATCGAATGGATTTGTCGCCTTTGACCACAAAGTGCTGGCCGGCAAGTTTCAGCGTGATGAGGGTGACGTCGCCGAGCAGTTCGAACGCGAAGATATCTGCTGAAAAAGCGCCTGGCTGATCGCCCGTGCCGACCACCACGTCTTCCGGGCGCACGCCCAGATAAAGCGGCCCGTTGCGTGGAGGCGCGATGGGAAAAGCAAGCCCGTCCGACATGACAAACTGACCACCCCTGCCTTCCCCTCGCAGCAAATTCATGGCCGGCGAGCCGATAAAACCCGCGACGAACGCATTGGCCGGTTCGTTGTAGATCTTCTCGGGCGCGTCGATCTGCTGAAGCACGCCCTCCTTCATGATCGCGACGCGCGAGGCGAGTGTCATCGCTTCGACCTGATCGTGCGTGACGTACACCGTCGTGACGGCAAGCTCGCGTGCGAGGTGCTTGAGCTCCGCGCGCATCGACCCGCGCAGCTTGGCATCCAGATTCGACAGCGGTTCGTCCATCAGGAAAACGCGCGGCCGCCGCACGATGGAACGCGCAAGCGCCACACGTTGACGCTGACCGCCGGATAACGCCGCGGGGCGGCGCGTGAGCAACTGGCCGAGTTCGACCCGGTCCGCCGCACGCCTGACTTCGCGATCGCGCTGCTCGCCGGTCACACCCCGCAGCTTGAGCGGATACCCAATATTGTCGTACACGCTCATGTGCGGATACAGACCGTAGTTCTGAAATACCATCGATACATTGCGTTGCCGTGGCGGCACGCCGTTCATGCGCTCGCCGTCGAACATCAGTTCGCCGCCGGTGGGATCTTCGAGGCCCGCGATCATGCGCATGGTCGTGGTCTTGCCGCAGCCGGACGGTCCGAGCAGCACGAGGAACTCCCCTTCGGCAATACTCAGGTTCAAGTCCTTGACGGCGTGAAAGCCACCCCAGTTCTTGTTGATGCGATTCAATGTGACCGTAGTCATGAACGTCGCCTTAAATAAAGAGTTGGAGCACGGATCAGCGGACAGCGCCGGCCGTCGTACCGCGAATCAGATAGCGCTGCATGAACGAAGCGAACAGGAACATCGGCAGCATGATCAGAATGCCGGTGGCGGAAAGCAGCTGCCACAGATCGCCCTCTTCGCGGTTGAACAGGCTCATGGCGACTGGCAGCGTGACTGCATCTTCCGAAGTCAGGATCACGGCGATGATGAAATCGTTCCACGACAAGATGAAGCAGAAGATGCCCGCTGTGACAATGCCCGGCAGCGCGATCGGCATGATCATCTGGTAGAGGACCTGGAGACGGGTCGCACCGTCTATCAGCGCGGACTCTTCAATATCGATCGGAATCTGATCGATGAAACCCTTGATCATCCAGATTGCGAACGGCATGACGAGCGCGGTTTGCACCACGATCAACGCCAAGCGCGTGTCGTAGAGTCCGAGATCGCGGAACATGAGGAAGAACGGCAACACGATCACCACTGGCGGCAGGAACTGCGTGGCGAGCACGGCAACCAGCATCGACTTGTGCGCGAAGAGCCTGAAGCGCGAGAACGAGTACGCGGCGGCAGTCGCGATCGGCAGCGTGATGACGACCGTGCTCATGGAAACAATGATCGAGTTGATCAGTTTGTCCTGCACGCGAAACGGCTCGCGCATGATCTCGAAGAAATTGCCGATGGTCGGCGTAAACGTCACGCGCAACTTGTAGATATCCACGTAGTGCTTGAACGCGGCGGACAAGATCCAGAGCAGCGGCAACACGATCACCACGAACAGCAGGGCCATTGCAACGCCGCGTCCAAACCAGCCCAGCGAAGCGCGAAACCTGTGCGGTGCGGTGTAGCCGGCGGGGGATGCGGATTGCGTATGCGGCAACATGTCGGGAATGGATTTCGAGTTCATGTCGTTCCTTATTTCCCACGCTGTGAAAGACGGACATACAGCACGGTCAACGCCATCATCGGTATGACGAGGAGCCAGCCGAGCGCCGACGCATAACCCATGTTCAGGTACTTGAAGCCCTGGAAATAGATGAAGTGCGTGAGTGTCTGCGTTGCCTGCCCGGGACCGCCATTCGTGATCATCACGACCTGGTCGAATACTTTCATTGCGAAGATGGCCTTGAGGACCATGGCAACCGCCAGAACCGGCCACAACTGCGGCAGCGTAATCGAGAAAAACACTTGATGCGGGGTTGCGCCGTCTATCTCGGCCGCTTCCTGGCTTTCCTTCGGCACCGACGCGAGCGCGCCAATGAAGATGAGCGCAAAGTACGGCGTCCAGTGCCACACATCGCTGGATAAAACCAGCCAGAACGCCGCGGTTGCGTTGCCAAGAATGTCGATATCTTTCAGATGCAATGCGCGGCTGATTGCGCCGGCCACGCCGAAGTCGGCGTTTGCCATGAAACGCCAGAGCGCGCCGATCAACGCGGGGCTCATGGCGAACGGCAGGATCAGCATGGAGCGCAAGACCGCGCGAACCAGACCGCCGCGAAACAGCAGTACGGCGATTGCGAGCGCGAACCCGACGGTCAGCACCACGGAGGCCACCGTGAAACGCGCGGTGACCCACGCCGAATTCCACATTGACGGGTCGGTGAGAGCACGCGTGTAGTTATCGAAGAGATAACCTATTTGCGAGAAGCCGTCTGAGGGCAACCATAAGGACTTCGATTCATTCGCGCGGCCGAGATTCCAGTCGCGAAAGCTGAGATAGAAGGTCGTGACCAGCGGATAAAGCGCCGTGCCGAGCACGATCAGCAATCCCGGCGCAACCATTCCATACTTGGCGATACGTTCAGACATGACACATGTTCCTCAAGTGGACCCGTTCTGCTCGAGCTCTAGCGAAGCGCGCGCTGCACGACATGATTCGCGCGCTGCGCTGCCGTATTCATGAGTGCATCGACGTCGCCTCCCGACGCCGCCTGGTTGATCGCCACCGAAGCAAGATCTGCGACCTCCGGCCAGTAGACGACTTCGGGCATCGGCGCGGCATTGCCTTCGAGCGCCGCTTTGGCCGCCAGCAAGATGTGATCGTTTGCTGCATTGACCTGGGGGTCGCCCATGCTCGACCAGCGGTTCACCACACTGTTCACAACGGCAAATCCATTGACGTTGCGCTCGATCGCATTGCGTTTGTCCAGATCGGAATTCGTGACCCATTTGAGGAACTCCCACGACGCGTCCTTGTGCTTCGAGTAAGCCGAGATGGAAACCGGCATCACGTTGATGACCGTGCTCGGCGGATCGCCTGCTTTGTAGGCCGGCATGGGCGCAAAGCCAACCTGATCCTTCGTGAGCGTCGAGTCTTTAGGATTGGTGGCGGCTGAATAAGCCCATTGCCAAATTGGCAGCACCGCGCTTCTGCCCTGCTGGAAGGCGACGCGGCTGTCTTGTTCCACATTCGACGTCGCGCCCGCCCCGCACAGGTTGTTCTTGGTCATCAGGCCGACGTACTCGCGCGTGGCTTCCATGGCTTTTGGCGAGGTCCATGCCGGATAGCCCCTGTCATCGAGAATCCGGCCACCCGCGCCGCGCACGAAATCGGCCCATGCAAACAGGTTCTGGCGGTTGCCATCCGCGCCGTAGTAACAACCGAGCGGCGCAACGTCCGGGAAGGCTGCACGAATCTTCGGGCCCGCATCGATCAGGTCTTGCCAGGTCTTTGGCGGCTTCAACCCGAGCTTCGCAAAGATGTCCTTGCGGTACAGCATCATTTGCACGTTGCTGCGTAACGGCAGTCCGTTGAGTTTGCCGTTGATGGTGAGGGCTTCGAGAAATGCGGGCGGATAGTCGTTGAGGTCGAGCTTGTCGCGCGCAATGTAATCGTTGAGGGGCATCAACCAGTATGCGTAGGACGCGCCCCACTGATCCAGATAGTTCACCACGTCGAAGTTGCCGTTCGCGGCTACGCCCACGCTCGTGACTTTTTCCTGCAGCGCCTTGAACGGCACGAAGGACCACTTCACTTCTATGCCGGTCAAGTCGGTGAATTCCTGTGTGCGTTTTTGCAGCGCAGTGAACTGCGGAGTCGATACCGCCATGACCTTGATCGACTGCCCTGCGTACGGTTTGCCGGCTTTTAGTGCGTAGGGTGCGGGCTCACCGGCTGCCACGGCCGTCGTCACGACACCGGTGACGGTCATCGCGACATAAAAGGCAGCACAGGCAAATCGATGAAACATGATCGTCGCTCCATTGATGCGTTCGAGGCTTTAACCAGACATCGGCCGGGCGTTGACCGCGCTTTGATTTACTGCTTGTCCTTGCATGGGAACAAATTTGCGCCGGTCAATTTGTTCTGTCTAATATATTATTCATTGGAGTTTCATACGTTTTAGGAATGAAACATGATCGACTTGCGCCAGCTTCGTTATTTCGTCGTGCTCTCGGAAGAGCTCAATTTTGGGCGCGCGGCCGCGCGCCTCCACATCACGCAGCCGCCTCTTAGCCAGCAGATCATGCAGTTGGAGGCGAGCCTGGATACGGCGCTCTTCATTCGCGGCAAACGCCCGCTCAGGCTGACTCACGCAGGTGTCGAGCTGCTCTCGGGCGCGCGCCGGCTGCTGGCTCAGGCAGACGTCGTTATCGAGCATGCGAAGCTTGCCGGCCGGGGCGAACGAGGCCGCCTCGGGATCGCTTTCGTGGCAGGCGCACTGCCTCAGCTCTTGCCTCAATGCATTGGCGCCTATCGCACACGGCATCCCG